>NZ_JBVHHW010000025.1:0-121774 GCF_055560875.1 Kitasatospora sp. NPDC023118
CAGACTGCCACCGCACCCAACGCCCC
This sequence comes from Kitasatospora sp. NPDC023118, assembly GCF_055560875.1. Taxonomy (NCBI): domain Bacteria; kingdom Bacillati; phylum Actinomycetota; class Actinomycetes; order Kitasatosporales; family Streptomycetaceae; genus Kitasatospora; species Kitasatospora sp. NPDC023118. The sequence goes on from NZ_JBVHHW010000025.1 coordinate 27, forward strand.
ACCCAACCGAATGGGCAGTCTGAAAATCACCCAGCCCCCGGAGCGGCCACCCCCGGAGCCGCCCCCGGCCACCCACCCTCCCGAGAGCCACCCCCCCCACAACAGACACCCCGCGCCGTAGGCTTCAGGAGTTGAAGGGGAAGCCCGACAGAGGGATCCCCGCCCTGGGAGGGTGGATCATGTCGACGGACACACCGGGCTCGCAGTCGTCCCTGCACCGGGCGAACCTGGAGCGGGTGCTCCGGGCGGTGCGGATGGCCGGTTCGCTCACCCAGGCCGAGATCGCCCGCGGCACCGGCCTCTCCGCGGCCACCGTCTCCAACATCGTGCGGGAACTGAAGGAGAGCGGCACCGTCGTGGTCGCCGACACCTCCTCCGGCGGCCGCCGCGCCCGCAGCGTCTCGCTCAGCGGCGACGCCGGCATCGTGGTCGGCATCGACTTCGGCCACACCCACCTGCGGGTCGCGGTCGGCAACCTGGCGCACCGGGTGCTGGCCGAGGAGAGCGCCCCGATCGACGTGGACGTCTCCGCCGCGCAGGGCTTCGACCGGGCCGAGGCGATGGTCGAGCGGCTGCTGGAGCAGGCCGGCTTCCGCCCGGAGAAGGTGATCGGCGTCGGCCTCGGCGTGCCCGGCCCGATCGACGTGGAGACCGGTGCGCTCGGCTCCACCGCGATCCTGCCCGGCTGGACGGGCATCGCCCCGGGCCGGGAGCTGGCCGAGCGGCTCGGCATGCCGGTGCACGTGGACAACGACGCCAACCTGGGCGCGCTCGGCGAGCTGGTCTGGGGCGCCGGCCGCGGTCTGAGCGACCTCGCGTACATCAAGATCGCCAGTGGCGTCGGCGCCGGGCTGGTGGTGAACGGCCAGATCTACCGCGGTCCGGGCGGCACCGCGGGTGAGATCGGGCACATCACCCTGGACGAGGCCGGCCCGGTCTGCCGCTGCGGCAACCGGGGCTGCCTGGAGACCTTCGTCGGCTCCCGCTACCTGCTCTCGCTGCTCAGCTCCACCCTCGGCCCCGACCTCACCCTGCCCCGGGTGGTCGAGCTGGCCCACCAGGGCGACCTCGGCTGCCGCAGGGTGATCGCCGACGCCGGCCGGCAGATCGGCACGGGCGTGGCCACCCTGTGCAACCTGCTCAACCCCCGCCGGGTGATCCTCGGCGGCGACCTCGCCGAGGCCGGTGAGCTGGTGCTCGCCCCGATCCGCGACTCGGTCGCCCGCTACGCCATCCCCAGCGCCGCACGCCAGCTCTCGGTCGTCCCCGGCACCCTCGGCGGCCGGGCCGAGGTGCTCGGCGCGCTGGCCCTGGTGATGAGCGAGATGGGGGAGTCCGGCGCCCTCGGCCGCCACTGAGGGCTCCCGGGTGCAGCCCGCCCGACCGGAACACCCATCCGTCAACACCGCATTGACGCGCGCCCCCGGCCCCACCTCCCGGAATGGCGGTAACCCGTCGGTGGCACCGGGCGTGCCGGTCGGTGTCCGGCAAGCGGACATTAGACTCGACCGGTCGGCACCGACCGCGACCGCCGGCCTGCCGCCGGACCGGGCAGCGACGCCCGTCGGACCGTCCGCGGTCCGTGAACACTGAACGAGGAGGAACGGGTGGCCCTGCTGACCCGCATTCGGGGACCGCGCGATCTCGACCGGCTCACGCCCGGACAGCTGGCCGCACTGGCCCAGGAGATCCGGACCTTCCTGGTGACCGAGGTCTCCAAGACGGGCGGCCACCTGGGCCCCAACCTCGGCGTGGTGGAGCTCACCATCGCGCTGCACCGGGTGTTCGACTCGCCGCGCGACCGCATCCTCTTCGACACCGGACACCAGAGCTACGTCCACAAGCTGCTCACCGGCCGCCAGGACTTCTCCCGGCTGAAGATGAGCGGCGGCCTGTCCGGCTACCCGTCCCGCGCCGAGTCCGAGCACGACGTGATCGAGAACTCGCACGCCTCCACGGTCCTCTCCTACGCCGACGGCCTGGCCAAGGCCAACCAGCTGCTGGGCAAGAACGACCCGGTCGTCGCGGTGATCGGCGACGGCGCGCTGACCGGCGGCATGGCCTGGGAGGCGCTCAACAACATCGCCGACGCCAAGGACCTTCCGGTCGTGATCGTCGTCAACGACAACGAGCGCTCCTACTCCCCGACCATCGGCGGCCTGGCCAACCACCTCGCCACGCTGCGCACCACCCAGGGCTACGAGCGCTTCCTGTCCTGGGGCAAGGACGCGCTGCAGCGCACCCCGGTGGTCGGCCAGCAGCTGTTCGAGACGCTGCACGGCGCCAAGAAGGGCCTCAAGGACTTCATCGCCCCGCAGGGCATGTTCGAGGACCTCGGCCTCAAGTACATCGGCCCGATCGACGGCCACGACCTGACCGCCCTGGAGTCCGCGCTGACCAAGGCGCGCGGCTTCGGCGGCCCGGTGATCGTGCACTGCCTCACCGAGAAGGGCCGCGGCTACCACGCCGCCGAGAACAACGACGAGGACCGCTTCCACGCCGTCGGCGTGATCCACCCGGACACCGGCCTGCCGGTCAAGAGCTCGGGCAAGGACTGGACCTCGGTCTTCGGCGAGGAGATGGTCGCGCTCGGCCACGAGCGCGAGGACATCGTCGCCATCACCGCCGCGATGCTCCACCCGGTCGGCCTCGCCCCCTTCGCCAAGGCCTTCCCGGACCGCATCTTCGACGTCGGCATCGCCGAGCAGCACGCCGTCACCAGCGCGGCGGGCCTGGCCACCAACGGCCTGCACCCGGTGTTCGCGGTCTACGCGACCTTCCTCAACCGAGCCTTCGACCAGGTCCTGATGGACGTCGCCCTGCACAAGCTGGGCGTCACCTTCGTGCTCGACCGGGCCGGTGTCACCGGGACGGACGGCGCCTCGCACAACGGCATGTGGGACATGTCGATCCTCCAGGTCATCCCGGGCCTGCGGCTGGCCGCCCCGCGCGACGCCGACCAGGTTCGCGCCCAGCTGCGCGAGGCCGTCCAGGTCAAGGACGCCCCGACCGTGGTCCGCTACTCCAAGGGCACGGTCGGCCCGGCCGTCGCCGCGGTCGGCAAGGTCGGCGGCATGGACGTGCTGCGCGCCGCCGAGGAGCCGAGCGGTGCGCACCGCGCCGACGTGCTGATCGTCTCGGTCGGCGCGATGGCCCCCACCAGCCTGGAGGTCGCCGACCTGCTGGCCGCCCAGGGCATCACCGCCACCGTGGTGGACCCGCGCTGGGTCAAGCCGGTCGACCCGGCCCTGCCGGGCCTGGCCGCCGAGCACCGGGTGGTCGTCACGATCGAGGACAACGGCCGCACCGGCGGCGTCGGCGCGACCGTCGCGCAGGCGCTGCGGGACGCGGACGTGGACCTGCCGGTGCGCGACTTCGGCATCCCGCAGGAGTTCCTGGACCACGCCAGCCGGAACGAGATCCTGGCCGAAATCGGCCTGAACGCCCCCGACATCGCCCGCAAGGTGACCGCCCTGGTCGCCAAGCTGGACGTGGCGCCGGTCGAGGCCTGAGAACGGCCCGGCGGAACGGGCCCCGGGAACCGTCCTAACCCGTTCCGCCGACGACTGGTTGTCGTAACTCCGTAACAGTTCGCCGCGAAACAAGCTGACAATCGCACTGAAGGGCGGGACCGGCGCTACCCGCGCCGATCCCGCCCGGTAGGTTGTCAACCGTGCCGACCCCCACCCGCCTCCGCCCCGCCGGACTGGCCGAGCGCCTGCCCGAGCGTGTCCGTACCCACCTTCGTCAGGGGTACTGGACCAGGCTGGTGCCGGCGCTCGCGCTGGTCGCACTGCTCACCCACATCCCCTCCTTCGCCCGGCCCGTCTGGAGCCCGGACGAGGGCTTCCTGGCCACCCAGGCCCGGATGCTGGCGGACGGCGGCGTGCTCTACGACACCGTGGTGGACCGCAAGCCGCCGCTGCTCCCTTGGCTCTACCAGGCCTGCTTCGCCGTCTTCGGCTCCGCCTCGCTGTGGCCGCTGCGCACCCTCGCGGTGGTGGCCCACCTGGTCACCGCGATCCTGCTGGCCTCGATCGCCCGCGGCCGCTGGGGCAACCGCGCCGGTGTCGGCGCCGGACTGCTCTACCTGCTGGTCTCCATCGGGCTCTCCCCGGAGGACACCCAGGCGGCGACCTTCGAGGTCTTCATGCTGCCCGCCATGGTGGCCGCCTTCCGGTACGCCGAGCGCCGCCGCTGGCTGGCCGCCGGCATCGCGGTCGCGCTCTGCTCGCTGACCAAGCAGACCGGCGGCGCCGTCATGCTGCCGGTGCTCTGGATGCTGCTGCAGGACACCCGCCGACGAGGGGTGCGCTGGCCGCCCGCGCTGTTCAAGATCGGCTTCGGCTTCGCGCTGCCGATAGCGCTGGTCGCGGTCATCCTGACCAAGCCCAAGGGCTTCCTCTTCTGGGTCGTCACCGGCAGCGGCGACTACGCCTCCTTCGGCGGCGCCTGGCTGCAGATGCTCGGCCGCGCCTTCGGCAACCTGGGCATCCTGGCCGCCGCGGGCCTCGGCTTCCTCTACCCGGTCGGTCGCCGGCTCTGGTTCAAGTACCGCCACCGCCCGCTGCCGGTGGCCGGCGAGGAGCACGGCTCGACCACCGACCTGTGGGTCTGGCTGCTCTCCTCGGCCGTCGCGGTCAGCGTCGGCTTCCACTTCTTCGGCCACTACTACCTGCAGCTGATTCCCCCGCTGGTGCTGCTGGGCACCGGGGCGGTGGCCACCTCGGCGATCCGCTGGAAGCCCGTCCTGGTGTACACCACGGTCGCCGCCACGGTCTTCTGGGGCCTGGCGCTGGCCTGGCCTGGGGAGCAGATGAACCGCAACACCGAGGTCGCCACCGCGGTCGCCGCCCAGACCACCCCCAAGGACACCGTGCTGGTCTGGGGCATGCACCCCGAGCTGTACTGGCTGGCCGACCGCAAGCCCGCCACCCGCTACCTGACCGCGGGCTTCCTCACCAACTACAGCGGCGGCAAGGACGGCAGCCAGAACGTCGGCGAGCAGTTCAGCGTCAACAACGCCTGGCAGACCTTCGACAAGGAGCTGGCCAACGGCCTGCCCGAGGTCTTCGTGGACGACTCCGGCATCTCCCCGTACCAGCCCGTGATGGTTCCCCGGATCGAGAACCTGCTGGACACCCACTACGAGATGATCGGCGTCATCGGCGACACCGTGGTGTACCGCCTCAAGCGCTGAGCACAGCCGCCGCGAACACCGGGCACGCTACGCAAGGAGCCCCCGGCGACCAGGTCGCCGGGGGCTCCTTCCGTAGCGCTACGCCTTACGCGGGCACCGAGGCCACGCCGGGGGCGAGGAACTTCTTGCCGGTCACCCGCTCCGAGACGCCCTCACGGTCCAGGTACGGGGTGATCCCGCCCAGGTGGAAGGGCCAGCCGGCACCGGTGATCATGCAGAGGTCGATGTCCTGCGCCTCGGCGACGACACCCTCCTCCAGCATCAGGCCGATCTCCTGGGCCACGGCCTCCAGGGCGCGGCTCAGGACCTGCTCCTCGGTGAGCACCGAGTCGCCGAAGGTCAGCAGCTCCAGCACCTCGGGGTCGAGGACCTGCTTGCCGTCCACCCAGGTGTAGAAGCCGCGCTTGCCGGCCTTGACCACCTTGCCGAGGTTCTCGGAGACGGTGAACCGCTCCGGGAAGGCGCCGTGCAGGGTCTCCGAGACGTGCAGGGCGATGGCCGGGCCGACCAGCTCCAGCAGCACGATCGGGGACATCGGCAGGCCGAGCGGCTCGACGGCCTTCTCGACGCTGGCGATCGGGGTGCCCTCGTCGATGATGTTCTGGATCTCGCCCATGAAGCGGGTCAGGATCCGGTTCACCACGAACGCCGGGGCGTCCTTGACCAGGACCGAGGTCTTCTTCAGCTTCTTCGACACGGCGAAGGCGGTGGCCAGCGACGCGTCGTCGGTCTGCTCGCCGCGGACGATCTCCAGCAGCGGCAGGATCGCGACGGGGTTGAAGAAGTGGAAGCCGACGACCCGCTCGGGGTGCTTCAGCTTCGAGGCCATCTCGGTGACCGACAGCGAGGAGGTGTTGGTCGCCAGCACGCAGGTCGGCGAGACCACGTTCTCCAGGTCCGCGAAGACGGTCTGCTTGACGCCCATCTCCTCGAACACGGCCTCGATGACGAAGTCCGCGTCGCCGAAGGCGGCGGCCTTGTCGAGCGAGCCGCTGACCAGGCCCTTGAGGCGGTTGGCCTTGTCCTGGCCGATGCGGCCCTTGCCGAGCAGCTTGTCGATCTCGGCGTGGACGTAGCCGACGCCCTTGTCGACGCGCTCCTGGTCGATGTCGGTGAGGACCACCGGCACCTCCAGACGGCGGGCGAACAGCAGCGCCAGCTGCGAGGCCATCAGACCGGCGCCGACGACGCCGACCTTGGAGACCGGGCGGGCCAGCGACTTGTCCGGCGCGCCGACCGGGCGCTTGGCCCGACGCTGCACCAGGTTGAAGGCGTAGATGCCGCTGCGCAGCTCGCCGCTCATGATGAGGTCGGCCAGGGCCGCGTCCTCGGCGTCGAAGCCGGCCTGCAGGCTGGCCTTGTCGGCGAAGTTGGCGTCCTTGACCGCGGCGATGATGTCCAGCGCCTTGTAGGCGGCCGGAGCGGCGCCGTGCACCTTGCCGTCGGCGACCAGACGGCCCCAGGCGACGGCGTCGTCCCAGGCCTTGCCGCGGTCGATCGCCTCGCGCTCGACGACGACGTCGCCCTTGAGGACCTTGGCGGCCCACAGCAGCGACTGCTCCAGGAAGTCGGCCGGCTCGAAGATCGCGTCGGCGATCCCCAGCTCGAACACGTCCTTGCCCTTGAGCTGCTTGTTCTGGTTCATCGAGTTCTCGATGATGACCTTGACGGCCTTACCGGCACCGATCAGGTTCGGCAGGATGGTGCAGCCGCCCCAGCCGGGGACGAGGCCGAGGAAGACCTCGGGCAGCGAGAAGGCCGGAACGCCCGCCGACACCGTGCGGTAGTCGCAGTGCAGGCCGACCTCGACGCCGCCGCCCATGGCCGCGCCGTTGTAGAAGGCGAAGGTCGGGACGGGCAGCGCGGCGATCCGCTTGAAGACCTCGTGGCCGCCCTTGCCGATGGCCAGCGCGTCCGCGTGCTGCTTGAGCAGCTCGACGCCCTTGAGGTCGGCGCCGACCGCGAAGATGAACGGCTTGCCGGTGATCGCGGCGCCGACGATCTTGCCCTCGGCGGCCTCGGCCTCGACCTGGTCCAGCGCCTCGGACAGCTTGAGCAGCGAGCCCGGGCCGAAGGTGGTCGGCTTGGTGTGGTCGAAGCCGTTGTCCAGGGTGATCAGGGCCAGCTTGCCGGCCTGCAGCGGCAGGTCCAGGTGACGCACGTGGGCGGTCGTGACGACCTCGCCCGGGAACAGCTCGGCGCCGTGCTGGAGCAGCTCAGTGGTGTTCGTCATGTTCACTTACCACCCTCAAGCTCGGACGACTCTTCCGCTCCGCTCCAATGCGGGTTCTCCCAGATGATGGTGCCGCCCATGCCGAAGCCGATGCACATCGTGGTGAGGCCGTAGCGGACGTCCGGGCGCTGCTCGAAGCGGCGGGCCAGCTGGTTCATCAGGCGCACGCCCGAGGAGGCCAGCGGGTGGCCGAAGGCGATCGCACCGCCGAACGGGTTGACCCGCTCGTCGTCGTCCGCGATGCCGTAGTGGTCCAGGAAGGACAGCACCTGGACGGCGAAGGCCTCGTTGATCTCGAAGGCCTGGATGTCGTCGATGGTCAGACCGGCCTTGGCCAGCGCCTTCTCGGTGGCCGGCACCGGGCCGATGCCCATGACCTCGGGCTCGACGCCCGCGAAGGCGTAGGAGACCAGGCGCATCTTGACCGGGAGGCCGAGCTCCTCGGCGACGTCCTCGGCAGCCAGCAGCGAGGCGGTGGCACCGTCGTTCAGACCGGCCGAGTTGCCCGCGGTGATGTTGCCGTGCGGGCGGAACGGGGTCTTGAGGTTCGCCAGGCTCTCCATCGTGGTGCCCGGGCGCATCGGCTCGTCCACGGTGGCCAGGCCCCAGCCGGTCTCGCCGACCTCGGGGTTGGTGTTGCGGATCGAGATCGGCACCAGGTCGGGCTGGATGTCGCCGTTGGCGTACGCCTTGGCGGCCTTCTCCTGCGAGCGCACGGCGTAGGCGTCGCAGCGCTCCTTGGTCAGGTGCGGGAACCGGTCGTGCAGGTTCTCCGCGGTCATGCCCATGAACAGGGCGGACTCGTCGACCAGCTTCTCGGAGACGAAGCGCGGGTTCGGGTCGACGCCCTCACCCATCGGGTGGCGGCCCATGTGCTCGACACCGCCTGCCACGACCACGTCGTACGCGCCGAAGGCGATGCCGCCGGCGGTGGTGGTCACGGCGGTCAGGGCGCCGGCGCACATGCGGTCGATCGCGTAACCGGGAACGGACTTCGGCAGGCCGGACAGCAGGGCGGCGGTGCGCCCGATGGTCAGACCCTGGTCGCCGATCTGCGTGGTGGCCGCGATGGCGACCTCGTCGATGCGCTCGACGGGCAGGTTCGGGTTACGGCGCACGAGCTCCCGGATGCACTTGACGACGAGGTCGTCCGCGCGGGTCTCGTGGTAGATGCCCTTCGGGCCGGCCTTGCCGAACGGGGTGCGGACGCCATCGACGAAGACGACGTCCCTCGCGGTACGAGGCACGGGGGCTCTCCTCCCAGGGACCAACATTTCGAGGTGGGCGGGCTGCCGCCGGTGAAGACCCGAGCGGCGCCGCATCACTGTCATGCTACCGGTCGGTAACCAACCTGCCCAGGCCCCTCGGAGGGTTCGGACCGTGTGTCCCGCGACACGTCCGACCAGGAAGGCTTCCCGGACACGCCGAAGGGGATGCCGTCCGGACGGACGACATCCCCTTTTCGGAGCCACGCCTCGGGAGCGCGGCCGGGTCAGCCCTGGGCTGAGGCGGCGGCGATGGCGAACGCGGCGGCCACCGGCGGCGCCACCAGGTCGACCTGCCACTGCCGGGCGCCGAGCCGGCGCAGCGCGGCGGCCACGCCCTCGGCGCTCGGCTCGGCCGGCGGCTCCCAGGAGACCCGGCGCACCAGGTCCGGGGTGATCAGGTTCTCGGCCGGCAGGTTGTGACGCTCGGCCAGGTCGCTGACGGCGGCGCGGGCACCGGAGAGCCGGGCGGCGGCCACCGGGTCCTTCTCCGCCCAGGCCCGCGGCGGCGGCGGTCCGTCGTGCGGCGCGGCGGCCGGCGGCAGCTGGTTCTCCGGGATCTCCCGGGCGCGCTGCACCGCCGCCAGCCACTGGTCCAGCTGGCGCCGGTGCAGCCGCGGCCCGAAGCCCTGGACGGCCTGCAGTGCGGCGATGTTCAGCGGCATGGCCAGCGCGGCGTTGACGATCGCGGCGTCCGAGAGCACCCGGCCGGGGGAGACGTCGCGCTCCTGCGCTATCCGGTCGCGGGTCAGCCACAGCTCGCGCACCACGGCCAGCTGGCGGCGCCGGCGGACCTTGTGCAGCTGCGAGGTGCGCCGCCACGGGTCGGTGCGCGGGGCCGGGCGGGGCGCGGCGGCGATCGAGGCGAACTCCTCCAGGGCCCAGCCGAGCTTGCCCTGGGCGTCCAGCTCCTGTTCGAGTGCGTCGCGCAGCTCGACCAGCACCTCGACGTCCAGAGCCGCGTAGCGCAGCCAGGGCTCGGGCAGCGGGCGGGTGGACCAGTCGACCGCCGAGTGCTCCTTGGCCAGGCTCAGCCCGAGCACGTTCTCGGTCATCGGCCCGAGGCCGACCCGGGCGAAGCCGGCGATCCGCCCGGCCAGCTCGGTGTCGAACAGGCGCTGGGGTCTCATGCCCACCTCGGCCAGGCAGGGCAGGTCCTGGGTGGCGGCGTGCACCACCCACTCGGCGTCCGCGATGGCGGCGCCCAGCCCGCTGAGGTCGGGGCAGGCGATCGGGTCGATCAGGGCGGAGCCGGCACCCGCGCGACGCAGCTGGATGAGGTACGCGCGTTGCCCGTAGCGGTAGCCGGAGGCGCGCTCGGCGTCGACGGCGACCGGTCCGGTGCCCCCGGCGAAGGCGGCGACCGTGGCGGCCAGCGCCCGCTCGTCCGCCACGACGGGCGGGATCCCCTCCTTCGGTTCGAGGAGCGGGACCGGGGCTGCTTCTTCTGGGATGGCTGCTACGGCGTCGGTCACCCCCCAAGGGTACGACGGTCCCCGGAACTGGGAGTGTTGTCGGACTGGTCAGACCGTTACGGACGGAGACGAAGGTGTCGTCCGCACATGGCCGCGGCGACTGCCCCGATGCCTGCGGCGGCCGCTCCCATGCCTGCGGCGGCTCAGGAGGAACGTTCCTCCTGAGCCGCCGTCGTGGTTCAACAAGCGGTTCGGGCCCGATCGGCTCAGTGGATGATTCCGGTGCGCAGTGCGACCGCGACCATGCCTGCGCGGTCCCCGGTGCCGAGCTTGCGGGCGATCCGGGCCAGGTGGCTCTTCACGGTGAGCGCGGACAGGCCCATCGCCACGCCGATCGCCTTGTTCGACTGGCCCTCGGCGACCAGCCGCAGCACCTCGACCTCGCGGCCGGACAGCTCACGGTAGGCGGCCTGCTGGGGGCCCGGCGCACCGGGGGCCCCGGGCGCTCCCGGAGCGCCGGCGGCGCCCGGCACGCCCGGCATCCCGGGGCGGCGCATCCGGCCGGCCAGTCCGGCGGCGCCGAGCGGCAGGCCCGGGCGGCCGGGCATCGCGACATTGGTGCGGGTGCCGGTGACCACGTAGCCCTTGACGCCGCCGGCCAGCGCGGAGCGGACCGCGCCGATGTCGTCGGCGGCCGACAGCGCCAGGCCGTTGGGCCAGCCCGCGGCGCGGGTCTCGGCCAGGATGGTCAGCCCGGAGCCGTCCGGCAGGTGTACGTCGGCGACGCAGATGTCGCGTGGGGTGGAGACCCGGGGGCGGGCCTCGGCGATAGAGGACACCTCGATCACGTCGCGAACGCCGAGCGCCCACAGGTGGCGGGTGACGGTGTTTCGGACGCGGGGATCGGCGATGACCACCATGGCGGTGGGCTTGGTCGGGCGGTAGGCGACCACGTTTGCGGGGTGCTCAAGAAGGACCGACACCAGGCCTCCTGCGGGGAGTGGCGGACGGAACCCCGATGGGGGCGGTCGGAGTGTTCCGCGTTCGGAAAGGGTCACAGTCTGCTTCGGCAGCAACCGTGCCCGGCTTTAGCGAAAGATCACGATCTAGTGAGTAACAATACGGACAAATCGCGCATATGACTGATGCGACATGCCTGGAATTCGCACAAAATCGATCAGAAACGTCACTGATCGGTCGATTCTGACCAGCTAATTGACGCAGAGCGGGATCGAAGTCACACTCCGTCAGCCCTGGGGGTGGCGTCGGGGCGGGAGGTGCCGCCCGGCCCGGACGCCACTCGTCAGTGCGATCGCGGGCGTCGCCGGGCAGGCATCGGGACCACCCCACCGAGTGACGTGACCTCGGCCGACGGCTGCGTGGTCGGGGTGGCCGGCGGCAGCCCGGCGCTGATGCAGAGGAGATCCCCCCAGGCCGCCAGGTGCCGCTCGAACCGGCCGTCGGCCGGCGTCCAGGAGGCCCGGATCTCGATCTCGGTCGAGGACGGACGGTCCGCCAGAGCGCCGAAGTACTGTGAGGCGCAGCGGGTCACCGTGCCGGACGGCTCCGCGTACCCGGCGCCCTGCGCCTGCAGCGCGTCCATCAGCCAGGCCCAGCCGACCTCGGAGAGCATCGGGTCGCCGGCCATCTCCGGCTCCAGCTCGGCCCGGGTCATGGTGACCACCCGGAACTCCCCGTTCCAGGCCTCCTGCCCGGCCGGGTCGTACAGCAGCACCAGCCGGCCGTCTGCCAGCTCCTCGCCGTCCACCTCCACGGTGGCGGTCAGCGCGAACGCGTGCGGGGCGAGCCGGCGCGGGGCCGGCGCGGGGGAGAGCTGGAGCTCGGGCCGCAGCCGCGCCCCGCTCAGGGCCTCCACGGCGGCCCGGAACTCGCTCGGCGCCCCCTCCCGACCCGTTCCGCCACCTGCTCCGCCACCCTGCGCGGGGTGCCCGCCGACCGCTGCCATGACCCGAAGACTAGGTCGAAAGCCCGGGTTATCGCCGCAACTTCCGTCCGAGCGGCGTGCCGGAACGGCAAACCCGGACAGATCTTGGAGGAACCGACGAGGCCGCCCGGGGAGGACGGTCCGAGGCGCATGCGAAGATTTGACCCGTGAGCGAGACTACGGCAGACCCGACGGCGGCCCCCCTCGACGGCCGACCCACCCCCGTGCGCCGCGGCGCCGCGCACGACTCCGCGTTCCTGCGCGCCTGCCGGCACGAGCCGGTGCCGCACACCCCGGTGTGGTTCATGCGCCAGGCGGGCCGCTCGTTGCCCGAGTACCTGAAGGTCCGCGAGGGCATCCCCATGCTGGAGTCCTGCATGCGGCCCGAGCTGGTCAAGGAGATCACCCTGCAGCCGGTGCGCCGGCACAAGGTGGACGCCGCGATCTTCTACAGCGACATCGTGGTGCCGCTCAAGGCCGTCGGCATCGATGTGGACATCAAGCCCGGCATCGGTCCGGTCATCGCCGATCCGATCCGCACCTTCGAGGACCTCCAGCGGCTGCGCCCGCTGGAGCCCGACGACGTCCCGTACGTCACCGAGGCCGTCGGCCTGCTGGTTGACGAGCTCGGCGAGACCCCGCTGATCGGCTTCGCGGGCGCGCCGTACACCCTGGCCAGCTACCTGGTCGAGGGCGGACCGTCCAAGAACCACGAGAACACCAAGGCCATGATGTACGGGCAGCCCGAGCTGTGGGCCGCCCTGGTGGACCGGCTCGCGGACATCACCTCGGCCTTCCTGAAGGTGCAGATCGAGGCGGGCGCCTCGGCGGTCCAGCTGTTCGACTCCTGGGTCGGCTCGCTCGCGCCGGACGACTACCGCCGCTCGGTGATGCCGGCCAGCACCAAGGTCTTCGACGCCGTCGCCCACTACGGGGTGCCGCGGATCCACTTCGGCGTCGGCACCGGCGAGCTGCTCGGGCTGATGGGCCAGGCCGGCGCGGACATCGTCGGCGTCGACTGGCGGGTGCCGCTGAACGTCGCCGCCGAGCGGGTCGGCGCGGGCAAGGGCCTGCAGGGCAACCTCGACCCGGCGGTGCTGTTCGCGCCGACCAAGGTCGTGGAGACCAAGGCCCGCGAGGTGCTGCACGCCGCCCAGGCGCTCGGTACCAGCGGCCACATCTTCAACCTCGGCCACGGCGTGCTGCCGTCCATGGACCCGGACGCGCTCTCCCGCCTGGTCGCCTTCGTGCACGAGGCCAGCGCGCGCTGACGCGTCGAACCACGGCGGCGGGCCCTCCGGTCACGGCGGGCCCGCCGTCGTCGTCCAGCCCTCGGCGCCTCCCCAACTCCGTTGACAGTCCTCCCCATTCGGGTGGGAGGGGCCGGACGGACCCGTCCGGGAGATCGCGACCGCAGCACAGCTCGGCGGCGGGCCGGACACGGGCTATCCGGCGGTCACCTCGATCCCCGCCCGCCGCAGCAGCGCCGCCGTCACCCCGTCCCCGGGCCTCAGCTCCCCGCTGAACGTCCCGTCGTACACCCGCCCGCAGCCGCACGACGGACTGCGCGCCATCAGCAGCGCCCGCCGCGCCCCCGCCGCCTCGGCCGCCGCCAGCGCCGCCCGGGCACCGGACACGAACTCCTCGGTGCAGTCGGCGCCGGTCGTGTCCACCACCCGCGCCCGCCCGTCGTGAGGGCTGACTTCGAGGGAAAGCGCACGCAGTTCTCCGCCGACGAGGTCTTGCTCGTGGTTGAGGTCGTTTCGCCTGAATCCGCGCACCGCGACCGTACGGTCAAGGTCCGCAAGTATGCCGAGGCGGGCATCCCGCACTACTGGATCGTCGAGGAGGAAGGCCGGGCAGCCGTACACGTCTACGAGCCGGACAAGGTGACTTCTTCATACGTACCTGCCGGGATCTTCCGGGGCGCGCTGCAGCGGCCCGTGCCGTTCCCGATCGTGATCGATCTGGACGGGCTGGTGCCCAACAGCGGGTGTGCAGCGGATTGAGGGTTCGGCGTAAAGACCTGCGAGACTGCGAGGCATGTCGGATGCACAGGTCGTCGTCGTCGGTGGTGGGATCGCGGGGCTGGCTGCGGCCGCCTTCCTGAGCGGGGTGGCCGGGGGGCCGGCGCGGGCCCGGGTGACGGTGCTGGAGGCGTCGGGGCGGGTCGGCGGGAAGCTGTGGGGCGGGGAGGTCGGCGGGGTCCGGGTGGACCTCGGGGCCGAGTCGGTGCTGGCGCGGCGGCCGGAGGCGGTGGAGCTGGCGCGGGCGGTCGGGCTGGGGGACGAGCTGGAGCCGCCGACCACCGCGAAGGCGGCGATCTGGACCCGGGGCGCGCTGCGGCCGCTGCCGGGCGGGCAGGTGATGGGCGTCCCGGGAGACCTGGAGGCGCTGGCCGCCTCGGGGGTGCTCACCGCGGAGGGGCTGGAGCGGGCCCGGCACGAGCAGGTGACCGAGGTCGGGGCGGACGTCGCGATCGGTCGCTACGTCGCCGACCGGCTCGGCCAGGAGGTGGTGGACCGGCTGGTCGAGCCGCTACTGGGCGGCGTCTACGCCGGGCGCTCCGACGAGATCTCGCTGCGCGCAGCCGTGCCGCAGCTGCTGCCGATCGCGCAGGGCGGGGGCTCGCTGGTCGAGGGGGTGCGCGAGCTGGTTTCCCGGCCGACGGTGGTCGGCACCCCGGTGTTCCAGGGGCTGCGCGGCGGCCTCGGCACCCTGCCGGAGGCGGTCGCCGAGGCCTGCCTCAAGGCGGGCGTGGACCTGCGCACCGGCACCCCGGTGGACGAGCTGCGTCGCACCCCCGAGGGCTGGCGCGTGGTGACCGGCGGCGAGGTGCTGAACGCCGACGCCGTGGTGCTGGCCGTCCCGGCCCCAGCCGCGGCCCGGCTGCTGCGGGCGGATGCCCCGGCAGCCGCCGTCGAGCTGGACACCGTCGAGTACGCGGGCATGGCGCTGGTGACCCTGGCGTTCCGCCGGGCCGACCTGGCCGAGCCGCCCAGCGGCAGCGGCTTCCTGGTGCCGCCGGTGGACGGGCGGCGGATCAAGGCCGCGACCTTCTCCTCCAACAAGTGGGGCTGGCTGGACCGTTCCGCCCCGGACTCCTTCCTGCTGCGCACCTCGCTTGGCCGCTACCGCGAGGACGAGGCGCTGGAGCTGCCGGACGAGGAGCTGGTGGCCCGCTCGCTGGCGGACCTGGAGGAGGCGATCGGGCTGACCGCCCGGCCGTACGACACCTTCGTCTCGCGCTTCACCGCCGGCCTGCCGCAGTACCCGGTGGGCCACCTGGACCGGGTGGCCCGGGTGCGGGCGGCGGCGGAGGCGGTGGGCGCGCTGGCGCTGTGCGGCGCCGCGTACGACGGGGTGGGCGTTCCGGCCTGCATCGGTTCGGCGGCCGCCGCCGCGGCGGCCATCGACAAACTGTTGACCCCGGCGACCGGGGAAGGTTCCACGGAGAGGACAATGGGCGCATGACTGAGACCGTTGAGCAGCAGCCGGAGCAGCAGCCCGAGAAGAAGAAGGCGCGCGACCTGAACCAGGTCATCCGCTACACCATGTGGTCGGTGTTCAAGCTCAAGGGCGGCCTGCCCGAGGACCGCACTGCCCTGGCCGCAGAGGTGGACGAGCTGTTCGCCCAGCTGGCCGCGAAGGACGTGACCGTGCGCGGCACGTACGACGTGTCCGGTCTGCGCGCGGACGCCGACATCCTCG
The DNA here is from genome assembly GCF_055560875.1 of Kitasatospora sp. NPDC023118. Taxonomy (NCBI): domain Bacteria; kingdom Bacillati; phylum Actinomycetota; class Actinomycetes; order Kitasatosporales; family Streptomycetaceae; genus Kitasatospora; species Kitasatospora sp. NPDC023118. The sequence goes on from NZ_JBVHHW010000025.1 coordinate 15,796, forward strand.
TCTGGTGGCACGCCGCCGACTCGGACGACCTGCAGGAGGCGTACAACCGCTTCCGCCGCACAGGCCTCGGTCGCCACCTGGAGCCGGTCTGGTCGAACATGGCGCTGCACCGCCCGGCCGAGTTCAACAAGTCGCACATCCCGGCCTTCCTCGCCGACGAGCGCCCGCGCGACTACGTCTGCGTCTACCCGTTCGTCCGCTCCTACGAGTGGTACCTCCTGCCGGACGCCGAGCGGCGCGCGATGCTCGCCGAGCACGGCCAGATGGCCCGTGGCTACCCGGACGTGCGGGCCAACACGGTCGCCTCGTTCGCGCTCGGCGACTACGAGTGGCTGCTCGCCTTCGAGGCGGACGAGCTGCACCGGATCGTCGACCTGATGCGCGACCTGCGCCCCTCCCGGGCCCGGCTGCACGTCCGCGAGGAGGTCCCGTTCTTCACCGGCCGCCGCAAGCCGGTGAGCGAGCTGCTGAACGGCCTGGTCTGACCCGTGTCCTACGGAGGCCGGTCCCCTACGGGGGACCGGCCTCCGGTCGTTGCTACGGGCGCGGGTCACGTCCGGTGCGGGCGGAGGGCGGCGCGCAGGCGGGGGTCGGGGAGGGCGGCGGGGCCGTTCATGGCGACGGCGGTGAGGAGTTCGCGTTCCTCGTCGTCGGCGAGGCCGCGTTGGCGGGTGGGGCGGACCTCGCGCAGGACCTCCTGGCCGATGGGGGAGGCCCAGCGGGTGTAGGGGTAGACGTCGACGCGGGCCATCAGCAGGGTGCCCGAGGTGAGGATCAGCGGCAGGGAGAACCAGGCGAGCGGGGCGAGGGTGTCACCGCCGGTGAAGCCGCTGAGGGAGAGGGCGGCGGCGAGCAGGACCAGGGTCAGCAGCAGGGCGTGCCGGACGTGACGGACCACCACCACGGTGCTGCGCTGCACCAGGGCCGGGGTGGCCAGGCCGGCCAGCGAGAGCCGGGCGCCGATCTCCAGCACGGTGGGGTGCTCGGCCATCGCCCGGCGCAGCTCGTCCGTGCGGCACTGGCCCTCGGGGCCGACGGTGGCGATGATCGCGCGCTCCAGGCGGCTGCGGCCCTTGGGGTCGACCACGGTGGTCCAGCCGGTGTGGGCGAGGTGCAGGCGTCCCCGGCCGGCCATCAGGACGAGGGCGAGTTCCACCACCCGGTCCGGGCCGCCGGCCAGGTAGGCGGTTTCGTACAGGCCGATGCCGACGGCCTCCGGTGGACGCAGCAGGTCCTGATCGGCCAGGGCGTCGGCGGTGGCGGTCATCCGCACCAGCCGGAGGCAGGCCAGCACCGCTGCGACACAGGCCGGGATCAGGAACAGCAACCACATGGGCTTGTTCTATGCCTGGGCCGACAGCGTGGGGAACGGCTTCCCGGAGCGCGATACCGAACTGTGACGTCAGGAGCCGCCACAGCTGCTCCCGCAGCTCGAACCGCAGCTGGACGACGAGGAGCCGCAGCTCGACGAGGACCCGCAGCTGCTGGAGTGCGAGGAGCCGCACGAGGAGTGGTGCGAGGAGCCGGAGCCGGGGGAGCCGCAGGAGGAGGTGCTCGACGAGCAGGAGGAGCCCGAAGAGGAGGAGCCCGAGGAGGAGAAGAAGGACGAGGACGAGGAAGCCTGCCGGATCGCCTCCTCCTCGGCCGCCGCGGCCAGCATCGCCGCCTCCAGCTCCTGGTTGTCCAGCGCGGCCGCGGCCAGCCCGCCGAGGGCGACCGCGCCCAGCATCGCGCCGCCCGTGAGCTTCGGCGAGACACCGGACTTGGGCGTCCACGGGCTGCCCTGCATCAGGGTCAGCTGGCGCTGCCCGGCCGGGGTGATCCGGCCCTTGGGCGCCGCGGTGGTGACCAGCGCGACGGCGCCGGCGAACAGCAGGAAGCCCGGGATGAAGAGGTTGGGGCGGTCGGAGAGGATCTCGCCGTTGTCGAGCAGCAGGGAGACCGGGATGGAGGCCGCGACGAGGAGCATCGTCTGCCAGAGGAACCGGCGGGCCTTCCGGGCGTGCTCCAGCCGTTCGGGGCGGCGCGTCAGGCCGCGATCGGCGAGCCGGTCGCCGATCGCCTGGACGGCGGCCGATCGCATCACCGTGCGCCGCAGCGGGCCGAGTTCACGGCTGCCGGTCGGGCCGACGGCGTCGTGGATCGCCTGGTCGACGGCGTCGTAGGGCCTGGCGCCGGTGAGGGTGACCAGGCCGGCGCGGTTGACCACGGCCTGCTCGCCGAGGTGCATCCGGACCATCGCGGTGTCGAAGACCCGGCCAGGGCCGCCGGCCAGGAACGCGGTGTCCAGCAGCGGCAGTCCGCGACCGGGCAGGCCCTGCGGGGACGGGACGTGGCCGACCCGCTGCCGGGTCTGGACGGCGTACAGGGCGGCGGCGGCCAGCAGGACGGCCGGGATCAGGAAGTAGCTGTTGTGCCACATGGGCGGTTCCCCCGAGATGACGTCGGTTCAGCGTTCGTGCAGGGCCCGGCGCAGGCGGGCGAGCGGGCCGGGCGGCCGCTCGGGCGCCGGGTGGAGCCACAGCTCCAGGGCCCGGCGGCGGTCGGCGGCGAGCGGGCCGCCGTGGGTGCGCACCCACTCGGCGAAGGCCCGGGCGTCGGTGCGGTAGCCGCCGGTCTGCGGGTGGGTGCGGGCGTAGTCGAGGAAGAGCGGCCCGTACTGTGCCCCGAGCAGGCGGGGCAGGTCGGGGGCGACCTTCGCGGTGGTGTCGCGCCGTTTGGCGGCGAGGCCGGTGGACTGGGCGCGGACCTGGTCCGGGTCGAAGCCGGGCGGGACGGGCCCGCCGGCCACCAGGGCGGTCATCAGCTCCTCCTGGCGCCGGGCCAACCTCTCCCGGGCTGTGCCGGTCGCGCACTCGCCTCCGAGGTGCTCCGAACCCGGTGCCGACGGTCGGCGCTCCGATGCCCCTCGTTCCTCGGGGCCTCCTCGCTTCTCCCTCTCGGCACCGGCGCGCCTCTTTGGCTCGGCGCGGTTGCCGGTCGCGCACTCGCCTCCGACGAGCGCCTCGGCGCGGTTGCCGGTCGCGCACTCGCCTCCGACGAGCGCCTCGGCGCGATTGCCGGTCGCGGATGCACCTTTCAGGTCGTTCATCGCGGGGTGCTCCCCTCCAGCACCCGGCGGATGGCGTCCAGTTCACCGGCCAGCTCGGTGGGCGGCGGGAAGTCGGCGTCCCGTTCCAGCAGGACGCCGGGCGGTGCGACCCGCGCGCAGAGTTCGGCCAGGACCTCCAGCACCGGTTCGGTGACGGGGTGGGCGTGGGTGTCGTGCCAGACGCCGTCGACCAGGGTGCCGCCCGCGACGTGCACGTAGGCGAGCGCCTCCAGCGGCAGGCGGTCGAGTTCGGCGGCCGGGTCGGCGCCCAGGTTGACCCGGTTGGTGTGCAGGTTGGCGACGTCGATCAGCAGCCGGACGCCGGTGCGCTCGACCAGTTCGGCAAGGAACTCGCTCTCGGTGAACTCGTCGTCCGGCCAGGCGAGCTGGGCGGCGATGTTCTCCAGGGCGAGCGGCACCGGCAGCTGCTCCTGGGCGATCCGGACGTTCTCGGCGATCACCCGCAGCGAGTCCCGGGTGCGGGAGACGGGCAGCAGGTGGCCGGCCTCCAGGCCGCCGGCCCGGACGAAGGCCAGGTGCTCGGTGACCAGCGGGGAGCCGAGTGCCAGCGCCGTCCCGGCGAGTTTGCCGAGCCGGGCGGGGTCGGGCAGGTCGGCGCCGCCGAGGCCGAGGCCGACGCCGTGCGGGACGACGGTGACGCCGCGCTCGCGCAGGACGGTGAGCGAGGTGGGCAGGTGGTCGGCGCAGATGTTCTCGGCAACCACCTCGACCCAGTCCAGGCCGGGTTGACGCTCGACCACGGTGTCGATCTCGGTGCGCCAGCCGAGGCCCACGCCGAGTCGGGTGGCGGTGGCGGTGGCGGTGGCGGAGCCGGGCAGGTCCAGGGCAGGGGAAGTCATCGGTTTCGCCCCCTTCGGAGGGCTGGACGGGGCGGCCGTCGGGCGGTGCGGGCGTCGTCGCCAGGACCGCGCGGCCGTGCTGCTGAGGATGTCCCCGGGTGGGGTGGCTGCCAAGCCTCATCAGGTCTTCTCAGAGCATTATTTGAGCTTGCCGTCCTGGTGTTGACGGACTCTGGTCCCCGGCCCGGGGCAACCCCGCAGGTGGGGTGGCCAGTCGGCGGGAAAATCGGAGGTGGCGACGAGCCGGTGCGGATAACGTGCGAACCCATGACTTCGACTGAACTGACGATCCGAGTTTTCCGCCCCGCCGACGCCGAGGCGGTGGCGGCCGCCCACCGGGCCGGGCGCGAGCACCTGGTGATGACCGCCGAGGCCCTGCTCTGGCTGAACGCCCAGCAGAATCCCGACCGGCACTTCCGCACCTTCGTCGCCGAGTTGGACGGCCAGGTGGTCGGCGCGGTGCGCTGCGGACTGGTGCTGGGGACGACGACGACCGGCGTCGGCTACGCCAACGGCAGTGTGCTGCCGGAGTTCCGGCGGCGCGGCGCGGCCACCGCGCTGCTGGCCGCGGCCGAGCGGCACCTGGCCGGGCACGGGGTGACCGAGCTGCACAGCTGGCTGGACGAGGAGCCCGGTTCGCTGGCCTTCGCCACCGCCCGGGGCTACGAGCTCGGGCGCGCGGCGCAGTTCGGCGGGAGGGATCTGACGCTGCCGCTGCCCCAGGCGCCGGTCCGGCCGGCCGGTGTCGAGCTGCGCCCGGCCACGGACTGGGCGGACGATCCGCGCCCGCTGTTCCTGGTGGAGGCGGACGCCATCCGGGACGAGCCCGGGGAGGTGTCGATGGACGCCCTGGAGTACGAGGAGTGGCTGCGGGGCGACTGGGCCCGACCGGACTTGGACCTGGGGCTGACCGTCGTCGCCGTGGTGGACGGCGAACCGGCCGCGTTCACCATGGCGCAGACCGACGGGGTGGACCGCTACTGGTCCGCGTTCACCGCCTGCCGCCGGGAGTTCCGCGGCCGCGGTCTGGCCAAACTGGCCAAGCTGGAGTCGCTGCGGCTCGCCGCGGCGGCGGGCTACCGTCGCGCGTACACCAGCAACGACACCACCAACGCGCCGATGCTGGCGGTCAACGCGTGGCTGGGGTACGAGCGCTGTGCGGGGGAGCGCAAGGGGATCAAGCGCCTGAAGTAGTCCACCGAGCGGTGATCCTGACGCCCGGAATCGCCGCGAGGGGGTATTTTCGGCCACGGGCGGGGACTTAACCAGGGCGCACAGTTCGTGGTCGAGTCTTCCTCCGGGGGATGATATGGAGATCCTGCTCCAGGTGCTGATCGCATCGGTTCCGGCGGTGATCGGCTTCCTCGCGGCCCGTTCCCTGGCCCGGACCAGACTGTTCCTGCGGTACGGCTTCCTGCGGGTGCTGCTGGCGCCGTACAGCCGGGTGCAGATCATCACGCCGAGCCTTGAGGTGGCGGAGTTCGCGTTCACCACGGACGGCTGCCAGCTGACCGGCCGCGAGCCGAAGAACGTGCTGTTCGTGCCGATGGCCGAGGCCAGGGCGATAGCTGAGCTCACCGACCTGCTGCGGAAGGTCAACCGGAAGGCCGCCATCGAACTGGTGGTGGCCGGCGCCCAGGATCCACGGATGCCGACCTTCTCGATCGGCGGTCCGAGCGTCAACTCCTACTCCTCGGGCGTGCTGGACGCGGTGTTCCCGGACTTCGCCATCGAGTACCCGGACGAGGCCCGCGCCCGCTGGGGCGGGATGACCTTCGAGGCGCTGTACAGCCCGGCCGGGGAGCTGATCCGCGATCACGGCTTCATCTTCGTCACCCGTACGCCCCGGCACGCGCCGTGCATCGTGCTGTGCGGGGTGTTCGCCTTCGGCTCCGCGATGGCGGTGGAGGCGTTGACCGCGGCGAGCCGGAACTCGCCGTTGGCGGCGCTGTTCCGCTCGGGGGAGAAGGGGTTCGTCGCGGTGGAGGGACGGGTGATCGGTCTGGACACCGTGGACGTCACCGTCGAGGTCTGCCGCGTCCTGCCCGCGCCCCGGTCCGACGTCCCGTCGGGTTTCCGGGGCGAGGTGTCCATCGGTCGTACCGAGATTTGAGACGATTGGTCTCGACCACGCGGCGCGAAACCGGACAGCCCGGGAGGGACTGGGGCATGAACTCCGGCCGTCCGTGAAGGTTTTACCCCACTCCTGGCGCAAGATGGGCATAATCGCGCGCATGACGATCAACCGTGCGAACGTGAGCGCGATTGCCGAGGACCTGTACGTGTGGCTCCCCCCGAAGCGGGGCTGGGGCCTGGCCAACTGCGGCCTGCTGGTCTCGGAGACCACCGCGCTCTGGATCGACACCCCGTACGACCCCTCGCTGGCCGGGGAGTTCCTCACCGCGAGCCGGCGCCTGCTGCCGACCGGGGTGGAGATCGACCGGGTGGTCGTCACCCACGCCAACGGCGACCACCTGTGGGGCGCCGGGGTGCTCCCGGACGCCGAGGTGATCGCCACCCGCGAGGCGCTGGACCACATCCACTGGGAGCCCTCCCCGCAGCAGCAGCACGCGCTGATCGCCAACAGCGACCCGGACTCCCCGCTCGGCGGCTACCTGCGGGAGCACTTCGGTCGCTTCGACTGGTCCGAGACCGAGGCGGTGCACCCGGACACCGTCTTCACCGGCGAGCTGGAGCTCAAGGTCGGCCGCTACCCGGTCCAGATCACCAGCCTGCCCGCCGCCCACACGGGTGGGGATCTGATGGTCCACCTCCCGCACCAGCGCGCGGTGTTCACCGGCGACGTGGTCTTCTCCTCGACCCCCGAGCAGCCCGGCGACCACCCCTCGCACTGGGCCGGCCCGTTGGCGAACATCATCGGCGCCTGCGAGCAGGCCCTCGCCACCGGCGCCGAGATCTTCGTCCCCGGCCACGGCCCGGTGCTCGACCGCGACGGCGTCCGCCGGCACATCGGCTACCTCGACTACGTCCGCGAGCGCGCCCACGCCCTGCACGGCGCCGGGATACCCGCACTGGACGCCGCCCGGCGGGTGATCGCCGAGCAGCGCCACCCCGAACTCGGCCTGCCCGAGCGGCTGGTGCTCACCGTCGCGGCCGAGTACCGGCACCTGGACGGCTCCGCCAAGCCCGGCATCCTGGAGTCGATGGGCCAGGTCGCCCTGGTGGCCCGCGAACTGGCCGAAGAGACCGCCCGCGTCCCGCGCCCGCGCTCCGGCCGGAACTGACCCCCGCGGCCCCGGCACCAGCCGGCCAGGACACCCGAGGACTTCGATGCAGATCGCGCTGATCGCCCTGGCGCTGGTCGCCGCCGCGGCCACGGTCGTGCTCTCCCGCGGCCGGGCCCGCGCCGTCGCCCGGGCGACGGCCGCCGAGACCGCCCGCGACCACGGCGAGGAGCGCGCCCGGGCCGCCGAGGCCCGACTCGCCCGCGCCGAACAGGAGTTGCACGACTCCCAGGAGGCCGTGCGGCACTCCGCCGAGGAGGCCCGCCGGGCCGGGGAGCGCCACCGGGCCGCGGACGAGCGCCACCGGGCCGCCGAGCGGCAGGCCCGGGAGGCGCAGGAGGCCATGCGGGAGGCCGAGCAGCGGGGCGCCGCCCTGCTCGCCGAGATCGGCCACCTCGCCCAGGAGCGGGTCGCCGCCACTGCCGTACGCCTGACGCACGCCAACGCCCCGCTGGTCGGCCCGCTCGACCCGGAGGCCGTCGGAGCCGAGGCCGTCCGGGCCCTGCAGTCCGTCCTGGACGCCGCCACCGCCTCCCTCGCCGACGAGCGCGAACGGGTCGACGCCGCCGCCCGGGCCGCCATGCGCGGCGCCACCTCCCGGATCCAGACCCTGCTCTACCAGATCCAGAGCCTGGTCCAGCAGCTCCAGCACGACAACGACGACCCCCGGCTGCTGGAGGTCGACTTCCGCAACGAGGTCGCGCTGCGCCGGATCCAGACCGTCGCCGTGCTCTGCGAGGCCTGGCCGGGCCTGGCCCGCACCGACTCCCCGCTCACCGAGGTGGTGGTCGGCGCGCTCTCCCGGGTGCCCGGCTACGCCCGGATCAAGGTCGCCAACCACCTGCGGGAGCAGCGGCTCGCGGTGGTCGCCCGGGCCGCCGAGCCGATCGCCATCGCGATCGCCGAACTGCTCGCCAACGCCACCGCCTACTCCCACCCGGAGACCGACGTCCCGGTCACCGTCCAGCAGGGCGGTCGCGGCGCGCTGGTGATCATCGACGACAGCGGCATCGGCATGGACGAGGACCAGCTGCGCCGGGCCCGCCGGCTGCTGGCCGGCCCGCCGGACGTGCTGCTCACCGAGCTCGGCAACCCGCCCAAGACCGGCTTCGCGGTGGTCGGCAAGCTGGCCCGGCAGTACGGCTTCACCTGTCACATCGAGCCCTCGCCGTACGGTGGCATGCGGACCATCCTGCGGATCCCGGCCGCGCTGGTGACGGTGGTGGACGAGGAGCAGCCGCTGTCGGTGCTCACCCCGCTGCCGCTGCGGGCCGGCGGCGGCCCGGCCCCGGCGCCCACCAGCCTGGCCGTGCCGCCGATGCGCGACGCCGACGAGCAGGACGGGCCGGTGCTCGCCGACCGCCACAACCAGCCCGGCCCGCTCCCGGCGCCGACCATCCACGCGGTGCCCGACCCCGCCCCGGCCGCGGTCCGGTCCGGCGACGGCAGCGGCCTGCCCACCCGGCGCCGCCGCCGTCCGCCGGCGGCCGAGCAGCCCGCCGGGGAGCTGACCGGGGCGCCCACCGACGCGAACGGCGGGCCCGAGGCCGAACCGAACCACCGAAGCCCCGAGCGGGCCGCCGCCCACTGGCAGGCGCTCCAGCAGGGCACCGGCTCCGGCCGGGCCGCCGTGGCGCGGGCCGCCCGCGAGAGCGCCGTACCGGACGAACCCGGCACCACCGGTGACCACACCACCGGCCCGACCTTAGAAGGAGCCGAGCAGTGAGCAGCTCGCCCAGCCCGACCGCCACCGACGAGATCTCCTGGGTGCTGAACCCGCTGCTGGAGCTGCCGGGGGTGCTGCACGCGGTCGTCGCCACCGGTGACGGACTCGTCGAGGCCGCCTCCGAAGGCCTCGGCCGGGCCTCCGCCGAGCGGGTCGCCGCGATGACCGCCACCGTGCACGCCGCCGCCCGCGCCTTCACCACCGCCTTCACCGACGCCGAGCGGCCCCGACTGGCCCAGACCGTGGTGGAGTCCGACCTCGGCTACGCCGTCGTCGTCCCGGCCGGGGAGAACACCTCGCTCGCCGTGTTCACCGCCCCGGACGCCCAACTCGGCAACGTGGCCTATCAGATGCAGCTCCAGGTCGCCGCCCTGGGCCGCGCGCTCGCCAGCCCGTCCCGGCGGCAGGATCCCACCGCAGGGTCATGAGCGAGCTCGTCATTGACAGGTGTGCGTGGGCGAATGCCCCTGCCGAGCGCAGCGAGGTGGGTGCGTGAGCGAGCGGAGCGAGGTCACCGTCGAGAGGTGTGCGTGAGCGAGCGGAGCGAGGTCACCGTCGAGAGGTGTGCGTGGGCGAATGCCCCTGCCGAGCGCAGCGAGGTGGGCGCATGAGCACCGTCCCCCGCAGGCGGATGGTGCCCGCCTACCTGGCCACCGGCGGCCGCAGCCGCCCCGGCACCGAGGGCTTCGAGCGGCTGACCGTGCTGTTCGCCGACCGCTCCGGCCGCGCCGAACCGCCGACCGGACTCGAACCCGAACACCGCCGGCTCTGGGAACTGCTGCGCCCCGGCGCGCTGACCGTGGTGGAGGCCGCCGCGCACCTGTGCCTGCCGGTCAGCGCCACGGTCTTCCTCGCGGCCGATCTGGTCGAGGCGGGCTGCCTGCACGCCCGCGCGCCGATCCCGCGTGCCCGGCAGACCGACCGTTCCATCGTCGAGAGGCTCCTCGTTGGACTCCGTGCGCTCCGGTGACCGGGCCGGCTCCCCCGAGGGGCGGTCGAGCCGGGTGGGCTACCTGCCCGACCGGGACCAGACGCTGATGAAACTGGTGGTCGCCGGCCCGTTCGGGGTCGGCAAGACCACGCTGATCCGCACCCTCTCCGAGATCGCCACCCTGCACACCGAGGAGGCGATGACGGAGACCGGGCGGCCGGTGGACGACCTGGCGGGCCTGCCCGAGAAGTCCACCACCACCGTCGCGGTGGACTTCGGCCGGCTCACCCTGCCCGGCAACCTGGTGCTCTACATGTTCGGCACCCCGGGCCAGCGCCGCTTCTTCCCGCTCTGGCAGGACGTCGCCCGCGGCGCGCTGGGCGCCCTGGTGCTCGCCGACACCCGCCGGCTAGCCGACTCCTTCGAGATCATGGACATGGTCGAGGAGCAGGGCCTGCCGTACGCCGTGGCGGTCAACCGCTTCCCGGACTCCCCGGACCATCCGGTCGAGGTGCTGCGCACCCACCTGGACCTGCACGCCGCCACCCCGCTGCTGCTCTGTGACGCCCGCGAGCGCGGGAGCAGCCTCGACGCGCTGATCGCCCTGGCCGAGCACGTCCTCGACACCCTGCCCGCCGCCTCCACCGCCGCCCAGGAGGGCCCGTGACCGTCGAGATCCGCCCGACCCCGATTTACGGCCCGGTCTTCGCCGCCGACCCCCAGCTGGTGTACGAGCGGCTGCGCCGCCACGGCGCCGTCGCCCCGGTGGAGATCGCGCCCGGCGTGGACGCCCTGCTGGTCACCGACTACCAGGCCGCCCTGGACCTGCTGCGCGACACCGACACCTTCTCCAAGGACTCCCGCGCCTGGCAGCGGACCGTCCCGCCGGACTCCCCGCTGCTGCCGGTGCTCGGCTACCGCCCCACCGCCCTGTTCAGCGACGGCGGGACCCACGCCCGCTACCGCGCGGTGATCACCGACGGCCTCGCCCTGTTCGAGCCGCACCGACTGCAGCGCCAGGTCGCCGAGGCCGCCCACCAGCTGATTGACGGGTTCGCGGCGGTCGGTCGCGCCGACCTGATCGCCGAGTACGCCCGCCAGCTGCCCGCCTTCGTGCTCACCACGTGGTTCGGCGTGCCCGAGGAGCAGCACGCCCGGGTGGTGGCCGCGATCACCGGGCTGATCGAGTCCACCGAACGGGCCGGCGCCGCGTACCAGGAGCTCGTCGGGGTGGTCACCGCGATGGTCGCCGAGCGGCGCGAGCGCCCCCGCAACGACCTCGCCTCCTGGTTCGTCACCCACCCGGTCGGGCTGGACGACGACGAGGTGATCCGCCAGATCACCCTGACCATGATCGCCGGGCACGAGCCGACCACCAACCTGATCGGCAACGCCCTGCTGCGGCTGCTCACCGACGCCCGCTACGCCGGCTCGCTGTTCGGCGGCGCGATGACCGCCCACCAGGCGATCGACGAGGTGCTCTGGCACGAGCCGCCGATGGCCAACCTCTCCGCCCACTACCCGCGCTACGACATCACCTTCCACGGCCGGGAGATCAGGGCCGGCTCGCTGGTGCTGGTCTCGTACGCGGCCGCCAACTCCCGGGCCGCGCCGCCCACCGACGGCACCGAACTGCGCAGCGGCGAGAGCGCCCACCTGGCCTGGGCGGCCGGCCCGCACGCCTGCCCGGCCCGCGACCCGGCCCTGCTGATCGCGATCACCGCGATCGAGCAGCTGACCAGTCGGCTCAGCGACCTCGAACTGGCCACCCCGGCGGGGGAGTTGCTCTGGCGCCCGGGCCCGTTCCACCGCGCCCTGGTGCACCTGCCGGTCCGTTTCGCCCCGCTGGCCGGGTAGCCGGAAGGCCCGGACGATCGTCCGGGCCTTCCGTCGTCCGTCCTACTCCGTCGGCCGCAGCGTCAGCGAGATGCTGTTGATGCAGAATCGCTGGTCAGTCGGCGTCCCGTAGCCCTCGCCCTCGAAGACGTGCCCCAGGTGCCCGCCGCAGCGGGCACAGCGCACCTCGACCCGGCGCATGCCGAGCGAGTTGTCCTCGATGTACTCGACCCGGTCCTCGGCCAGCGGCGCGTAGTACGAGGGCCAGCCGCAGTGGCTGTCGAACTTGGTCTCGGAGCTGAACAGCTCCGCCCCGCAGGCCCGGCAGCTGTAGACGCCGACCGTCTTGGTGTCGGTGTACTTGCCGACGAACGGGCGCTCGGTGCCCGCCTCGCGGAGGACGTGGTACTCCTCGGGGCTGAGCTGGGCGCGCCACTCGGCCTCGGACTTCTGGATCTCGTAGCTCATCACGACTCCCGCTCGGCGTACGTCAGACGTTGGAGGCAACGTTCGCGAGGTGCTTGAGAATTTCTGGCCCGAGGTTGGTGACGTCGCCCGCGCCCATGGTCAGCAGCAGGTCGCCCGGGCGGGCCAGCCCGGCCAGCAGGGCGGGGGCGGCGGCGAAGTCGTGCTCGGCGGTGACGTCGGCGCCGGCCCGGCGGGCGGCGTCGATGATCAGCTCGCTGGTCACGCCCGGGATCGGGTCCTCGCGGGCCGGGTAGATGTCCAGCACCACCGAGGCGTCGGCCAGCGCGAGGGCCTGGCCCATCTCCTCGGAGAGCTGCTGGGTGCGGCTGAACAGGTGTGGCTGGAAGACCACCAGGACGCGGCCCTCGCCGTCCAGGCCCTCGCGGATCGCCTCCAGGTCGGCGGTCATCTCGGTCGGGTGGTGGGCGTAGGAGTCGATCACCTGGACGCCGGACTCCTCGCCCTTGAGCTGCAGGCGGCGGCGCACGCCGGTGTAGGCGCCGATCGCCTTGGCCAGGTCGGCGGCCGGGACGCCCAGCGCGGCACCGGCGGCCAGCGCGGCGACCGCGTTGTGGGCGTAGTGCCGGCCGGGCACCGAGACGGTGAAGGCCAGCTCGGCGCCGTCCAGCAGCACGGTGACCTCGCTGGTCATGCCGCGGGCGACCACCGAGAGGACGCGCACGTCGGCGTCCTCGGCGGAGCCGACGGTCACCACGTTCAGCCCCTCGCGGGCGGCCACCCGGGCGGTCAGCTCGCGGGCGCCGTCGTGGTCGGCGGAGACCACCAGGGTGCCGCCGGGGGTGATCCGGCCGACGAAGGTCTCGAAGGACTCGTAGATCTCCTCGATCGAGGCGTAGTTGGCGTGGTGGTCCAGCTCCACGTTGAGCACGATCGCCACCTCGGGCGCGTACTTGTGGAAGCTGCGGTCGCTCTCGTCGGCCTCGGCGACGAAGATCTCGCCGGTGCCGTGGTGCGCGTTGGAGCCGGGGGCGTCGAGGTCGCCGCCGATCGCGTAGGACGGGTCCAGGCCCAGCTCGCCGAGGGCGACGGCGAGCATGCTGGTGGTGGTGGTCTTGCCGTGGGTGCCGGCCACCGCCAGCGCCCGGCGGCCGCCCATCAGCGCGGCCAGCGCGTCGGAGCGGTGCACCACCGGGATGCCGCGCTCGTGGGCGGCGGCCAGCTCCGGGTTGTCGGCGCGGATCGCGCTGGAGACGACCACGCTGCTGGTGCCGTCCGGCACGTGCTCGGCGGCGTGGCCGACGTGCACCGTCGCGCCGAGGGCGCGCAGCGCGAGGACGGTCTCGGACTCCTTGGAGTCGCTGCCGGAGACGCTGGCACCGCGCACTGCGAGGATCTTCGCCAGGCCGGACATCCCGGCGCCGCCGATGCCGATGAAGTGCGGGGCGTGCAGGTCGTGCGCGGCGTCGTTCAAGGCGTGGCTCCGTACGGGCGGGGGCTATTGGGCAGGCGGGTCCGGCGATGTGCGAATCGTCCTCGCGGGCGGACCGCAAGGACGATTCTGCACCACGGGCGCGCGGAGCTAGGAGTCGCTGGCGAACAGCCTCAGCACCGGGACCCCCACCTTGTGCCGGGCCTGGGAGGCCCAGTCGCGATGGAAGAACTCCTCCACGAAGTGCGGTGAGGTGAGCACCACCACTTCGTCGGCGTGCTGTTCCTCGACCACCGCGCGCAGCCGCTCCAGCGGCTTGTCCTCGACCAGTTCGCCGACCGCCTCGGCCCCGGCCCGGCGCAGGTGGCGCAGGCTGTGCTCAAGCGATTCGCTGGCCAGGGTCGGGCCGCTCTCGGATTCGTCGTGCTCGTGCACCACCTTGTCCAGGTGGCCGAGGGCGACGTCGTCGAGCGCCCGCAGCAGTTCGTCCTGCTTGCCGCGCGGCTGCATCAGGACGATGAAGGACACCTTCTCGTCGCTGTGGAGCGTCGTGACGAGCTCCACGTCCGCGTCCGAGAGAGCCTTTTCGATCATCAGTACCGTCTTGAACACGTGAGTCCCTTCCAGTGGCCGGCCCCCAGGCCCCGGCATCGCATAACGGGATCACGATCGGGGGGTCACGGGGTCATCCGAACCCAGGTGACGCAGGTAGCGGGTGAAGAGGAATCCTTTCTGCTCGATCAATGAGACCAGCCGCATCCGTTGCACGTCAGGCATTTCCGCATCGTGGATGATGCGCGGCGCGTCGCCGCCCGTGATCAACGGGGCCAGCGACAGGCACAGCTCGTCCAGCAGGTCCGCCGCCGCGAGCTGTCCCAGCAGCCGCGGGCCGCCCTCGCTCAGCAGCCGGGTCCAGCCCCGCTCCACCAGGGCTGCCACACCCGCCCGCAGGTCCACCGAACCCCGCCCGGCGAGCACCAGGTCGGCCACCTCGGCGACCGCCCGACGGCGCTCCTCGGGGGCGTCCTCGACGGTGATCACGACCGTCCTGACCAGCGGTTCCGCGAACAGCGGTGCACTCAGGTCGAGGTCCAGCGAGCGGCTCACGATCGCGATCGCCGGGGCCGGGGCCTGCCCCGCCGCCGCCCGCGCCGCCGCGAACTCCCGACGGGCCCGGGCCGGCCGGTAGCCCTCCGCACGGACCGTCTCGGCGCCCACCAGCACCACGTCCGACAGGGCGCGCAGCACACCGAAGATCCGCTTGTCCGCGTCGCCGGACAGGCCCTCGGACAGACCGTCGAGCCTCGCCCCGCCGTCGAGTCCGGCCACCATGTTGGCGCGCAGCCACGGGCGCCCCTGATTCACCTGGTCGGGGTACGCGTAGACGGCGGCGAGCGATTCCAGATCGGACGGATCGGCGACCGGAGCACCCAGCGGGCTGATCAACTGTTGCATGCCCTCAGTGTTCCACCGGAGCCCCTCCGGAGGAGGTCCGGAGGCGTTTCGGGGGCGGTCGGGACCAGGCGTACCCTCTACTACCGTGCCCGCAGCCTCCCGCCCCGCCACCGCGACCGACCCGATAGCCGCCGCGAGCCCGGCCGGCAACCCGATCGCGCTCACCGACCGCCGCCCCGTCGTGCCCGCCGAGCGGCTGGTCGCGGAGATGGTCCCGCCGCCCCGGTTCGCCGACGTGAGCTTCGGGACGTACATCCCGGACCAGACCCAGCCCAGCCAGTACGAGGCGGTCCAGGTCCTCGAGCAGTTCGCCGGCACCCTCGGACGAGGAAACGGTTCCGCACCCAAGCGCAGCTGGTTCCGCCGCTCCGCCCCCGCCCCCACCGGCCCCGCCGGGGTCTACCTCGACGGCGGCTACGGCGTCGGCAAGACCCACCTGCTCGCCTCGCTCTGGCACGCCGCCCCCGGCCCCAAGGCCTTCGGCACCTTCGTCGAGCTGACCAACCTGGTCGGCGCGCTCGGCTTCCAGCAGGCCGTCCAGACCCTCTCCGGGCACACGCTGCTCTGCATCGACGAGTTCGAGCTGGACGACCCGGGCGACACCGTGCTGGTCTCCACCCTGCTCGGCCGTCTGGTCGAGAACGGCGTCAAGCTGTGCGCCACCTCGAACACCCTGCCGGAGAAGCTCGGCGAAGGTCGCTTCGCAGCCGCCGACTTCCTGCGCGAGATCCAGGGCCTGTCCGCGCACTTCCGCCCGATGCGGATCGACGGCCAGGACTACCGCCACCGCGGCCTGCCCGATGCCCCGCCGCCGTACCCCGACGACACCGTCGACGCCGTCGCAGCCCGTACCCCGGGCGCCTCCCTGGACGACTTCGACGCCCTGCTCGCCCACCTCTCCGCCGTCCACCCCAGCCGCTACGGCGCGCTGCTGGACGACGTCACCGCGGTCTGCCTGCGCGGCGTCCGCCAGGTCGACGACCAGTCCACCGCGCTGCGCCTGGTCGTCCTCGCCGACCGGATGTACGACCGCGAGCTGCCCATCACCGCCTCCGGCCTGCCCTTCGACCAGGTCTTCCCCGAGGACATGCTGCGCGGCGGCTACCGCAAGAAGTACCTGCGCGCGATATCCCGCCTGGTCGCCCTCGCCCGCGACAGCGCGAAGAGCTGAGCCAGTAACCTCCGCCCCGGTCAGGCGTTGCTCCCTTGCGGAGCACGAGGGGGACGTATGGCCGGTGGCGGGCGCGGAACGGGCTACTCGATCGAGATCGAACCCGAGGTACGCGAGTGGCCGCAGCAATGCCGGCTCCCCGAGTACCGTGCGGTCGAGCGCGCGGCAGACCGACTGGCCGAGGACGGCGAACTCCTGTCATTCCCGTTCTCCAGCCACCTCGGCGGCGGGCTGCGGGAACTGCGGGTCGGGCCGATGCGGATCACGTACTGGCTCGCACCCGGCTGGAGGGCTGTGCTGCTGACGGTCTTCCGCATGACTAGGAACCGCGAGACCGATCAGGTCGAGCGGGCACACCGGGCCCAGAAGGTCTGCGAGGCGGAACACCTGCCCGCCGCCGACCACGAGGTCTACGACCGGGAGGAGCAGCGATGAACAGCGGCTACCACACCCGTTGGGTCGTACCGCCGGAGCACCGGGAGACCGAGGAGTACCGGGCGGCCGGGCGGCGGATGGCGCTGGCCGAGGCCGTGTACACGCGCCGCTCCGCCCTCGGCTGGACGCCCGCCGAGCTTGCGGAGCGGGCCGGGCTGAGCGAGGAGACGGTCGAGAGCATCGAGGAGAGCGGAGTCGATCCGACGCTGCCGCTGATCGAGCGGCTGGCTGCCGCCTTCGACTCGACGGTCCGTATCGACCCCACCCGGGAGCCCGCCATGAGGTTCGAGGCGCACGCGGCCTGAGGGAAGCGGCACCGGTTGTCAGTCGTGGGTCGTACGGTGGAGGCGTGCGTCCCATCACGAGTATTGAGCGGTCCGTGGCGCCCTTCGAGGTCGTCAGTCCCTTCCAGCCGAACGGTGACCAGCCGGCGGCGATCGCCGAGCTGGAGCGGCGGATCAGGGGAGGGGAGAAGGACGTCGTGCTGCTCGGTGCCACCGGTACCGGCAAGTCGGCCACCACGGCCTGGATGATCGAGAAGCTGCAGCGCCCCACCCTGGTGATGGCGCCGAACAAGACGCTGGCCGCGCAGCTGGCGAACGAGTTCCGCGAGCTGCTGCCGAACAACGCGGTCGAGTACTTCGTCTCGTACTACGACTACTACCAGCCCGAGGCGTACGTCCCGCAGACGGACACCTACATCGAGAAGGACTCCTCGATCAACGAGGAGGTCGAGCGGCTGCGGCACTCGGCGACCAACTCGCTGCTCACCCGCCGCGACGTGATCGTGGTCGCCTCGGTCTCCTGCATCTACGGCCTCGGCACCCCGCAGGAGTACGTGGACCGGATGGTCCCGCTCAAGGTCGGCCAGGAGATCGACCGCGACGTGCTGCTGCGCCGCTTCGTGGACATCCAGTACGCGCGCAACGACGTGGCGTTCACCCGGGGCACCTTCCGGGTCCGCGGCGACACCATCGAGATCTTCCCGGTCTACGAGGAGCTCGCCGTCCGGATCGAGATGTTCGGCGACGAGATCGAGGCGCTCTACACCCTGCACCCGCTCACCGGCGAGATCATCAGCCAGGACGAGCAGATCTACGTCTTCCCCGCCTCGCACTACGTGGCCGGCCCCGAGCGCATGGAGCGGGCGATCACCGGCATCGAGCAGGAGCTGGAGCAGACGCTCGCCAAGCTGGAGAAGCAGGGCAAGCTGCTGGAGGCCCAGCGGCTGCGGATGCGCACCACCTACGACATCGAGATGCTGCGCCAGATCGGCACCTGCTCGGGCGTCGAGAACTACTCGATGCACTTCGACGGCCGCGAGCCCGGCTCCCCGCCGAACACCCTGCTGGACTACTTCCCGGAGGACTTCCTCCTGGTCATCGACGAGTCGCACGTCACCGTCCCGCAGATCGGCGCGATGTACGAGGGCGACGCCTCGCGCAAGCGCACCCTGGTCGAGCACGGCTTCCGGCTGCCGTCCGCGATGGACAACCGCCCGCTGAAGTGGGAGGAGTTCCTGGGGCGGATCGGTCAGACGGTCTACCTGTCGGCGACGCCCGGCCCGTACGAGCTGTCCCGTGGCGACGGCCAGGTCGAGCAGATCATCCGCCCGACCGGCCTGATCGACCCCGAGGTGATCGTCAAGCCGACCGAGGGCCAGATCGACGACCTGGTGCACGAGGTGCGCAAGCGGGTGGAGCGGGACGAGCGCGTCCTGGTCACCACGCTGACCAAGAAGATGGCCGAGGACCTTACCGACTACATGCTCGGCCTGGACATCCGGGTCCGGTACCTGCACAGCGACGTGGACACCCTGCGCCGGGTCGAGCTGCTGCGCGAGCTGCGCGCGGGCCGGTTCGACGTGCTGGTCGGCATCAACCTGCTGCGCGAGGGCCTGGACCTGCCCGAGGTGTCGCTGGTGGCGATCCTGGACGCGGACAAGGAGGGCTTCCTGCGCTCCGGCACGTCCCTCATCCAGACCATCGGTCGCGCCGCCCGCAACGTCTCCGGCCAGGTGCACATGTACGCGGACCGGATCACCCCCTCGATGGAGAAGGCGATCGAGGAGACCAACCGCCGCCGTGCCGTGCAGCAGGCCTACAACAAGGAGCACGGGATCGACCCGCAGCCGCTGCGGAAGAAGATCGGCGACATCCTGGACACCCTCGCCCGCGAGGACGTGGACACCGACGAGCTGCTCTCCAGCGGCTACCGGGGGTCCACGAAGGGCGGCAAGGCCCCGGTGCCGGTGCTGGGCTCGGAGCGCAAGCCCGCCAAGTCGCTGCCGGCCGCCGAGCTGGCGGACCTGATCCAGGAGATGACCGACCGGATGCACACGGCCGCCGCCGATCTCCAGTTCGAGGTCGCGGCGCGGCTGCGCGACGAGGTGAAGGAGCTGAAGAAGGAGCTGCGGCAGATGCGCGAGGCGGGTGTGGCCTGATTGGGCCCCCGGATGACACCGGTCAAGGCCGGTGGTGTCTCAGCCTTGCCACAAACCGGTTAACCCGGAGGAGTCGCGGGTGCCGCAGGCCCTAGGCTGGCCTGCGGCATCGTGCCCTCGGGACGGGGTTGCGGGCCGCCAGCAGAGGGGGCCTCAGCCGGGGGACGGCGACGGGGTGTTCCATCGTGGAGCCGTGCGGGTGTGACCGCGCGGCCGGCAGAGAGGACAACGTCGTGTCGGTGAACCTTGCCAAGGGGCAGCGGGTCAGCCTCCAGAAGGGGGCGGGCGGCACCCTGACCGTGGTCCGGATGGGGCTCGGCTGGCAGGCCGCCCCCAAACGGGGCCTGTTCGGCAGCCGGACCAGGAAGATCGACCTGGACGCCTCGGCGTTGCTGTACGCCGAGAAGACCCCGTCCGACGTGGTGTTCTTCCAGCACCTGGAGTCCACCGACGGCTCGGTGCGGCACACCGGGGACAACCTGGAGGGCGGCTCCGGCGCCGAGGACGACGAGGCGATCCTGGTCGACCTGCTGCACGTGCCGGCGCACATCACCCAGGTGGTGTTCACGGTCAGCTCGTACACCGGGCAGACCTTTGCCGAGGTGAGCCGGGCGCACTGCCGGCTTGTGGACGAGACCACCGGGGTGGAGCTGGCCCGGTACGAGCTGGCGGGCGGCGGGCCGCACACCGGGCAGATCATGGCGAAGGTGGTCCGGGACGGCAACGGCGGCTGGGAGATGCAGGCGATCGGCGCCCCGGCCAAGGGACGGACCTTCCAGGACCTGCTGCCGGCCATCGAGCCGTTCCTCTGACGGTTCTTTACCTTCTTTACCTTTCTTTGCCTCCCCTGTTACTCTTGATGACAGCGGAGGGGAGTATTCCTCGACAGCCGACCCCGTCATCACGGGTGCCCGTCGTGGCACCCCGGGGCGCTGGCCCGACGGGCGGAAGAGACCTCCGGCAGTGACGACCTGTCTCGCCTAGCTGCCGGAGGAGCAGTAGTGGACGTTTCCGTAACCATGTGGGTCACCACGATCGGTGTGCTGATCGCACTGGTGGTGGCCGACTTCTTCATCGGGGGGCGCAAGCCGCACGAGGTCTCGATCAAGGAGGCCGGGATCTGGACGGCCGTCTGGGTCGTGCTGGCGGTGCTCTTCGGCGGGTTCCTCTGGTGGCACTCCGGCGGGCAGCCGGCGGGCGAGTTCTTCGCCGGGTACATCACCGAGAAGTCGCTCAGTGTCGACAACCTCTTCGTGTTCATCCTGATCATGGGCAAGTTCGCGGTGCCCAGGATCTACCAGCAGCGCGTGCTGATGTTCGGTGTGATCATCGCCCTGGTGCTCCGGGCGGCCTTCATCGCGGGCGGCGCGGCGCTGGTGGCGCAGTTCTCCTGGGTGTTCTTCATCTTCGGCGCGTTCCTGATCTGGACGGCCTGGAAGCTGATCAAGGAGGCCCGGGCCGACGAGGAGGACGAGGAGTTCGAGGAGAACCGCCTGCTGAAGTCGATCACCCGGCGCTTCCCCGCCACTGATGACTACCGCGGCACCAAGCTCTTTATCCGGGAGAACGGCCGCCGGCTGATCACCCCGATGCTGATCGTCATGCTGGCGATCGGCACTACGGACGTGCTGTTCGCCCTGGACTCGATCCCGGCCATCTTCGGCCTCACCCAGGACCCGTACATCGTCTTCACCGCCAACGCTTTCGCACTCATGGGCCTGCGCCAGCTGTACTTCCTGATCGGCGGCCTGCTGAAGAAGCTGGTCCACCTGAGCTACGGCCTCTCGGTGATCCTCGGCTTCATCGGCGTGAAGCTGGTCCTGCACGCCGCCCACGAGGCCGGCGCGCACGTCCCGGAGATCGGCATCCCGTTCTCGCTCGGTTTCATCGTGGTGGTCCTGGCCGTGACGACGGTGACCAGCCTGATGGCCTCGAAGAAGGCCGAGCAGGCCGAGCGCGAGCCCGAGAAGCTGGACGCCTGAGCGGTGTAAGACCCGGAGCCCCGCCGCCGGATCGATCCGGTAGCGGGGCTCAGTTCTGTGGGCGACGGCCGAACTCGGCTACCCCAGCGCGAGCCGAGCACAAACGCAGCCTACTTTCGGGTGGGTCGGCTCCGGTCAGAGCCGACCCACCCGGGCTCCTTCACCAGCCGCTCTCGCGGAACTCGGCCGCGTCGTCCCCGGACGCCTTCCAAGCCGCGATCGGCCCGCTGCTGACCGACCCGGCCCGCCGCGCGGACATCGCACGGCGGGCCGCCGCTCCGTCGAGCGGGTCCGACGCTGGCCGACGTGCGGGCTATCGCTGCTGGGCGGGCCAGGGAACCGCCGTCTCGACCTCAGCGGTGTAGTCGACGCCGGGCACGTCCCAGCCGTACAGCTGCCGGAACTGGTTGTAGAACCAGGCCGGCGCGGCCGGGTCGGCGTCGAGCGCCGTCTCAGGGTCCGTCCACAGCTCCCGCACCCGGTCCTGTACGGCGGGGTCGAGTTCCCAGCTGTCCAGGCGGATGCGACCCTGCTCGTCCAGGGCGAGCGTCTTCGCGTCGGTCAGCTGTTCCCACAGGTCCACGGCCTGGTCGGCGGTGGTGCGCCAGCCGTCCTCGCCGAGGGCTTTGCGCAGCAGCGAGGTGTAGAGGGCGATGGAGGGGATGGCGGTGGAGGCCTGGGTGACGGCGGCGCCGGCGACGACGGTGAATGCCCGGCCCCGGCCGGCCAGTACCCCGCTCCGCAACCGGGCGGCGGTGGCCTCCAAGTGCTCCTTGGCGGCACCGATGGTGCCCTGCCGGTAGACCGGCGCGGTGATCTCGGAGCCGACGTAGGACAGCGCGACGGTGGTGAAGTCAGGGCCCAGGAGGTTGCTGTCGGCCAGGGCCTGTACCCACAGCTGCCAGTCCTCACCGCCCATGACCTTGACGGTCGCGGCATGCTCGGCCTCGTCGGCCGGGGTGAGGTCGACGCTGCTGATGTGCGGGACGCCGTCCTCGAAGACGAGGGAGGGCGAGGTGTAGGGGTGGCCGATCGGCTTGATCACCGAGTGGTGAACCTCACCGGTGGCCGGGTCGGTACGCCGCGGCGAGGCGAGGGAGTAGATGAGGTAGTCGACGGGGCCGTACCGGTCGGCGAGTAGTTCGAGGATCTCGGCGCGCGTGGCGTCCGCGTAGGCGTCGGCGTTGACGAAGGTGAAATCGCCTCCGGTCTCCTCGACCAGGGCGGCGGCCTCGGCGGTGCGGTACCAGCCGGCGGTGGCGGTGCGCCGCTCACTGGCCGGCGTCTCGTAGGCGACGCCGACGCCGCGGATGCCGTGGCGGCGAAGCCCGGCCAGCAGGATCGCCAGACCGTACCCGGCGCTGGAGCCCAGCACCAGGGCAACCGGGGCCCGCCCGGTGGGGGTGGCGGGGGTGATGGACTGCCACAGCCGGTGCACGGTGGCTTGGTTGCCGTCGGGGTGGGAGTTGACGATCAGGTAGCCCCGCTGCTTGGGGGTGATCTGCTGCATGCTCACGCGGTGGTGCCCTCTCCGGTGGGGTGGCCGTGCCGGGCGAGCAGGTCGTTGAGGTCGCCGATGGTGTGCAGGCGGCCGACTTCCTCGTCCGGGATGACCGTGTTCAGGCGCGTCTCCAGGGTGACAACGAGCTCGTGGAGGGCGAGGCTGTCGATCCCGAGATCGTGCTGCAGGTGTGCGTCGTTCGGGATCGTATCGGCGCCGGTGACCGCCGCCTGTGCCAGAGCGTGACGGAGGATGTGCGCTGTGGTTGTAGGGGTCGTCATTGCGGTGGGTGTCCTTCGTCGGCTACCCCGGCTGCCGGGAGGCGCCGGAGCAGGTCCTGGGTGGGGATGGTCGGCAGCGGGACAACCGGCGGCAGGCCACGTTCGGTGCGCCAGCGGTCGGACAGCAGGCCGCAGGAGTCGCAGAACCCGCCGCAGGTGGTGCTCTGGGTGAACTCGGCCGACACCTTGCCGTGCAGGCCCTTGAGGCCGCCGCCGTCGGCGATCGTCCGCAGGTACTCGGAGTCGTTGGCGCGCTCGATGATCGCGCGCAGCGGCTCGGTGAAGACGTTCCCGAAGCCGAGGGACTCGGGGACGTCGAAGCTGGCGCAGGCGTAGAAGCGGCCGTCCTGCTTGAGCAGCGAGCTGGGCAGGATGTAGGTGCCCATCGTCGGGGCGAAGCAGTCGAAGCATGCGTCCATCCACCGCTTCACGGTGGTGTGTCCTGGCCGTTGCACCTTCTTCTGCTTCGGCAGCCGTTCGTTGTCGAGTGCACTCGGTCATGGGGGAAGGCCCCGTACAGCTTTTCGTAGGTGTCGACCAGGTCGTAGATGCGGTGGTCACGGCTGGCGGGGTCTGCGAGGGAGGAGACGGCGACGTTCAGCTCGCGGTCGCTGTACTGGGTGACGGCGTGGTGCAGGATCCGGGCGACCCACTCCAGCGGCATCGTCTGCTCGCCGACGCTGAGCATGATCAGTGGCACCACCAGGCGGCCGTCGAAGAAGCCGGCCGCCTCCAGCCGCGCGAAGGTGCGAGTCATGCGGCGCTCGCCGGCTCCCCACACGCCGTTGCTGGTCAGCTTGCTGATGTCGATCCGGCGCTCGTGCAGCGCGCTGATGAACGGGAAGAGGGCGTGGGTGGCGACGAACGGCTCGCCGCCGGTGATGGCGACGGTCGGCAGACCGACTGAGTCGAACTCGTCCACCAGGTGGGCCCGCTGCTCGGGGGTGAGGGTGATGCCGGAGACGAGCGGCAGCGCGCCCATCCCGCACGACGGGCATGAGTCGTTGCACTTCGTGGTGATCTCCACCTCGACACGCAACGGCCGAAACCGCACACCTTCCAGCCCGGCCGCCGCGAACCGCCGCTCGATCACCTCGAAGACGTCGGCGCGCTTGGGTGCGTACTTGCCCAGGAACGGCGTCACCGGGCCGCGGTCGGCGATGAAGGTGTATGCGCCTTCCTTGATCACAGCCGCCCCCTGCCCTCGTAGGACTCGACCGTGATCTGGCGTTCCACCACGTGCAGGCCCTCCCGGTACCAGACGCCGCAGATTCCGTCGTCCTCGGAGCCGTACAGATTGTGCAGCGACGTGTACAAGCCGGCCTTCGCCAACTGCTCGCGGCTGATCGGGGTGACGTGTGTGGGGTCCATGGCCAGCACGTCGACCATCTCCGGGTTGGGAGTCGTCACCACAACCCCCAAAGTGGCGCTCGCCATCAGGTCCAGCAGTAGCCGGAACGGGTTGTGCAGGTGCTCTAGGACCTCCAGCGCGGCCACCCACTCCCAGCACACCGGAGGAACCCACGTCTCCAGGTCCACGTGGCCGGTCCACCGGTCCACCGGCACATACCGGCCGCGCCAGCCATGCACGGTCCGCAGGCACACGTCTAACTCGGTGTGCCCGGCGCCGATGTCCACCAGCGCGTGACGGTCGGACAGGCCACCCGTCATCAGCCGGTCAGCCGCCACCGCGTAGCGCTCGCAGCGCTCGTAGTACGGGCGGCGCACCCACTGTTCCACCGGAGCCGGTGGGAACAGGCTCTGCGTCATGTCCTTCTCCTCTCCTCGTTGCGTTCCACGTCCGTGTAGTTGCCAGGGTCAGTCGTCGCGGTGCCGAGGGCAGACGCGGTCGGGCCAGAAGTCGAGCGACGGTACCGGCGCCCCTTCGTCGGGCTGGACCTCAACGACCGGCGAGACGTCGTACCGGCGGCCGTCGGAGTCCACCTGGTAGGTGCGAAGGTGAAGGCCGCGGCGGCGCGCGGCCGGTGGGACGAAGTCGGGGGAGAGGCTCATCGCAGCCCCCGCAGGCGCAGACGGCGGTGCTCTTCGCTGATCTGCCAAATCTGCCACAGGACCAGGGGCCGGCGTCGGGCTCGGTCCAGGTCGACTGCGCAGGGCGTCACGACGCGGTCCTGTACAGCGCGTCGGCCGTGATGGTGCAGGGCCACGCGGTGCCGCAGCGGACGCATCGGTCGCCGTTGCTGCGGTGGTCGTCGAGCAGCATCCGGGTTCGGGTGGCGGCGGCGTTCTCCTGCGAGACCTGACGCGGCGGTCGGCGCCCGCCGCCGGGGTCGAGGTTCGCGAGTTCGGCGGCGCCGTTGAGGCTCCAGGGATGCGGGGGTCGGCCGACGGTGGTCATGGGGAAGCGCTCCAGATCGGTCGCGTAAGGGAGTTGGCGCGGCGGCCCCGCATCGTCTGGGGATGCAAGGCAAGACCGCCGCTGGCGGCCGCTCCGCAGGTCCCAGGCCCGGGCGACCGGCTGTTTCCTGCAGTTCAGCGTGACCAGTAAGCAACTGTCAGCTACCTTTTCCCAGAGCAGAGTTGAAGCGTTCCTCGGGCGTCTCCTGTGCACTCCGGCATGTGACCAGGGGAAACGCCATCCACAAACCGGGGGCCGGATGACGTCCAGGCGTGATCAACTGGCGGAGCGCCGTGCGGCGCTCGGTTACAGTCAGGAACGGTTCGCCATTGCGATCGGCGTCGCCACATCCACGGTTGTGCGGTGGGAGACCGGCAAAGCCACCCCGTTGCCATACCAGCGGCCCAAGATTGCGAAGCTTCTACGGGTCTCGCCAGCGGGGCTTGCGGAACTTCTCGTCCTCGATACGGTCACAGTGGCTACACCATCCAACCCGGCGTCAACTGCACTGCTGATCAACGATGTACCGGAGGACGACGTGAACAGGCGCGGCTTCACTCGTGACGCGGTCGCGATAGCGGCTGGAGTGGCGATCGAGCCGTGGGGACGGCTGGCCGCTGCACTGGACGGCAGCGGCGTCGATCAAGCAACGGTGACGCACCTGGAGGACATCACCGCGAGCATGTTCGGCGTCGAAGAGCACACCCCGTCCCGGCTACTCGCGACTCGGTTGTCCGCACACCTGGACACGATCACCGCTGTCCTGCCAAACGCGGGCACGTACCGAACAGCGTTGACCATCGCAGCGGGGGAGGCGGCTGCGCTGGCCGGTTGGACCTGCTGGGACCTGGGCGACTATGAGCGGGCGAAGGAGTACTACCGCACGGCCCGGATGGCCGCCGACTGGTCCGGGCACGGCCCGCTGCATGCCCTGGTGCTGGGGTACGCCTCGTACGGCGTTGCACCCAATCAGTCGCGGCCGATGCTGGCTGCCGCGCAGGAACACGTGCGTGGCCGCGACCACGCGGCGGCCCGGGCATGGCTCGCCGCGCGGGAGGCCGAGGAAGCCGCAGCTGCCAGTGACAGGGAGTCTGCGGTGTGTGCGCTCGACCGCGCCCAAACTGCCTTCGACTATGCCGACCCTGCGACCGCCCCTGCCTGGATGTCCTTCTTCGGGCGCGCCAGGCTCGGCTCGATGCAGGTCTCTACGTACGCCCGTCTCCGGCATCAGGGTCTCGGGGCCGCAGCTGATCAGACGTTGTCCGACCTGGGCGAGGACGACCGAAAGGTTCGCGTCGCGGTGCTCGGCGACGTTGCGGCCGGATACCTGACCGCTGGCGCCGTCGACCAGGCCGTGGAGATCGGTCGGCGGGCCCTCGCCGCGACGGTAGCGAGCGAGACCATGATGGGCCACGTCCGACTGTCCGCACTCGCCGATCGACTCCCGGAGACAACAGCGGCCCGTGACCTCCGGGCAGAGATCCGGGCTGCCTTGGCGTAGCCGGTTACTCCGCGCTCGTCTCCGCGTTCACCCAGTCCAGGTACGCATTCGAGCCAGTGCTTACCGGAACGCCTACGACCTCCGGGGTGTCGTAGTCGTGCAACTCTGTGATGCGGGCGGCCAAGCGGTCCGAGAGGTCGGCACGCGTCTTGAAGTCGACCCGCCACTCGGCGGCATCCTGGACCTCGCCGTCCCACCAGTACACGGACTGGATGCGGTAGACCTGCGCACATGCGGCCAGTCGGTCACGCACCACCGCCGCCGCGAGGTTGCGGGCCTTCGTCTCGTCGTCATGAGTGGTGGTGACCACGATGAAGTCACGGTTCGTCATGGCAGAACGCTACCCGGCACGACTCCCCTTGAACGCCCCTTCCAGTTTCGGGCGGAGTGGTGGCCGATGGTGGCTTCCGGGCCGGTCGGCTCAAGCGGGAGCCGACCGGCCCGGAATCCGCTACCAGCCGCGCTCGCGCCACTCCTCAAGGTGCGGGCGCTCGGCGCCGAGGGTGGTGTCGTTGCCGTGGCCGGGGTAGACCCAGGCCTCGTCCGGCAGCACGTCGAAGATCTTCTCGTTGACGTCCCGGAAGAGCGTCTTGAAGGCCGCCGGGTCGCCCCAGGTGTTGCCGACGCCGCCCGGGAAGAGGCAGTCGCCGGTGAAGACGTGCGGGTGGCCCTGGGGGTCGTCGTAGATCAGGACGATCGCGCCGGGGGTGTGCCCGACCAGGTGCCGGACGGTGAGTTCGACGTCGCCGACCCGCAGCTTGTCGCCGTCGGCGAGCAGCAGCTCGGTGGGCACGTCGATGCCCTCGGCGTCGTGCTCCCCGGCGGCGGTGCGGGCGCCGGTGGTGGCGACCACCTCGGCGAGCGCGCCCCAGTGGTCGTGGTGCCGGTGGGTAGTGACCACCGTTTCGAGGTCGTCGCCGACGGTCTCCAGCAGCACCGGGGCGTCGGCGGCCGCGTCGATCAGCAGCTGCTCGTCGGTGGCCCGGCAACGCAGCAGGTAGGCGTTGTTGTCGTACGGGCCGACGGCCACCTTGGTGATGATCAGGTGGGCCAGCTCCCGCACGTCCGGCGGTCCGCCGACCTTGACCGCTCCGTGGTACGTCATCAGTCCGCTCCTAGTCCGGCTAAAGGGGTCAGGATCATCGTCGCGCCGTCAGCCCAGCGGGGGAAGCTGGGGGAGTGCGGTACGGCTGTCCTCGAACTCGACACACTCAAAGCGGGCCTTGAGGTCGGCGCCGTCGGAGCGGCCGGAGAGCCAGGCGGTCAGGGCGCGGACCGGGCCTTCGACGGCCAGCGTCCGCTCGCCCGAGGCCGTGCCGATCAGGCCACCGTCCTTGGTGTCCTCGGCGATCAGCTCGACGCGGGGCAGCTCGGTGTTGTGCAGCTTGACGCAGAGCTTGTGGAACTCGGTGACCGCGAACTCCTCCGGCCACTCGGCGGGGGTGTAACCGGCGTCCAGGTCGACCAGGTGGTACTCGACCTCGGCGAGGCGCTTCCAGACGAGCTCGCCGGCCGGGAAGACGGCGCCGGAGCGGTGGCGCACCTCGGCCGCCCAGTTCTCGTCGGTCATCAGCGCGGCGGCCGCGGCGAAGCGCTCGTGCGAGTCGCGCAGGTCGGCGAGCTGGGCGTCCAGCGGGCGGCCGGCGCCGTCCTCGATGCCCTGGTCGCGGGCCTGCTCGCTGGCGTACTGCGGGATGTCGGTGCCGGTGCGGGCGCCGGTCAGCAGGTTGACCAGGGAATCGGCGTTGCGGGCGATGTGGGCCAGCACGTGGCCGCGGGTCCAGCCGGGGAGCGCGGAGGGCTCGGCGACGGCCTCCGGCTTCAGCGCGGAGACGGTCTCCAGCATCCGCCGGGTGCTTGCCTCGACCAGGTGCAGTCGCTCGGTGGCTAGAGCGGCGGCGGAGTGCGAGTCGGACATCGAATCTGCCTTCTGTGCGAGACGGCGCGTTGCCCGGAGCGGGCTTCGCTCGTTGACCAGACGACGCTATCGCCGAATCAGGCCTCTGAGCAGGGCCTTTTTCGGTCCGGGTACGGACGGCCCCGGGGTGGCCCTCACTCGTTCGGGTGGTCTCCACTGGACAGAGTCGAGATTCGAACGTCTGAGCTATAGGCTGGCTGCCGCATGCTGGAAGAAGACCGAATCTCACCGCAAGCCATCTCGCCCCGGAGAAAGGCGCCAGAAGCAGTGGCCGACCGCCTCATCGTCCGCGGAGCTCGCGAGCACAACCTCAAGAACGTCTCGCTCGACCTGCCCCGCGACTCCCTCATCGTCTTCACGGGCCTCTCCGGCTCCGGCAAGTCCTCGCTCGCCTTCGACACGATCTTCGCCGAGGGCCAGCGCCGCTACGTCGAGTCGCTGTCCTCGTACGCCCGCCAGTTCCTCGGGCAGATGGACAAGCCCGACGTGGACTTCATCGAGGGCCTCTCCCCGGCCGTCTCAATCGACCAGAAGTCCACCAACCGCAACCCCCGTTCGACCGTCGGCACCATCACCGAGGTCTACGACTACCTGCGCCTGCTGTTCGCCCGGATCGGCAAGCCGCACTGTCCGCACTGCGGCCGCCCGATCGCCAAGCAGTCGCCGCAGGCAATCGTGGACAAGGTGCTGGAGCTCGCCGAGGGCACCCGGTTCCAGGTGCTCAGCCCGGTGGTGCGCGAGCGCAAGGGCGAGTTCGTCGACCTCTTCGCCGACCTCCAGTCCAAGGGCTACTCCCGCGCCCGCGTCGACGGCGAGACGATCCAGCTCGCCGAGCCGCCGAAGCTCAAGAAGCAGGAGAAGCACACCGTCGAGGTGGTCGTCGACCGCCTGACCGTCAAGGAGAGCGCCAAGCGGCGGCTCACCGACTCGGTGGAGACGGCCCTGCGGCTGTCCGGCGGCATGGTCGTCCTCGATTTCGTCGATCTCCCCGAGGACGACCCGGACCGCGAGCGGATGTACTCCGAGCACCTCTACTGCCCGTACGACGACGTGTCGTTCGAGGAGCTGGAGCCGCGCTCGTTCTCCTTCAACTCGCCGTTCGGCGCCTGCCCGGACTGCTCGGGCCTGGGCAACCGGATGGAGGTCGACCCGGAGCTGGTCGTGCCGGACCCGGAGCGCTCGCTGGACGAGGGCGCGATCCACCCGTGGTCGGCCGGGCACGCCAAGGAGTACTTCCAGCGCCTGATCGACGCCCTCGCCGAGGAGCTCGGCTTCCGCACCGACATCCCCTGGGCCGGGCTGCCCGCCCGCGCCAAGAAGGCGCTGCTGTACGGGCACAAGCACCAGGTGCAGGTCCGCTACCGCAACCGCTTCGGCCGCGAGCGCTCGTACAGCACCGGCTTCGAGGGCGCCGTCCCGTTCATCCAGCGCCGGCACACCGAGGCGGAGAGCGACAGCAGCCGCGAGCGCTTCGAGGGCTACATGCGCGAGGTGCCCTGCCCGACCTGCCAGGGCACCCGGCTCAAGCCGGTGGTGCTCGCGGTCACCGTCGAGGACAAGTCGATCGCCGACGTCTCGTCGATGTCGATCAGCGACTGCGCCGAGTTCCTGGGCGCGATGAAGCTCAACGACCGGGACAAGCAGATCGCCGAGCGGGTCCTCAAGGAGGTCAACGAGCGGCTGCGGTTCCTGGTCGACGTCGGCCTGGACTACCTCTCCCTGGACCGCGCGGCCGGCACCCTGTCCGGCGGCGAGGCCCAGCGCATCCGGCTGGCCACCCAGATCGGCTCCGGCCTGGTCGGCGTGCTGTACGTGCTGGACGAGCCGTCCATCGGCCTGCACCAGCGGGACAACCACCGGCTGATCGAGACGCTGGTGCGGCTGCGCGACATCGGCAACACCCTGATCGTGGTCGAGCACGACGAGGACACCATCAAGACCGCGGACTGGGTGGTGGACATCGGCCCGGGCGCCGGCGAGCACGGCGGCAAGGTGGTGCACTCCGGTTCGCTGAAGCAGCTGCTCTCCAACAAGGAGTCGCTGACCGGCCAGTACCTCTCCGGCAAGCGGTCCATCCCGATCCCGGCCGCCCGCCGCGACCGGGACAGGAAGCGCCAGCTGACCGTCCACGGCGCCCGCGAGCACAACCTCAAGGACGTCACGGTCGGCTTCCCGCTCGGCACCCTGACGGCGATCACCGGCGTCTCCGGCTCCGGCAAGTCGACGCTGGTCAACGACATCCTCTACACCCACCTCGCCCGGGAGCTGAACGGCGCCCGCAGCGTGCCCGGCCGACACACCCGGATCACCGGCACCGACCTGGTGGACAAGGTGGTGCACGTCGACCAGTCGCCGATCGGCCGCACCCCGCGGTCCAACCCGGCCACCTACACCGGGGTGTTCGACCACGTCCGCCGGCTCTTCGCGGAGACCCAGGAGGCCAAGGTCCGCGGCTACCTGCCCGGCCGGTTCTCCTTCAACGTCAAGGGCGGCCGCTGCGAGAACTGCACCGGCGACGGCACCATCAAGATCGAGATGAACTTCCTTCCGGACGTCTACGTGCCGTGCGAGGTCTGCCACGGCGCCCGGTACAACCGGGAGACGCTGGAGGTGCACTACAAGGGCAAGTCCATCGCCGAGGTGCTGGACATGCCGATCGAGGAGGCACTGGGCTTCTTCGAGGCCGTCCCGGCGATCGCCCGCCACCTCAGGACGCTCAACGACGTCGGCCTCGGCTACGTCCGGCTCGGCCAGTCCGCGCCGACGCTCTCCGGCGGCGAGGCGCAGCGCGTCAAGCTCGCCTCCGAGCTGCAGAAGCGCTCCACCGGGCGGACGGTCTACGTGCTGGACGAGCCCACCACCGGCCTGCACTTCGAGGACATCAGCAAGTTGATCAAGGTGCTCAGCGGGCTGGTCGAGAAGGGCAACACGGTGATCGTCATCGAGCACAACCTCGATGTGATCAAGACCGCCGACTGGGTCGTCGACATGGGCCCCGAGGGCGGCTCCGGCGGTGGCACGGTGGTCGCCGAGGGCACTCCGGAGCAGATCGCGGCCGTCCCGGAGAGTCACACCGGCAAGTTCCTGCGGGACATCCTGCCGGGCGACTTCGCGGACGCCCCGGTCGTCGCAGCCGTCAAGAAGGCGCCGCGCAAGCGGGCCGTCGCCAAGAAGTAGGCCGGAGCGCGCCCCGCCCGCTCCCACCCCGGAGCGGCGGGGCGCGTGCCGCATAGACTTCCACGGGCCACCGAGCCGTGGCCCGTCCCGCAGCCGAACCCGCCAGGAGCGCACCGATGTCCGAGGCCCCCGAGAACAGCCCCGCCACCTCCCGCCGCACCCTGCTCTGCGGGGCCGCGGCCGTCCTGGCGGCCGGCGGCACCGTGGCGCTCACCGGCTGCGGCTCCTCCTCCGGCTCCTCCGCCGGCTCCTCGGACGGCAGCAGCGCCGCCAAGGGCCCGGTGGACCTCGGCCCGGCCTCGGCGGTCCCGGAGGGCGGCGGCAAGGTCTTCCGCGAGCAGAAGATCGTCGTCACCCAGCCGACCGCCGGCCAGTACAAGGCCTTCAGCGCCAAGTGCACCCACGCCGGCTGCATCGTGGACCAGGTCACGAAGGAGCAGATCCAGTGCCCCTGCCACGGCAGCCGGTTCGGCATCGCCGACGGCGCGGTGCAGGACGGCCCGGCCCCCAGCCCGCTGCCCGCCTATGCCGTCACGGTCGAGGGCGGGAACCTCAAGGTCACCCCGAGCTGAAGCAGTTGAGCGCCTCTCGATTGATCTTGCCCCCGCGGCCCCGACCGCACTCGGTACGGTGGACACATGGCTGACCCGAGCACCTACCGCCCGGCGCCGGGCGCGATCCCGACCTCCCCGGGCGTCTACAAGTTCCGTGACGCCCACGGCCGGGTCATCTACGTCGGCAAGGCCAAGAGTCTGCGCCCGCGCCTGTCGTCCTACTTCCAGGACCTGGCCGGCCTGCACCCGCGCACCGCGACCATGGTCACCACCGCCGCCTCGGTGGAGTGGACCGTGGTCGGCACCGAGGTCGAGGCGCTCCAGCTGGAGTACTCCTGGATCAAGGAGTTCGATCCGCGGTTCAACGTCAAGTACCGCGACGACAAGAGCTATCCGGAACTCGCCGTCACCCTCAACGAGGAGTACCCGCGGGTCCAGGTGATGCGCGGGGCGCACAAGAAGGGCGTGCGCTACTTCGGCCCGTACGGGCATGCCTGGGCGATCCGCGAGACGGTCGACCTGCTGCTGCGCGTCTTCCCCGTCCGCACCTGCTCCAACGGCGTGTTCAAGCGCGCCCGACAGGTCGGCCGGCCCTGCCTGCTGGGCTACATCGGCAAGTGCGCCGCGCCCTGCGTCGGCAAGGTCTCGGCGGACGAACACCGGGCGCTGGCCGAGGACTTCTGCGACTTCATGGCCGGGCGCACCGGCAACTACCTGCGCCGGCTGGAAGAGCGGATGCAGGAGGCCGCCGCGGAGATGGAGTACGAGAAGGCGGCCCGGCTGCGGGACGACATCGGCGCCCTCAAGCGCGCGATGGAGAAGAACGCCATCGTGCTCGCCGACGCCACCGACGCCGACCTGCTGGCCCTGGCCGAGGACGAACTCGAAGCCGCCGTGCAGATCTTCCACGTCCGCGGCGGCCGGGTGCGCGGCCAGCGCGGCTGGGTCACCGACAAGGTCGAGGACGTCGACACCGCCGGCCTGGTCGAGCACGCCCTCCAGCAGCTCTACGGCGGGGCCACTGAGTCAGTCCCGCGGGAGGTGCTGGTCCCCGCCCTGCCCGAACCGGTCGCCCCGCTACGGGAGTGGCTCAGCGCCCTGCGCGGCAGCCAGGTCGACCTGCGCATCCCGCAGCGCGGCGACAAGAAGGACCTGATGGCCACCGTGCAGCGCAACGCCCAGCAGGCGCTGGCGCTGCACAAGACCAAGCGCGCCTCCGACCTCACCACCCGCAGCCGCGCCCTGCAGGAGATCGCCGACGCGCTGGAGCTGGACTCCGTCCCGCTGCGGATCGAGTGCTACGACATCTCCCACCTCCAGGGCGAGGACGTGGTCGCCTCCATGGTCGTCTTCGAGGACGGCCTGGCCCGCAAGAGCGAGTACCGGCGCTTCCAGATCAAGGGCTTCGAGGGTCAGGACGACGTCCGCTCGATGCACGAGGTGATCAGCCGCCGCTTCCGCCGCTACCTCCAGGAGCGCGAGCAGACCGGCGAGTGGGCCGTCCCCGAGGCGGAGCCCGAGGCCGGAACCGGCGCCCGGGACGAGGAGGGCCGCCCCAAGCGCTTCGCCTACCCGCCGCAGCTGCTGGTGGTCGACGGCGGCCAGCCCCAGGTCGCCGCCGCCAAGCGCGCCCTGGACGAGCTCGGCATCGACGACGTCGCGCTGTGCGGCCTGGCCAAGCGACTGGAGGAGGTCTGGCTGCCCGGCGAGGACGACCCGGTCGTACTGCCGCGCTCCAGCGAGGGCCTCTACCTGCTCCAGCGGGTCCGCGACGAGGCCCACCGCTTCGCGATCAGCTATCAGCGCAACAAGCGTTCCAAGCGACTCACCGCCGGGGAGCTGGACTCCGTCCCGGGCCTCGGCGAGACTCGCCGCCAGGCGCTGCTCAAGCACTTCGGCTCGCTGAAGAAGCTCCGGGCCGCCACCGTCGACGAACTCTGCGCGGTACCCGGCATCGGACGCCGCACCGCGGAGACTGTTGCGGCGGCGTTGTCGTCCCGTACACCCGCCGCACCCGCGGTCAACACCGCGACCGGCGAGATCATCGAGGACGGGGCCGAGCCGGTGGCCGCAGCACCCCAGACCGCACCATCCCAGGAGACGCCATGACGGCCGACGCCGCCCGTCTGCCGGCGCGCCCCGACTCCGCCCGCCTGCCCGGGACGGGGGAAGGGCGGCCGTGCCGTGCGCGTTCTCCCCAGCAGAAAGACCGAGAGCGGGGAACCGAAGTGACCGTGTCAGACGTGGCCGAGAACGCGCCGGAGCTGGTGATCATCTCCGGCATGTCCGGAGCCGGCCGCTCCACCGCCGCGAAGTGCCTGGAGGACCTCGGCTGGTTCGTGGTGGACAACCTGCCGCCGGCCCTGATCCCCACCATGGTCGACCTGGGCGCCCGCTCCCAGGGCAACGTCGCCCGGATCGGCGTGGTCGTGGACGTCCGCGGCCGCCAGTTCTTCGACGACCTGCTCACCTCGCTGGACGAGCTGGAGAAGCGCGGCGTCCGCCTCCGGGTGGTCTTCCTGGACTCCTCCGACGATGCGCTGGTGCGCCGCTTCGAGAGCGTGCGCCGTCCGCACCCGCTGCAGGCCGACGGCCGGATCGTCGACGGCATCGCCCAGGAGCGCGACCTGCTGCGCGACCTGCGCGGCGAGGCCGACCTGGTGATCGACACCTCCAACCTCAACGTGCACCAGCTGCGCGCCAAGCTGGACGCCCAGTTCGCCGACCACGACGAGCCCGAGCTGCGCGCCACCGTGATGTCCTTCGGCTTCAAGTACGGCCTGCCGGTCGACGCCGACCTCGTGGTGGACTGCCGCTTCCTGCCCAACCCGCACTGGGTGCCCGAGCTGCGGGCCCGGACCGGCACCGACGCGGACGTCGCCGACTACGTGTTCCAGCAGCCCGGGGCCAACGAGTTCCTGAACGGCTACGCCGAGCTGCTGCGCATCGTGACCGAGGGGTACCGGCGGGAGGGGAAGCGCTACATGACGCTTGCCGTAGGCTGCACCGGTGGCAAGCACCGTAGCGTCGCCATGTCCGAGCGTCTGACCAAGCGTCTCATCGCCGACGGAGTCGAGACGGTGCTCGTCCACCGTGACATGGGACGGGAGTAACCGCCGCCTTCCCTGCCGGGCCCCCCGGCGGAGCCGGTGGCGGGGCCGAGGAACGCGAGGTGAGTGTGGCGGGATACGTGCCCGGGCGACAGCCGCAGAGCAGGACCGGCGAACGGGCGGGCAGCCCGGCGCCGGGCCGTCCGCGCAGCAGCCCCGCCCGGGCCAATCCGGCACCCCGGATCACCGCGCTCGGCGGCGGCCAGGGCCTGTCGGCCTCGCTGTCCGCGCTGCGCCGGCTCACCAGCGACCTCACCGCCGTGGTCACCGTCGCCGACGACGGTGGCTCCAGCGGCCGGCTGCGCGAGGAGCTGGGGGTGCTGCCGCCCGGCGACCTGCGCAAGGCCCTGGCCGCGCTGTGCGGGGACGACGACTGGGGCCGCACGTGGTCCGAGGTGATCCAGCAGCGCTTCACCGGCAACGGCGAGCTGGGCGGGCACGCGGTCGGCAACCTGCTGATCGTGGCGCTCTGGGAGAAGCTCGGCGACCCGGTGGCGGCGCTGGACTGGGTCGGCCGGCTGCTGAACGTCCAGGGCCGGGTGCTGCCGATGTCGGCGGTGCCGCTGGACATCGAGGCGAGCGTGCGCGGCCACGACCCGGCCCGCCCCGCCGAGGTCTCGGCCGTCCGCGGCCAGGCCAACGTGGCCGTCACCCCCGGCACCGTGCAGTCGATCCGGCTGCTGCCGGATGAGCCGCCGGCCGTCCCGGAGGCGGTCACGGCGGTCCGCGAGGCGGACTGGGTGGTGCTCGGCCCCGGCTCCTGGTTCACC
Source organism: Kitasatospora sp. NPDC023118 (assembly GCF_055560875.1). Classification (NCBI taxonomy): domain Bacteria; kingdom Bacillati; phylum Actinomycetota; class Actinomycetes; order Kitasatosporales; family Streptomycetaceae; genus Kitasatospora; species Kitasatospora sp. NPDC023118. Next base: position 52,000 of record NZ_JBVHHW010000025.1, read on the forward strand.
AGCGTGCTGCCGCACCTGCTGGTGCCCGAGCTGGCCAAGGCGCTGGTCGAGACCCGCGCCCGCCGGCTGCTCACCCTCAACCTGGCCCCGCAGCCCGGGGAGACCGAGGGCTTCACCCCGCAGCGTCACCTGGAGGTCATCGCCGACCACGCTCCGGAGCTCGCCGTGGATGCGATCCTGGTGGACGAGCGCGCCGTCTCGGGCGGCGCCTTCGGCCAGGCCGACCTGGCCGGTTTGGAGAAGGCCGCCGAACGGATGGGCGCCGCTCTGGTGCTCGGCACGGTGGCCCGCACCGACGGCACCCCGCGACACGACCCGGAGCTGTTGGCGGCCGCGTACGACCGGATTTTCCGGACACATGGAAGGATCGGGCCATGGCGATGACTCCAGCGGTGAAGGACGAGATCAGCCGGCTCCCGGTCACCCGGGCCTGCTGTCGCAAGGCGGAGGTGTCGGCGATCCTGCGGTTCGCGGGCGGACTGCACATCGTGAGCGGCCGCATCGTGATCGAGGCGGAGCTGGACACCGGGGCGGCGGCACGGCGGCTGCGCAAGGACCTGCTGGAGATCTTCGGGCACTCCTCCGACCTCGTGGTGATGGCCCCCGGCGGACTGCGGCGCGGCAGCCGCTTCGTTGTCCGGGTGGTCAAGGACGGCGAGCTGCTCGCCCGCCAGACCGGACTGGTGGACGGGCGCGGGCGCCCGATCCGGGGCCTGCCCCCGGCGGTCGTCTCCGGTGCCACCTGCGACGCCGAGGCGGCCTGGCGCGGGGCCTTCCTGGCGCACGGCTCGCTCACCGAGCCGGGCCGCTCCTCCTCGCTGGAGATCACCTGCCCCGGCTCCGAGGCCGCCCTCGCCCTGGTCGGTGCGGCCCGTCGGCTCGGCATCCCGGCCAAGGCCCGTGAGGTGCGCGGCGTGGACCGGGTGGTGATCCGCGACGGCGACGCGATCGGCGCGCTGCTGACCCGCCTCGGCGCGCACGAGTCGGTGCTCGCCTGGGAGGAGCGCCGGATGCGGCGCGAGGTCCGGGCCACCGCCAACCGCCTGGCCAACTTCGACGACGCCAACCTGCGCCGCTCGGCCCGCGCCGCGGTCGCGGCCGGCGCCCGGGTGCAGCGCGCGCTGGAGATCCTCGGCGAGGAGGTGCCCGAGCACCTGGCCGCGGCCGGCCAGCTGCGGATGCAGCACAAGCAGGCCTCGCTGGAGGAGTTGGGCGCGCTCGCCGACCCGCCGCTGACCAAGGACGCGGTGGCCGGCCGGATCCGCCGGCTGCTGGCGATGGCCGACAAGCGCGCCGCCGAGCTCGGCCTGCCGAGCACCGAGGCCAACCTGACCGATGAGATGGCGCTCAACTGACGATCACGCTCCGTGAGCGCTCCCGCCCCGAGTCGAAGGGGCGCGCTGGTGCCGAAAGGGGGAGGCGGCCAGCGAGGTACGAGCGCCGGAGCGCCGACCGTCGGCACCGGGCCAGGCGCGGCCCGGAGACGAGCAGGCGAATCACAGCGACGAGTGGGCGAATCACAGCGGCCGGTGTCCGGATGACGGGCACCGGCCGTAGTCGTTTCCGGCCGGTCCGACGGCGCCGAATTGGTAGAGACCATTGGCCCGGGGCCAACTGCCTGCCGGGCCAAGGCCGGACGGCCTGAAATCGGGTTTACGGTGCGCCACGCCCAGTCTCACGAGGTGGCGCGATGTGCCCTCGTCGCGTCGGGAGGGGTAGGGTCATAGGCGGTCGGGGACTTCCCAAATCTCATCCCCGTCGGCTTCACGCCGGCGTACCTAACGAGGAGATCGGTTCGTGACGATCCGGGTAGGCATCAACGGCTTCGGCCGCATCGGCCGCAACTTCTTCCGCGCGGTCAAGGCCCAGGGCGCGGACATCGAGATCGTCGGTGTCAACGACCTCACCGACACGAAGACCCTGGCTCACCTGCTCAAGTACGACACCACCCTGGGCACCTTCCCGGGCACGGTCTCGCACACCGAGGACAGCATCACCGTCGACGGCCGCACCTTCAAGGTGACCGCCGAGCGTGACCCCGCCAACCTGCCGTGGGCCGCCCTGGGCGCCGACATCGTCGTCGAGTCCACCGGCATCTTCACCAAGGCCGAGGCCGCGAAGAAGCACCTCGCCGCCGGCGCGAAGAAGGTCATCATCTCGGCGCCCGCCACCGACGAGGACGTCACCATCGTCATGGGCGTCAACGACGACAAGTACGACGCCGCCAAGCACGACATCATCTCCAACGCCTCCTGCACCACCAACTGCGTGGCGCCGATGGCCAAGGTGCTGAACGAGAGCTTCGGCATCGTCAAGGGTCTGATGACCACCGTCCACGCGTTCACCAACGACCAGGTGACCCTGGACTTCCCGCACAAGGACCTGCGCCGTGCTCGTGCGGCCTCGCAGAACATCATCCCGACCTCGACCGGCGCCGCCAAGGCGACCGCCCTGGTTCTGCCGGAGCTGAAGGGCAAGCTGGACGGCACCTCGCTGCGCGTCCCGGTCCCGACCGGCTCCATCACGGACCTGGTCGTCACCCTGGAGCGCGAGGTCACCAAGGACGAGGTCAATGCCGCCTTCCAGAAGGCTGCGCAGGAGGGCCCGCTCCAGGGCATCCTGGCCTACACCGAGGACCCGATCGTCTCCTCGGACATCGTCAACGACCCGGCCTCCTGCATCTTCGACTCCCAGCTCACCATGGTCCAGGGCAACCAGGTCAAGGTGCTCGGCTGGTACGACAACGAGTGGGGCTACTCCAACCGCCTCGTCAACCTGACCGCCCTCGTCGGTGAGCAGCTCTGACGCAGTGGGAGCTGACGTGATGTAGGGGCGAGGGCCCGGACGGCGAAATCGTGCCGACCGGGCCCTCGCTCCGCGTACAAGGACTTCTCAGGCGGCCCCTGCGCCGTGCCGCCTCTGCGCATCAACCATCTCCCCGGGAGACCGAAGAACCAGTGAAGACCATCGAAGACCTGGACGTCGCCGGCAAGCGCGTCTTCGTGCGCGCCGACCTGAACGTCCCGCTGGACGGCCAGACGATCACCGACGACGGCCGGATCCGCGCCGTCGCGCCGACCATCGCCAAGCTCCTGGAGCGCGGCGCCAAGGTCGTCGTCGCCTCCCACCTCGGCCGCCCCAAGGGCGAGCCGGACCCGAAGTTCTCGCTCGCCCCGGTCGCCACGCGGCTCGGCGAGATCCTCGGCACGAGCGTCACCTTCGCCGCCGACACCGTGGGCGAGAGCGCCGGGGCCGCCGTTGCCGCGCTGGCCGGCGGCGAGGTCGTGCTGCTGGAGAACCTGCGCTTCAACGCCGGTGAGACCAGCAAGGACGACGCCGAGCGCAAGGCCTTCGCCGAGCAGCTGGCCGCCCTGGCCGACCTGTACGTGGGCGACGGCTTCGGCGCCGTGCACCGCAAGCACGCCTCGGTCTACGACCTGCCGAAGCTCCTGCCGCACGCCGCCGGCGACCTGATCGCCACCGAGGTCGGCGTGCTGAAGAAGCTCACCGAGGACGTCAAGCGCCCCTACGTGGTCGTGCTCGGCGGCGCCAAGGTGTCCGACAAGCTCGGCGTGATCGACAACCTGCTGAAGAAGGCCGACCGGATCCTGATCGGCGGCGGCATGGCGTACACCTTCCTCAAGGCCAAGGGCCACGAGGTCGGCATCTCGCTGCTGCAGGAGGACCAGATCCCGGTCTGCCTGGAGTACCTGGCGCAGGCCGAGCAGCGCGGCGTCGAGTTCGTCCTGCCCGTGGACGTCCTGGTCTCCGCCGAGTTCCCGGACCTCAAGGGCAAGACCCCGGCGCACCCGGACCTCGTCGGCTCGGACGCGATCCCGGCCGACAAGGAGGGCCTGGACATCGGCCCGAAGACCCGCGAGCTGTACGCGGCGAAGCTGGCCGACGCCGGCACCGTGTTCTGGAACGGCCCGATGGGCGTCTTCGAGCACCCGGACTACGCGAACGGCACCAAGGCCGTCGCGCAGGCCCTGATCGACAGCAGCGCGTTCACCGTGGTCGGCGGCGGCGACTCCGCCGCGGCCGTCCGGATCCTGGGCTTCGACGAGAACGCGTTCGGACACATCTCGACCGGCGGCGGCGCGAGCCTCGAGTACCTGGAGGGCAAGACCCTCCCCGGTCTCGCCGCTCTGGAGGACTGAAAACAATGACTGAGCGTCTCCCGCTGATGGCGGGCAACTGGAAGATGAACCTCAACCACCTTGAGGCCATCCAGCACACCCAGAAGCTGGCGTTCGCGCTGGCCGACAAGGACTACGAGGCCGTCGAGGTCGCCGTCCTGGTGCCGTTCACCGACCTGCGCTCGGTGCAGACCCTGGTCTTCGGCGACAAGCTGAAGATCAAGTACGGCTCGCAGGACATCTCGCAGCACGACGGCGGCGCCTACACCGGCGAGGTCTCCGGCCCGATGCTGGCCAAGCTCCAGTGCACCTACGCGGTGATCGGCCACTCGGAGCGCCGCCAGTACCACGGCGAGAACGAGGAGATCGTCAACGCCAAGGTGAAGGCCGCCTACCGGGCCGGGGTCACCCCGATCCTGTGCATCGGCGAGCCGCTGGAGGTCCGCAAGGCGGGCAACCACGTCGAGTACACCCTGGCCCAGCTGGACGGCGCGCTGGAGGGCATCCCGGCCGGGCAGGCCGAGTCCCTCGTGGTCGCGTACGAGCCGGTCTGGGCGATCGGCACCGGCGAGGTGGCCACCCCGGAGGACGCGCAGGAGGTCTGCGCGGCCATCCGCCGGCGGATCGCCGAGCTGTACGACGCCGAGCTGGCCGACAAGGTCCGCGTGCTGTACGGCGGTTCGGTCAAGTCGTCGAGCGCGGCCGGTCTGATGGCCAAGCCCGACATCGACGGCGGCCTGATCGGCGGTGCCTCGCTGGACGCCGAGGAGTTCGTCAAGATCGTGCGCTACCGTGAGCAGGCAGTAGGCTAACGCCGCCGCAGCAACGTAGGCTTTGGGGCCGGACCGCCGTACGCGGCCCGGCCCCTTCGCCGAAGATACGAGAGAGTTGGTCCCGTCGTGGTTCTCGGGTTCTCGATTGCCCTGATCATCTTCAGTCTGTTGATGGTCCTGCTGGTGCTGCTGCACAAGGGGAAGGGCGGCGGCCTGTCGGACATGTTCGGCGGCGGCGCGATGTCGACCGGCGGCGGTTCGGCGGTGGCCGAGCGCAACCTGGACCGCATCACCATCGTGGTCGGCCTCGGCTGGTTCGCCTGCATCATCGTGCTGGGCCTGGTCCTCAAGTTCAAGAACCAGGCCTGACACAACCCTGACGCCCCGTCGCCCGAGCGCCTATCCTGGGACGGTCGGGGGCGGAGGCGATGGTGGCGGATGCTTAAGTCCTGCTTACACTAGGACGACTTCGCCACCGACGCGCACCGCGGCGGGTCGGCGCACCAGCACGCAGGGAGTCAGACCGTGGCAAGTGGCAACGCCATCCGTGGCAGCAGGGTCGGGGCCGGCCCGATGGGGGAGGCCGAGCGTGGTGAGTCCGCCCCGCGCAACCGGATCTCCTTCTGGTGCGCCAACAAGCACGAGACCCGCCCCAGCTTCGCCGCCGAGGCCGTCATCCCGGACACCTGGGACTGCCCGCGCTGCGGCTTCCCGGCCGGGCAGGACGAGCACAACCCGCCGGCGCCCTCGCGCAACGAGCCGTACAAGACCCACCTCGCCTACGTCCGTGAGCGGCGCACCGACGCCGACGGCGAGGCGATCCTCGCCGAGGCGCTGGCCAAGCTGCGCGGCGAGATCTGACGCGAAACCCGACCCGCGAGCGAGCCAACCCGCGAGCGAGCCGAGCGTCAGATAGGCCGAGCACCGGATGAGCGGAAAGGGCGCCACCGTCGAGTGACGGTGGCGCCCTTCGGCGTTCGCCGGGCCCGTTATGCCGAGGCCGGCGGGTACAGCTGCGGTGGGATCCGCTCCGCCGCGGCGCGGTCCAGCAGCCACAGGGTGCGGCTGCGGCCGTACGCGCCGGAGGCGGGCGCCTGGAGCTCGCCGGGGCCGGACAGGGCCAGCGCGACCGCGCCCGCCTTGTCCTCGCCGGCGGCCAGCAGCCAGACTTCGCGGGCCGCCCGGATCGCCGGGAGGGTGAGCGAGATCCGGGTCGGCGGGGGCTTGGGGGCCCCGCGCACGCCGACCACGGTCCGTTCGGTCTCCCGCACGCCCGGGTGCTCGGGGAAGAGCGAGGCGATGTGGGTGTCCGGGCCGACGCCGAGCAGCAGCACGTCGAAGGCCGGGACACCGAGCCGGTCGCCCGGCCCGGCGGCCTTCGCCAGCTCCTCCGCGTAGCGGGCGGCGGCGGCCTCCACGTCCGAGCCGTCCACCCCGTCCGAGGCGGGCATCTCGTGCACCCGCGCCGGGTCGAGCGGGACGGCGTCCAGCAGCTCGGCGCGGGCCTGGACGGCGTTGCGGTCCGGGTCGGCGGCCGGCAGGAAGCGCTCGTCGCCCCACCAGAGGTCCAGCCGGCCCCAGTCGACCGCGTCGCGCGCCGGGGAGGCGGCGATCGCGGCCAGCAGGGCGTTGCCGTTGCGGCCGCCGGTGAGCACCACCGAGGCGGTGCCGCGGGCGGCCTGGGCGTCCACGATCCGGGTGATCAGCCGGGCCGCGGCCGCCTGGGCCATCAGCTCCTTGTCCCGGTGGACGACCAGCTGCGGGATCGCGTTGGTCATGCGCCGTCCTTGGCGGTGGCGCGCTTGCCGGCGGCCTTCTTGGCGGAGGGCTTTTTCTCCGCGTCGGCCGTCACCCGGTCCGGGTTGGCCACCGAGGACTCGACCGCTTGGCCGCCCCCCTGTTCGGCCGCAGCCTGCTCGGCCGCCGCCATCTCGACGGTGGAGGGCTCGTGCAGCCGCTCGACGGGCGTGCGCACGGCCGTCGCGTAGATGTCGTCCGGGTCCAGTCGGCGCAGCTCCTCGGCGATCAGCTCCGACGTCTCGCGCCGCTTGAGAGCCACCTGGCGGTCCGGCGAGCCGGGCATGGAGAGCGTGCCCATCAGGCCGTCCGGGCGGTCCAGGGTGATGTCCCCGTCCTTGGTGCGCAGGTGCACCGCGGTGATGCCCGGGCCGCCGGTGACGACCCGTTCGACCGGCACGTGCAGCCGGTTGGTGAGCCACAGGCCGAGCAGCTCGACGCTGGGGTTGTAGGACTCGCCCTCGACCACCGCGGAGGTGATCCGGGACGGCCGCTGGTCCAGCGCGGCGGCCAGCATCGAGCGCCAGCCGGTGATCCGGGTCCAGGCCAGGTCGGTGTCGCCCGGGGTGTAGCTCTCGGCCCGCTGGGCGAGCTGGCCGACCGGGGACTCGGCGGTGACCGCGTCGGTGATCCGGCGCTGGGCGAGCGAGCCCAGCGGGTCCTGCGCCGGGTGCAGCGGCGCGTTGTCCGGCCACCAGACGACGGTCGGGGCGTCCGGCAGCAGCAGCGGCAGGACCACCGACTGGGCGTGCGCGACGAGTTCGCCGTGCATGCGCAGGATGGCCGTCTCGCCGGAGCCGGCGTCGGAGCCGACCAGGATCTCGGCGTCCAGGCGGGTCTCGGCGCGGGCCCGGGGCGAGCGCCCGGCGCGCTTGATCACCGCGAGGGTGCGCATCGGGTGCTCGCGGGAGGCGTCGTTGGCGGCCTTGAGGGCGTCGTAGGCGCTGCCCTCGTCGGTCACGATCACCAGGGTGAGCACCATGCCGGCGGCGGTGGAGCCGCTGCTCCGGCGCGCCGCCATCAGCGCGGCGTTGATCTTGCTGGACGTCGTGTTGGTCAGGTCGATCTTCATGGCCGGCGCCAGCTCCTGCCGTCTCGTGCGAGCATCTCGTCCGCCTCGGCGGGGCCCCAGGTGCCCGCCGCGTACTGGGCCGGCTTGCCGTGGGCGTCCCAGTACTTCTCGATCGGGTCGAGGATCTGCCAGGAGAGCTCGACCTCCTGGTGGCGCGGGAACAGGTTGGCGTCGCCGAGCAGCACGTCGAGGATGAGCCGCTCGTACGCCTCCGGGCTGGACTCGGTGAAGGACTCGCCGTAGGCGAAGTCCATCGTCACGTCCCGGACCTCGAAGGAGGTGCCCGGCACCTTGGAGCCGAACCGCACCGTCACGCCCTCGTCCGGCTGGACCCGGATGACCAGGGCGTTCTGCCCCAGCTCCTCGGTCGCGTAGGAGTCGAACGGCAGGTACGGGGCGCGCTGGAAGACCACCGCGATCTCGGTGACCCGACGGCCCAGCCGCTTGCCGGTGCGCAGGTAGAACGGGACGCCCGCCCAGCGGCGGTTGTTGATCTCCAGCTTGATGGCCGCGTAGGTGTCGGTCTTGGAGTCGGGGTTGATGCCGTCCTCGTCCAGGTAACCGGCGACCTCCTCGCCGCCCTGCCAGCCGGCCGCGTACTGGCCGCGCACGGTGTGCCGGCCGAGGTCGGCCGGGAGCTTGACGGCGCTGAGCACCTTGAGCTTCTCGGCCACCAGCGCCTTCGGGTGGAAGGACGCCGGCTCCTCGATGGCGGTGAGCGCCATCAGCTGCAGCAGGTGGTTCTGGATGACGTCACGGGCGGAGCCGATGCCGTCGTAGTAGCCGGCCCGGCCGCCGATGCCGATGTCCTCGGCCATGGTGATCTGCACGTGGTCGACGTACGACCGGTTCCAGATCGGCTCGAACATCTGGTTGGCGAAGCGCAGCGCCAGGATGTTCTGGACGGTCTCCTTGCCCAGGTAGTGGTCGATCCGGAAGACCTCGTCCCGGGGGAAGACCTCGTGGACGACCTTGTTGAGCTCCTGGGCGCTCTCCAGGTCGTGGCCGAAGGGCTTCTCGATGACGGCGCGGCGCCAGGAACCCTGCGGCGGGTCGGCCAGGCCGTGCTTCTTGAGCTGCTGGACGACGGTGGGGAAGAACTTCGGCGGGACGGACAGGTAGAAGGCGAAGTTGCCGCCGGTGCCCTGGGCCTTGTCCAGCTCCTCGATGGTCTGGCGGAGCTTGTCGAAGGCGTCGTCGTCGTCGAAGGTGCCGTGGACGAAGCGCATGCCCTTGGCGAGCTGCTGCCAGACCTCTTCCCGGAACGGGGTCCGGGCGTGCTCCTTGACCGCGTCGTGGACCTCCTTGGCGAAGTCCTCGTCGTCCCACTCGCGGCGGGCGAAGCCGACCAGGGAGAAGCCCGGCGGCAGCAGACCGCGGTTCGCCAGGTCGTAGATGGCAGGCATCAGCTTCTTGCGGGACAGGTCGCCGGTGACCCCGAAGATGACCAGGCCGGACGGCCCCGCGATGCGCGGGAGCCGCCGGTCGGAAGGGTCGCGAAGCGGGTTGACGGGGGCGGGCGGGAGGTCGTCCGTGTCCGATTCCGGCGTCAACTCGGGGAAATCAGTGCTCACTTGGTGTGCTCCGCTTTCGTGCGCTGGCTGTGTGAGCGGGGGTCACTTCTCGCTGGCGAAGGAGGCCAGCGAGGCGGTGACGGTGTCGAGCAGCTCCTGCCAGGACTGCTCGAACTTCTGCACGCCCTCGTCCTCCAGGACCTGGACCACGTCGTCGTAGTCCACGCCGGCCGCCGCGACGGCGTCCAGGACGGCCTTGGCGTCGGCGTAGTTGGGGACGATGGTGTTGCCGGTGACCACGCCGTGGTCGCCGGTGGCGTCCAGGGTGGCCTCGGGCATGGTGTTCACGGTGCCGGGGGCGACCAGCTCGGTGACGTACAGGGTGTCCGGCAGGGCCGGGTCCTTGACGCCGGTGGAGGCCCAGAGCGGACGCTGCGGCTTGGCGCCGGCGGCCTCCAGCGAGCGCCAGCGGGCGCTGCCGGCGGTCTTGCCGTCGACCGAACCGAAGACCTCCTCGTACGCCTGGTAGGCGAGGCGGGCGTTGGCCAGTGCGGCCTTGGAGCGCAGGTCCTTGGCGTCGCCGCCGATCTTGTCCAGGCGCTTGTCGATCTCGGTGTCCACGCGGGACACGAAGAAGGAGGCGACCGACTCGATCTGGGAGAGGTCCAGGCCCTTGGCCTTGGCGGTCTCCAGGCCGGTCAGGTAGGCGTCCATGACGGCCTTGTAGCGGTCCAGGGAGAAGATCAGCGTGACGTTGACGCTGATGCCCAGGCCGATGACCTCGCTGATGGCGGGCAGGCCGGCCTTGGTGGCGGGGATCTTGATGAAGACGTTCGGGCGGTCGACCAGCCACCACAGCTGCTTGGCCTCGGCCACGGTCGGGGCGGTCTCGTGGGCCAGGCGCGGATCGACCTCGATGGAGACCCGGCCGTCGCGGCCGTTGGAAGCGTCGTAGACCGGGCGCAGCACGTCGGCGGCGTCGCGCACGTCCGAGGTGGTGATCATGCGGATCGCCTCGTCGGTGGTGACCTTGCGGACGGCGAGGTCGCGCAGCTGGCCGTCGTAGGAGGTGTCGCCGCTGCCGGCGATGGCCTTCTGGAAGATGGTCGGGTTGGTGGTGACGCCCACCACGTGCTTGTTCTGCACCAGCTCGGCCAGGTTGCCGGAGTTCAGTCGCTTGCGGCTGAGGTCGTCCAGCCAGATCGCGACGCCTTCGTCGCTGAGGCGCTTCAGTGCGTCAGTCATGGTGCTTCAGTCCTTAGTCTTCTGCTTCGTGGGGTAGTCAGAGGGGCCGGGCCGTCGACGTGCGGGTCTCGGGCCCGGCCGTGGGAACCGCTAGCGGTTGACGGCTTCGAGGGAGCGCAGGGCGTTGTGGGCCTCGGCCACCACGCGCTCGGCGGTCAGGCCGAACTCCTCGAAGAGCACCTGGTAGTCGGCGGAGGCACCGAAGTGCTCCAGCGAGACGATCCGGCCGTGGTCGCCGACCAGCTCGCGCCAGCCCTGGGCGATGCCGGCCTCGACCGAGACGCGGGCCTTGACGGACGGCGGCAGCACGCTGTCGCGGTAGGCCTGGTCCTGCTCCTGGAACCACTCGAAGGACGGGACCGAGACCACGCGGGTGGCGATGCCCTCGGCCTCCAGGGCCTCGCGGGCCTTGACGGCCAGCTGGACCTCGGAGCCGGTGCCCAGCAGGATCACCTGCGGGTCGCCGTTGGAGGCCTCGGCCAGGATGTAGCCGCCCTTCGCGGTGCCCTCGGCGGAGGCGTAGACCTCGCGGTCGAAGGTCGGGACGTTCTGGCGGGTGAGCGCCAGGCCGACCGGGCCGGGGTGGCTGGTCTGGCGCTCGATGACGGTGCGCCAGGCGACGGCGGTCTCGTTGGCGTCGGCCGGGCGGACCATGGCCAGGCCCGGGATGGCGCGCAGCGAGGCCAGGTGCTCGACCGGCTGGTGGGTCGGGCCGTCCTCGCCGAGGCCGATCGAGTCGTGCGTCCAGACGTAGGTGACCGGCAGCTTCATCAGCGCGGCCAGACGGACGGCCGGGCGCATGTAGTCGGCGAAGACCAGGAAGGTGCCGCCGTAGACGCGGGTCCGGCCGTGCAGCGCGATGCCGTTCATGGTCGAGCCCATGGCGTGCTCGCGGATGCCGAAGTGGATCGTCCGGCCGTACGGGCTGGCGGACTTCAGCGGGTTGCCCTCGGGGAGGAAGGAGCTGTCCTCGTCGATGGTGGTGAGGTTGGACTCGGCGAGGTCGGCCGAGCCGCCCCACAGCTCCGGGATGACCGCGCCGAGCGCCTTCAGGGCCTCGCCGGAGGCCTTGCGGGTGGCGACGTCCTTGCCGGCCGGGAAGGAGGGGAGGGCCTTCTTCCAGCCCTCGGGCAGCTCGCCGGCCTGGATGCGGTCGAACTCGGCGGCGCGCTGCGGGTTGGCGGCGCGCCAGGCGTCGAAGCCCTGCTGCCACTGGTCGCGGGCGGCCTTGCCGCGCTTGATGACCAGGCGGGCGTGCTCGATGACCTGGTCGCTGACCTCGAAGGTCTTCTCCGGGTCGAAGCCCAGGACCTTCTTGGTGGCGGCGATCTCGGCGGCGCCGAGCGCGGAGCCGTGCGCCTTGGCGGTGTCCTGGGCGTTCGGGGCCGGCCAGGCGATGATGGTGCGCATCGCGATGATCGACGGGCGGGAGGTCTCGGCCTTGGCGGCGGCCAGCGCCTCGGCGAGGGCCTCGACGTCGATGTCGCCGTTGGCCTTCGGGGTCACCCGCTGCACGTGCCAGCCGTAGGCCTCGTAGCGCTTGAGGACGTCCTCGGAGAAGGCGGTCTCGGTGTCGCCCTCGATCGAGATGTGGTTGTCGTCGTACAGGGCGACCAGGTTGCCCAGCTTCTGGTGGCCGGCCAGCGAGGAGGCCTCGGCGGAGATGCCCTCCTCCAGGTCGCCGTCGGAGACGATGGCCCAGATGGTGTGGTCGAAGGGGGACTCGCCGGCCGGGGCCTCCGGGTCGAACAGGCCGCGCTCGTAGCGGGCGGCCATCGCCATGCCGACCGCGTTGGCGATGCCCTGGCCGAGCGGGCCGGTGGTGGTCTCGACGCCGGCGGTGTGGCCGTGCTCGGGGTGGCCGGGGGTGCGGCTGCCGGCGACGCGGAAGGCCTTCAGGTCGTCCAGCTCCAGGCCGTAGCCGGAGAGGTAGAGCTGGGTGTAAAGGGTCAGGCTGGTGTGCCCGGGGGAGAGGACGAAGCGGTCGCGGCCGACCCAGGCCGGGTCGGTCGGGTCATGGCGCAGGAAGCGCTGGAAGATCAGGTACGCCGCGGGGGCCAGTGACATGGCCGTCCCGGGGTGTCCGTTGCCGACCTTCTGGACAGCGTCCATGGCCAGGACGCGCGCCGTGTCAACCGTGCGCTCGTCCAGTTCGGTCCACTCGAATGCGTTCGTCGGCGCAGTGCTCACCCTGTCTCAGGGCTCCTTCCATTGTGAAGAGTGACCCCGTGAATGGGGACCGGGTCGGCCACGGCGCTGTGGTCCCGACTGTGGGTGGTGCCGGTCACGGAGGGTAGATCCCGCTTCTGCGTGCGAGCCTACCGTCCGGCCCGGGGCTCACCCTCCGTGCCGGGACAACCGGGATTTCCGCATGGTGATTCCCACTAGGGCGTTCTGACTGATTTTGTCCCAGCCTCCCCCGGTTTGCCGCCCCGCGCCGCTCGGGCGGTCACGGCGGGTCGCGAGGGCGCGCCGGAAGCGGTTCGTGGCTTCGCCCAGTCGGTTCACTCGGGGGTGTGCCATCCGCCTCGCCGGGGACCCCGGAGCCGGATGGGATATATGGAGCGTCTATGGTGGCGTGGTACGCGCAGAGCGGACGATTCGGGACCCTTCGTTCCTGTGGACGCCTGCGAGGATTCATCTTCAGTTGGGGTGTTAGTGACCGCCGTCGAAACCCGTCCCGCCGGGGTCACCGGGGCGACGCCTGCGCATCACCGGCCGATCGGGGCCCGTGTCGGCGCCTTCGTCGCACTGACCAAGCCTCGGATCATCGAGCTGCTGCTGATGAGCACCGTGCCGGTGATGTTCCTGGCGCAGCAGGGCGTGCCGAACATGCTGCTGGTGCTGAAGGTCGTGGTCGGCGGCTACCTCTCGGCGGGCGGCGCGAACGCCCTCAACATGTACATCGACCGCGACATCGACGCGTTGATGTCCCGCACCGAGCGGCGGCCGATCGTCACCGGGATGGTGTCGCCGCGCGAGGCGCTGGTGTTCGGCATCGTGCTGGCGGTCGTCTCGACCCTGCTGCTGGGCTTCGGCGTCAACTGGCTCTCGTCCGGGCTGGCGCTGGGCGCGCTGCTGTTCTACGTGTTCGTCTACACGCTGGGGCTCAAGCGGCGCACCTCGCAGAACATCGTCTGGGGCGGCATCGCCGGCTGCATGCCGGTGCTGGTCGGCTGGTCCTCGGTCACCGACTCGGTGTCCTGGGCGGCGGTCGCGCTGTTCCTGGTGGTGTTCTTCTGGACCCCGCCGCACACCTGGGTGCTGTCGATGAAGGTGCGCGACGACTACCTGCGCGCGGGCGTGCCGATGCTGCCGGTGATCAAGGGCAACGTCGCGGTCGGCAAGCAGGTCGTCGCCTACTCCTGGGTGATGGTGGCGACCTCGCTGGCGGTGTGGCCGCTGGGGCACATGAGCTGGCTGTACCCGGTCGCCGCGGTGGTGCTGGGCGCGGCCTGGCTGCGTGAGGCGCACGCGCTGTACGCACGGGCCAAGGCCGGGGTGGTGGGCGCGAAGCTGAAGGAGATGCGGCTGTTCCACTGGTCGATCACCTACCTGTCGCTGCTGTTCGTGGTGTGCGCGATCGACCCGTTCGTGAAGTAGAGGCTGACGCAGGGAGCCCCGGTCCGATGGACCGGGGCTCCTTCGCGTTCCGGGGCGTTTTCGAGTTCTTGAAGCGTCTCAGCGGGCGGGCAGCTCGGAGGGGCCGACGTGGCCGTCCAGCCAGTCCCTGAGCGGCTGGGAGGCGCGCAGGAAGGCGGTGATCCGGGTGTAGGCCGTCCGGGTGCCCAGCCACTTCGCGGGCGCCCACTCCTGCCAGGCCACCAGGCCCTTGTGGCGCAGCAGCCCGATCCTCGGGTGGTCCTTGGGGTAGCCGCGCGGGGCGGACTTGAGGGAGTCCCGGCCGAACACCTGGGGGCCGTCCTTCTCCACCGCGGCGATCACCCGCTCCAGCTCGGCGCCGCTGACGTCCTCGGCGACGGCGGCGCGGTAGCGCTCCAGCTGGTCCGGGGCGAGCTGGTACATGCCGTTGCCGCAGGAAAGTCCGTCGGCGGAGAGCTGGATGTAGCCGCCGGCCTCCAGGTGCGCGCCGATGTGCGTCTTGTACGGGGACTTGTCGGCGCTGAAGCGGATGTCGCGGTTCGGGCGGAAGATCTTCCCCGGCCCGAACTCCGGCTCCAGATCGGCGAGCAGCAGCTCCATCGGGGCCCGTACGGCGTCGTCGTACTGCTCCTTGTGGGCCTGCCAGAAGGTCTTCGAGTTGTCGGCCTCCAGGTGCTCGTAGAAGTCGAGCGCCTCGGCCGGCCAGCCTTGGAACGTCACGTCTTCAGTATGTGGCCCGGTGCACAGGCGGCTCCCGTCGCCAGGGCGTCTACCGGTGGGTAGCATGCGGGCATGAGCGAGCGTAGTGAGCGAATCATCGAGAGGTGCGCATGGGCGAATGCCCCTGCCGAGCGAAGCGAGGCGGGCGCATGAGCAGCGCAGAGACCGCCACCGCCGCCGCGCCGGACGCCCGTACCGAGCGCCGCGCCAAGCGCATCGCCAAGCACCTGACCAGCTTCGCCAAGCAGCACGGCGGCAGCGCCGACGCGGTCGTCGAGTACGTCGGCGCCGTGGCCACCCGGATCGTGGTGGTCGGCGCGGACGGCGCCTGGGGCGACCAGGTGGCCCCGACCTACGCCGTCGGCCGGCGGGCCGCCGAGCTGGCCGGGCTGACCCTGCACGACGACTTCGAGGGCGAGCTGGGCCTCAAGGTCAAGACCGGCGCGTACGAGTGGAAGCGGATGGCCGGGATCCAGCTCGGCGGCTGAGGCCCGTAGCGACCACGACGGCCCGGCTCCCCCGATCGGGGGAGCCGGGCCGTCGTGGTCGCCCGTGACCTCCCATGGCGGTAGCGCGGTTTCGGATTCGTCCGGTACGTGTTCGTCCCGGACGCCATCGCGGAGGATTCGCAGATCCAGTCAACGCTGCTCCACTCGGTGTCCGTCGCGGGGGTGGTGGTGCGCGAGGACGGCCGGGTGCTGGCGATTCGCCGGGCTGACAACGGGACTTGGGAACCTCCGGGTGGCGTGCTGGAGTTGGATGAGGCCATCGAGGACGGCGTGCGCCGCGAGGTCTACGAGGAGACCGGGATCAAGGTCGGTGTGGAGCGGCTGACCGGCGTCTACAAGAACGTGAGCCGAGGGATCGTCGCCCTCGTCTTCCGCTGCCGACCGGAGAGCGGGACCGGGCGGCTCTCGGACGAGTCGGTCGAAGTCGCCTGGCTCACATCGGCCGAGGTCTCCGACCGCATGACCGAGGTCTATGCCGTACGTGTTCTGGACGCGCTACGGGGCGACGCGGCACCAAGTCTCCGGACCCACGACGGCCGACACCTGTTGTGACAACAAGACGAAGGCCCCCACCGTGGGATGGGAGCCTTCGCCGTACGTCGGGCTTGCGCTCAGACGGTGGCGGTCTCGGGGGTCCGTGGGGCCGACGCGTCGATGGGGGTTTCCTCGACTGCGCGGGTGCGCAGGGCGAGCGGGATGCGCAGGGCGGCGATCCAGGTCAGGGCGGCGAACAGCATGTGAATGCCGACCATCAGCTCGGGGGCGTCCGTGAAGTACTGGATGAAGCCGAGCACGCCCTGCAGAAGCAGGATGGCGAGCAGTTCCTTGGCCCGGGCGCGGGCGGGCTGCGGGGCCTTCACTGCGGCGAACACGAAGATCACCGCGATCGACAGGCCGACCGAGACCATGGCGAAGTCGGCGTGGAACTGCGCGAGGCGGTCGTAGTCGATCGGGATGCGCGGGACGATCTTGTTGTCCTGCGGTGTGCCCGGGTGGTGGCCGGCGCCGGTCACCAGGGTGCCGGCCGCGACCAGCAGGCCGATGACCGTGACCAGGACGTACGAGAGCTGGTGGATGGGGCGGGCCACCGACAAGGTCGCCGGGCCGTCGCCCTCCTTGGACCGCTCCCACATCAGCAGGGCGACCCAGACCAGGGCCATCGCGGCGATCATGTGCAGCGCCACGGTGTAGGGGTTGAGGCCGGTCAGCACGGTGATGCCGCCGAGCACGGCGTTGCTCATCACCAGCCAGAACTGCGCCCAGCCGAGCTTGGTCAGGCTGCGCCGCCACGGCCGGTGGCAGCGGGCGGCCAGGATCGCCCAGCCGACGGCGGCGCTCAGCACGTAGGTGAGCATCCGGTTGGTGAACTCGATGACGCCGTGGAAGCCCATCTCGGCGGTCGGCGTCAGGCTCTCGGCGGTGCAGCGGGGCCAGGTGGTACAGCCGAGGCCGGAGGCGGTGAGCCGGACGGCGCCGCCGGTGACGACGATCACCACGCTCATCACCAGCGCGGCGAACGCGGCGCGCCGGACCATTGCGGCGGAGGGCTGCCAGCGCTCGGCGAGCAGGGAGAAGGGGTTCAGCACGCGGTCCATCGTAGGCGGCCTTACGGGCGATCTTGGGGCGGGGCGCGGGGTGCGGCGACCGGGGTGCAAACCGGATTGTTCGGGCAAGGCAGTCAGCGGTCTTGACCATTCACCCGTTCGGTCGAAAGAGTGCGGATTGGTCCATACCTTTTTCGGGCCGCTCCCACCGGTGAGGTCATCGAGGGCGGTGATCACCATCTTCCCGACGTCGAGGGCGCCGTGGTCGAGGGTGGCGACCTGGAGCACACCGGCTCCGGTCCGGTGCTGCCCCTGGCGATCGGCGGCGCGGTGGTGCTCGCCGCCGGTGGCGGGATCGTGGTGGCCGCCCGGCGCAAGGCGGCCAAGAAGGCCTGATAAGGCGGGAAAGCCCGAATGTTCGTCGGCTGATTGAAGCGGCACCCCCGACGATTGAATCTGATCACCGGAAGGCGCCGTTCTGTCTTAAAGGTGACGAAGTTCATTCAAGTCTGCCGAATCCGCATTCTGCGAGGTGGCGGCTGTGATGGGCTGGTCAAGCACATCCGGGAACGGACCGACAGACGAAATCCGGTCGTACGGCGGGGTGTGGCGAGGTGCGGAAGTGCCGGTAGAGTCCCCCGGACAGTCGTAGCGGGCCACCGCAAACCACTTCAACCCGCCTGCTGCGCACGACCGTTCGGAGGGGAACAGGGTAATGGCGCAACAGCAGCGGCACATTCGGATCGGTGCGACGGCACTCGCCGGCACGGCGGCGGCCGGTTTTCTCCTGCCCCTGGCGTTGGCCACCAACGCCTCGGCGCACGTACCGACCTGGTCGGTGACCTGCGACAAGGTCGTGATCGATCTGATCAACTACAGCCCCAAGCCTGACGTGAAGAACACCGTCAGCCTCACCATTGACGGCGAGAAGGTCCTGGACGCTAAGGCCTTCCCCGCGGAGTACCACGGCACCTTCCCGGTGAAGGACCACACGGCCCCGATCAAGGCGAACCTGGTGGTCTCCACCACGGAGAACCCGAACGAGAAGGGCTGGAATATCAACGAGACCAAGACCATCGAGCCGTGCCACACGCCGACTCCGACTCCCACTCCCACCCGGACCCCCACCCAGACCCCCACTCCCACGCCCACCCGGACGCCGACCCCGGCCCCGACGCCGAGCACCACCCCGTCGGGCACCCCCTCGGCCACTCCGACCCCGTCGGTCACCCCCACCCCGAGCAGGACCCCGGCCGCCCCGGCGCCCGCCACCAGCGCCCCGGCGCTCGCCCAGACCGGTAGCAGCGACGCCACCCCGATGATCGCGGCGGTCGGCGGCGGCGTGGTGCTGGTCGGCGGCGCGCTCGTGCTGCTCGCCCGCAAGCGCCGCGGCGGCAGCCAGGGCTGACGTACCGCCGGCTGAAAGCGCCAACGCCCCCCGGCCTCAAGTGGCCGGGGGGCGTTGTGCGTTGGCTGGCGCGGGCTATTCCCAGCGGAAGAACCTGGCGGCCGCGGCCAGGCCCAGGACGGCCCAGCCGGCCAGGATGCCGAGGTCCGACCAGGGCACCCCGGCGCCGTTCTGGAGCACCGACCGCAGGCCGTCCGAGAGCGCCGAGATCGGCAGCAGCTCCAGCACCGACCGTACGGCCCCGGGGAACTTGCTGAGCGGCACGATCACCCCGCCGGCCAGCAGCAGCAGGATGAACACCAGGTTGGCGCCGGCCAGCGTGGCCTCGGCCTTCAGGGTGCCGGCCATCAGCAGGCCGAGCCCGGAGAAAGCGGCGGTGCCGAGCACTAGCAGCGCGGCGACGGCCAGCGCCCCCTGCGGTGTAGCGAGCCCCTGCGGGGACCAGCCGAGCGTCAGCGCGATCACCGACAGCAGGGCGACCTGCAGCGCCTCGGTGACCAGCACGCAGCCGGTCTTGGCGGTGAGCAGCGTCCAGCGCGGGAGCGGGCTGGCGCCGAGCCGCTTGAGCACGCCGTAGCGGCGCTCGAAGCCGGTGGCGATGGCCTGCCCGGTGAAGGCGGTGGACATCACGGCCAGCGCGAGCAGGCCGGGCGCCAGGAAGTCGACCCGCTTGCCGGGGCCCTCCACCGCGACGATGTCGACGGCGGAGAACAGCACCAGCAGCACGGTCGGGATGACCACGGTGAGCAGCAGCTGCTCGCCGTTGCGCAGCAGCATCCTGGTCTCGAGGGCGGTCTGGGCCAGCAGCATCCGGCCGACGGGCGCGGCGCCCGGCTCGGGGGAGTAGTCCGTGACGGCGCTCATGGTTCGCTCACTTCGTTCGCTCACGAGCGGAGCTCCCGTCCGGTCAGGTCGAGGAAGACGTCTTCGAGGCTGCGGCGCTGCACGGACAGCCGCTCGGGCAGGACGCCGGAGGCCGCGCACCAGCCGGTGACGGTGGCGACCAGCTTCGGGTCCACCGGCGCCTCGACGCGGTAGCTGCCGGGGGCGGTCTCGACGGCGGTGGCGCCCGCGGGCAGCTCCTTGAGCAGCGGGCCGAGGTCGAGTCCGGGCGGGCCGTCGAAGCGCAGGGCGTTCTCGGCGCCGCCGCGGCACAGCTCCTCGGTGGTGCCGTCGGCGATCACCTTGCCGCGGTCGACGATGGCGACGCGGTCGGCGAGCTGCTCGGCCTCGTCCATGTGGTGGGTGGTGACCACCACGGTGACGCCGTCCCGGCGCAGGTCGCGGACCAGCTCCCAGGTGGCGTGGCGGGCCTGCGGGTCGAGGCCGGCGGTGGGTTCGTCCAGGAAGACCAGCTCGGGGCGGCCGACCACGGCCATCGCCAGGGCGAGCCGCTGTTGCTGGCCGCCGGAGAGCCGGCGGTAGGTGGTGCGGCCGCAGGAGCCGAGGCCGAGACGCTCGACCAGGGCGTCCACGTCCAGCGGGTGGGCGTGCAGCTTGGCGGTGTGCCGCAGCATCTCGACGGCGCGGGCGCCCGCGTACACGCCGCCGGACTGCAGCATGACGCCGATCCGGGGACGAAGCTGGGCGTTCTGGCCGACCGGGTCGAGGCCGAGGACGCGGACGGTGCCGGCGTCGGGGCGGCGGTAGCCCTCGCAGGTCTCGATGGTGGTGGTCTTGCCGGCACCGTTGGGGCCGAGGACGGCGGTGATCGCGCCGGCCGGGATGGTGAGGTCGAGGCCGTCCACCGCGGCCTTGTCGCCGTAGTGCTTGACCAGCCCGGCGATCTGGACCGCGGGTTCGGAGTGCATACCGGCGAGTGTAAGAGGGGCGAACACGCAGGCCGGACACGACCCTCGGTGATCGTTTTCGCAGGTCAGGTAAGCCTTACCTGCGTGACAGATGACACCAGTGAGGCCTGGATCACGGCTTGTCCCGGCGCGAGTAATTACGCAACACTGGTGTTGTGAAAAACACGCGCGAGCACGCCACGCAGCGGGAGGCCGAGTCGGCCCCCGACTGCGACGTGCCCGTGACGGCGGCCGAGGTGCTGCTGGAGGGCCACCGCGCCACCCGTGACCGGGTCGCCCGCTCGATCCTGGACCACGGCCCCTCCTCCGCCGCCGACCTGGCGAACCGGCTCGGCCTCACCGCCGCGGCCGTGCGCCGCCACCTCGACGGGCTGGCCGCCACCGGTCTGGTCGAGTCCCGCGAACAGCGGGTCTACGGCAGCCGGGGCCGCGGCCGTCCGGCCAAGGTCTTCGCCCTCACCGACGCCGGCCGGGACGCCTTCTACCAGGCCTACGACCAGCTCGCGGCCGACGCGCTGCGCTGGATCTCGGACGCGGTCGGCGGCGGCAAGGCGGGCGAGGAGGCGGTCGCCGCCTTCGCCCGCGCCCGGTTCGGCAAGCAGGGCGAGAAGTACCAGGAGACACTGGCCAGGGCCGAGGCGCAGGAACGCCCGGAGGCCCTCGCCCAGGCGCTGAGCGCGGACGGGTACGCTGCCACGGTGCGGCGTGTCCCGTCGGCCGCGGCCAAGGCCCCGGCGGGCGCCCAGCTCTGCCAGCACCACTGCCCGGTCGCGCACATCGCCGAGCAGTTCCCGCAGCTCTGCGAGGCGGAGACCGAGGTCTTCTCCCAGCTCCTGGGCACCCATGTGCAACGGCTGGCCACCATCGCCCACGGCGACGGGGTCTGCACCACCTATGTGCCGGCACCCGGTGCCGCATCGTCGCCTGCCCAGCCCCCGGCGGGCCGCGGCTCCGATGCAGTGCCGACTGCCGGTACGTCCACCGAAGATTCAGCGTCCGCGCGTTAGGAAGCTCGCATGACTGACACCGTTTCGCACCCCGAGCTCGAAGGCCTCGGCAATTACGAGTACGGCTGGGCCGACCCGGACACCGCCGGTGCCGCGGCCAAGCGCGGGCTCAGCGAGGACGTCGTCCGCGACATCTCGGCGAAGAAGAACGAGTCCGAGTGGATGCTGAACCTGCGTCTCAAGGGCCTGAAGCTGTTCGGCAAGAAGCCCATGCCGACCTGGGGCTCCGACCTCTCCGGCATCGACTTCGACAACATCAAGTACTTCGTCCGCTCCACCGAGAAGCAGGCCGAGTCCTGGGAGGACCTGCCCGCGGACATCAAGGCCACCTACGACAAGCTCGGCATCCCGGAGGCGGAGAAGCAGCGCCTGGTCGCCGGTGTCGCCGCCCAGTACGAGTCCGAGGTCGTCTACCACCAGATCCGCGAGGACCTGGAGGAGCAGGGCGTCATCTTCCTGGACACCGACACCGCGCTGCGCGAGCACCCGGAGATCTTCAAGGAGTACTTCGGCACCGTCATCCCGGCCGGCGACAACAAGTTCGCCGCGCTGAACACGGCCGTGTGGTCCGGCGGCTCGTTCATCTACGTGCCGAAGGGCGTGCACGTCGACATCCCGCTGCAGGCCTACTTCCGGATCAACACCGAGAACATGGGCCAGTTCGAGCGGACGCTGATCATCGTCGACGAGGACGCCTACGTCCACTACGTCGAGGGCTGCACCGCGCCGATCTACTCCTCCGACTCGCTGCACTCGGCGGTCGTGGAGATCATCGTCAAGAAGGGCGGCCGCTGCCGCTACACGACCATCCAGAACTGGTCGAACAACGTCTACAACCTGGTCACCAAGCGCGCCGTGGCGTACGAGGGCGCGACCATGGAGTGGGTCGACGGCAACATCGGCTCCAAGGTCACCATGAAGTACCCGGCCGTCTACCTGATGGGCGAGCACGCCAAGGGCGAGACCCTGTCGATCGCCTTCGCGGGCGAGGGCCAGCACCAGGACGCCGGCGCCAAGATGGTCCACATGGCGCCGAACACCTCCTCGCACATCGTCTCCAAGTCGGTGGCGCGCGGCGGCGGCCGGACCTCCTACCGCGGTCTGATCGAGATCGGCGAGGGCTCGCACGGCGCCAAGTCCAACGTGCTGTGCGACGCGCTGCTGGTCGACACCATCTCCCGCTCGGACACCTACCCGTACGTGGACGTCCGCGAGGACGACGTGTCCATGGGCCACGAGGCGACCGTCTCCAAGGTCAGCGAGGACCAGCTGTTCTACCTGATGAGCCGCGGTCTGACCGAGACCGAGGCGATGGCGATGATCGTGCGCGGCTTCGTCGAGCCGATCGCGCGTGAGCTGCCGATGGAGTACGCGCTGGAGCTCAACCGGCTGATCGAGCTGCAGATGGAGGGCGCCGTCGGCTGACGCTCAGCCGCACGCGACCCCGTCCGACTTTTGAGGAAGAGAGCACAACGAACAGCCATGGCTGAGGTTCAGAACACCACCGGCTCCACCACCGCCGGTTCGATCGAGGTCGGCACCGCCGGCGCGGGCGCGCAGCTCGCCGGCCCCGGCACCGGCCGGACCGGGGTCCAGCAGCCGATCGACGCGCGCGTCGCGGTCAAGCCCTCGTACGACGTGAACGACTTCCCGGTGCCGCACGGCCGCGAGGAGGACTGGCGGTTCACCCCGCTGCACCGCCTCGGCGGGCTGCACGACGGGACCGCCGCCGCCGAAGCCGAGCGAGACGGCGCGGGCTCTGACAAGGTCGAGTTCACGCTGCCGGACGGCGTCACCGCCGAGACCGTCGGCCGGGACGACGCCCGCCTGGGCAAGGCCGGCAAGCCGGTCGACCGGGTCGCGGCGCAGGCCTTCAGCACCTTCGAGCAGGCGCTCGTCGTCACCGTTCCCAAGGACGCGGTGCTGACCGAGCCGGTCAAGATCGACGTGCGCGCCGAGGGCGGGGTCCGCTTCGCCCACGTGGTGATCGACGTCAAGCCGTTCGCCGAGGCCGTCGTGGTGCTCAACCACGCGGGCACCGGCACCCGGGCCGCCAACGTCGAGCTGCTGGTCGGCGACGGCGCCAAGCTCACCTTCGTCTCCGTCCAGGACTGGGACCGGGACACCGTGTACGTCGCGCAGCACAACGCGCTGGTCGGCCGGGATGCCTCGTTCAAGTCCGTCGTCGTCACCTTCGGCGGCGACCTGGTCCGCCTGCACCCGCGGGTCGACTACGCGGGCCCCGGCGGCGAGGCCGAGCTGTTCGGCCTGTACTTCGCCGACGCCGGCCAGCACCTGGAGCACCGCCTGGTCATCGACCACGACAAGCCGCACTGCCGGTCGAACGTGGCCTACAAGGGCGCGCTGCAGGGCCAGGACGCCCACGCGGTCTGGGTCGGCGACGTGCTGATCCGCGCCGCCGCGCTCGGCACCGACACCTACGAGCTCAACCGGAACCTGGTGCTCACCGACGGCGCCCGGGTCGACTCGATCCCGAACCTGGAGATCGAGACCGGCGAGATCGTCGGCGCCGGCCACGCCTCGGCGACCGGCCGCTTCGACGACGAGCAGCTGTTCTACCTGATGGCGCGCGGCATCCCGGCCGACGAGGCCCGCCGCCTGGTGGTCCGCGGCTTCTTCGCCGAGCTGCTGCAGCAGATCGGCGTGGCCGAGGTGCAGGACCAGCTCATGGAGAAGATCGAGGCCGAGCTGGAAGCGGCGGTCTGACCACGATGACCTTCCTCCGTGCCTGTGCGCTGAGCGACCTCCAGGAGGACGTGCCCAAGCGCGTGGACCTCAACGGCGTGCCGGTCTCGGTCGTCCGCACCGACGAGGGGGTGTTCGCGATCAACGACACCTGTTCGCACGCGAACGTCTCGCTCTCCGAGGGCGAGGTCGAGGGCTGCATGATCGAGTGCTGGCTGCACGGCTCCAGCTTCGACCTGCGCACCGGCAAGCCCTCCGGCCTGCCCGCCACCAAGCCGGTCGCTGTCTACCCCGTAAAGATCGAAGGGGACGATGTGCTCGTCTCCGTCAACCAGGAGTCCTGAGTACACATGGCAACCCTTGAAATCCGCGACCTGCACGTCTCCGTCGAGGCCGAGAACGGCCCGCGCGAGATCCTGAAGGGCGTCGACCTGACCGTGAAGCAGGGCGAGACCCACGCCATCATGGGTCCGAACGGTTCCGGCAAGTCCACCCTGGCCTACTCGCTGGCCGGCCACCCCAAGTACACCGTCACCGGCGGCTCGGTGCTGCTGGACGGCGAGGACGTCCTGGAGATGTCCGTCGACGAGCGCGCCAAGGCCGGCGTGTTCCTGGCCATGCAGTACCCGGTCGAGGTCCCGGGCGTCTCGGTCAGCAACTTCCTGCGCACCGCCGCCACCGCCGTCCGCGGCGAGGCCCCGAAGCTGCGGCTGTGGGTGAAGGAGGTCAAGGAGGCGATGGCCGCCCTCCAGATGGACCCGGCCTTCGCCGAGCGCAACGTCAACGAGGGCTTCTCCGGCGGTGAGAAGAAGCGCCACGAGATCCTCCAGCTGGAGCTGCTCAAGCCGAAGATCGCGATTCTCGACGAGACCGACTCCGGGCTGGACGTCGACGCGCTGCGGATCGTCTCCGAGGGCATCAACCGGGTCCGCTCGACCGGCGAGGTCGGCACCCTGCTGGTGACCCACTACACCCGCATCCTGCGGTACATCGAGCCCGACTACGTCCACGTCTTCGCGGGCGGCCGCATCGTCGAGTCCGGCGGTGCCGAGCTGGCCGACAAGCTGGAGAACGAGGGCTACGAGGCGTATGTGAAGGGCGGCGCATCCGAGTGACGCATCCGTTGACCGGTCTGCTCGACACCGACGCGATCCGCAAGGACTTCCCGGTCCTGCAGCGCGTGCTGCACGACGGGAAGCCGCTGGTCTACCTGGACAACGCGGCGACCTCGCAGAAGCCGCGCCAGGTGCTGGAGGCCCTGAACGCCTACTACGAGCGGCACAACGCCAACGTCCACCGCGGCGTGCACGTGCTCGCCGAGGAGGCCACGGCGATGTACGAGGGCGCCCGCGACAAGGTCGCGGCGTTCATCAACGCGCCGAGCCGCAACGAGGTGATCTTCACCAAGAACGCCTCGGAGTCGCTCAACCTCGTGGCCAACATGCTCGGCTGGGCCGACGAGCCGTACAAGGTGGACGCCGACTCCGAGATCGTGATCACGGAGATGGAGCACCACTCCAATATCGTCCCGTGGCAGCTGCTCTCGCAGCGCACCGGTGCGAAGCTCAAGTGGTTCGGGCTGACCGACGAGGGCCGGCTCGACCTGTCGAACATCGACGAGCTGATCACCGAGAAGACCAAGGTGGTCTCCTTCACTCTGGTCTCCAACCTGCTGGGCACGATCAACCCGGTCGAGACGATCGTCCGCAAGGCCCAGTCGGTCGGCGCGCTGGTCGTCATCGACGCCTCGCAGGCCGCACCGCACATGGTGCTGGACGTGCAGGCGCTGGAGGCCGACTTCGTCGCCTTCACCGGCCACAAGATGCTGGCCCCGACCGGCATCGGCGTGCTGTGGGGCCGCCAGGAGCTGCTGGAGGACCTCCCGCCGTTCCTGGGCGGCGGCGAGATGATCGAGACCGTCACCATGGGCTCGTCCACCTACGCCCCGGCGCCGCACAAGTTCGAGGCCGGCACCCCGCCGATCGCCCAGGCGGTCGGGCTGGGCGCGGCCATCGACTACCTCCAGGGCATCGGCATGGAGAAGATCGCGGCGCACGAGCACGCGATCACCGAGTACGCGGTGGAGCGCCTGCTGGAGGTCCCGGACCTGCGGATCATCGGTCCGCGCACGGCCGTGGACCGCGGCGCCGCGATCTCCTTCACGCTCGGCGACATCCACCCGCACGACGTGGGCCAGGTGCTGGACGAGCAGGGCATCGCCGTGCGCGTCGGGCACCACTGCGCGCGGCCGGTCTGCCTGCGGTACGGAATTCCGGCGACCACGCGAGCGTCGTTCTATCTGTACTCGACGCCGGGCGAGGTCGACGCGCTGATCGACGGCCTGCACCACGTCCGGAACTTCTTCGGCTGACGGACGGGGCAGGACGATATGAAGCTCGACTCGATGTACCAGGACATCATCCTGGACCACTACCGCAATCCCCACGGCAAGGGGCTGCGGGACGGCGACGCCGAAGTGCACCACGTCAACCCGACGTGCGGCGACGAGATCACCCTGCGGGTGAAGCTCGACGGCGCGAAGGTCGCCGACGTCTCGTACGAGTCCCAGGGCTGTTCGATCAGCCAGGCCAGCGCCTCGGTGCTGAACGACCTGGTGGTCGGCAAGACCGTCGGTGAGGCGCAGGTGGTCCAGGAGGCCTTCCTGGAGCTGATGCAGAGCAAGGGCCAGGGCGAGGGTGACGAGGAGGTGCTGGAGGACGCGGTCGCGTTCGCCGGTGTCTCCAAGTACCCGGCCCGGGTCAAGTGCGCCCTGCTCAGCTGGATGGCCTGGAAGGACGCCACCGCCCAGGCGCTCGCCCAGAACCCCGCCGTGAACGACTGACCCCGCGAAGGAGGACAGACCATGAGTGACGAGAACACCACCACCACCGACGCCCAGGCCTCCACTGCGGAGGAGCAGCCGAACGGCGTCATCGTCGGCACCACCGCCGGCACCGTGTCGGTCGAGGACCTGACCGAGGCCCTGATGGACGTCGTCGACCCCGAACTGGGCATCGACGTCGTCAACCTGGGCCTGATCTACGGCATCCACATCGACGAGTCCGACGTGGCCACCATCGACATGACGCTCACCTCGGCGGCCTGCCCGCTGACCGACGTCATCGAGGACCAGGCCAAGACCGCCACCGACGGCCTGGTGCAGGACCTGCGGATCAACTGGGTCTGGATGCCGCCGTGGGGCCCGGACAAGATCACCGACGACGGCCGCGAGCAGCTCCGCGCGCTCGGCTTCAACGTCTGAGGTCTTTTCTGCACGAATGCCGCTGCCCGGGACGGTTTCTCCGTTCCGGGCAGCGGCGTTCTCCGTTTCGTAGGAGACGTGGCGGAGGCGGCGGGGGAGGTTCCGGGTGGTCACTGGTGTGTGCCGAAGACCTCGGTCCAGTAGCCGTTCGTGTCGGCGATGCCGGTGTCCTTGTAGACGCAGTTGAGGATGTTGCCCTTGTGGCCCGAGCTGTTCATCCAGCCGTCGAAGGTGGCCTTCGCACTGCCGTAGCCCTGGGCTATGTTCTCGGCATAGGCGCTCCACTTGTAACCGGCTCTGGTGATGCGGTCAGCGTCGCTGGATCCGTCGGAGCCGGTGTGGGACAGGATCCTGGTCTTCGCCATGTCGTTGCTGTGGGCCTGGGCCGCCTGGACGAGCTGGGAGTTCACGGTGAGGGCCGTACAGCCCGCGTTGACCCGTGCCTGGTTGACCAGGGTCAGCATGTCGCCCGTGTCTCCCTGGGTGGGGGCGAGGGCGGGTGCGACGGTCGCCGTGCCGGTAGCCGCCACGGCGATCGGTCCTCCGGTGAGGCCCAGCACGGGGACGGCGAGGGCGGCTGACACGCGCCGCGCGGTGCGGATGTTGATATGCATCGTGGTCCCTTTCTCGGGCTTGCTCGGGACTGTGGAGGGCGCAGGCATGCCCCTCGTGCCGCCACCCGTGGCGGGGGTGCGGGCGCTCTCGGCACCGTCTGCTCCACTGCGATGGGTCGTGCGCCCAGCGGACCCGTCCGCCCGTCCGCCCTCGTACCTGCGATCTTTCCGATGGGGGCGTGACGCAGCCGTGACGCCGCTGTGCCCGGAAGGTCCGGGCCCGGTGGGTCCGGCGATCAGCACCACGCTCACGAACGGGTGACGCCGCCCGCGCCGCCGACGGGGATCAACGGGCTGGAGCGACGAGCCGCCGAGCACGTGGGGTTTGCGGTCGACAGTGCAGAGCGGGCGGCGCAGCATGGAAAAGGGGCGGATCTTGTACACGAAGAGACGGCGATGCGATGGCCAGCGACGATCGGCGCTCCCCGGCTCCCGGGCCAGGCGTGCGGCTCGCTCTGCTCGGCGGCTTCGACCTCTCGGTCGGTGACGCGTCGGTGGCCCTGTCCGCGGGAGCGGAGCGCTTACTCGCCTTCGTGGCGCTGTGTTGCAACGGGAAGGTGCCGCGCGCGCTGGTGGCCGGGACGCTCTGGCCGGACGCCGCGGAGCGCTGCGCGTATGCGAGCCTTCGCTCGGCGCTGTCCCGGCTGCCGGCGGCGGGCCGGGAGGCGCTGGAGGTCGGCCCGACCGAGCTGAGGCTGGCCGACGGCGTCGGCGTGGATATCCGTGAGGCGAGGACGCTGGCCCACCGGATCCTGGCGCCCGGTGCGGGCCCCGCCCGGGCGGGCCTCGGGCTGGCGGCGGTCGAGGACCTCTCGGCGGACCTGCTGCCGGGCTGGTACGAGGACTGGGCGCTGCTGGAGGCCGACAACTGGCGGCGCCTGCGGGTCCACGCCCTTGAGGCCCTGGCCCGTGCCTTCGTCGGCGCCCGTCGTTTCCCCGAGGCGGTGGCCGCCGCCGGCGCCGCCGTCCGCGCCGACCCGTTGCGCGAGAGCAGCCAGGCCTCGCTGATCCGGGCCCACCTCGCCGAGGGCAACCCCGGCGAGGCCCTGCAGGACGTCGAACGCTACGAGCGGCGCCTGCGGGCGGAGCTGGGGTTGCCGGCTCCGGCGCGGTTGCGGCAGCTGGTCGCCGGCGCGGGGTAGTCGGGCCGCGAGGGCAGTGGCGTCGACTCGGTGCCGTGCGCGTCCTTCCCTTCCAGGGACGGTGGTGAAACGGCGCTGCCCGGGACTTCGGAAGTCCCGGGCAGCGGCGTTCGTGCTGGGTCAGGCCGGTCAGGCCGTCTTCGGCTTGCGGGCGACGGCGATGGCCAGTGCGGCGCACAGGACGGCCGCCAGGGTGGCGAAGCCGCTGACGGCGGGGAGGAGGCCGTAGGCCTGGACCAGGGCGCCGACGGCGACGATGGGGAGGGAGCTGCCGAGGTAGACGATGATCCAGAGGGCGGAGAGCTCGGAGCCCCGGCGTTCCGGGTTCATCGCAGCGACGGCGGTGGTGAACAGGGAGCGGAAGGCCACGCCCTGGCAGGCGCCGCCGAGGACGCTGCCGATGAACAGCAGGGCCGGGGTGCCGGTGTACCCGGCGGCGACGACCAGGGCGAGGCCGGTGGCCAGGCCGGTCATGCCGAGGGCGATCACCAGGCGGTCCGAGGTCGGCGGGACGATCAGCTGGGCGGCGGCCGAGGAGCCGAGCAGCAGGGCCGCGACCACCGCGCCGACCAGGTGCGAGTGAGTGTGCAGCAGCTTGGCGGCGAAGGACGGGGCCAGGCTGAGGTAGACGCCGAAGACCGCGTACGAGATGAACCCGGCGGTGGCGGCGAGCAGGAACTCGCGGCGGCCGGTGCGCGGCAGCCGCAGGCGCTGCGGGCGCAGGTGGGCCGGGGTGGTGATGCGCGGCGGCGCGGCCGGTGGCCGGTTGCGGCCGGGCATCCGCGGGTGCACCAGGGCCAGCGGCACGCAGAGCGCGAGCAGGGCGATGGCGTGCAGCAGGAAGGGCGTCAGCAGCGGGTCGGAGCCGCCGGACAGCAGAGCGCCGACGATCGGGCCGAGCGCGACACCGCCCGCCGAACAGGCCAGGGTGAGCTTGGCGGCCAGCGTCTGGTGATCGGGCAGCAGGTCACCGAGGGCGGCTCCGGCGGCGCCGGTGGACAGGCCGACGGCGATGCCCTGGACGGCACGGCCGATCGCCAGCTGCCAGAAGCTGCCGGCGGTCGCGAACACGACGTCGCCGGCGGCGGCCAGCGCGACGGCGGGCAGGATCAGGGCGCGGCGGCCGAGGTGGTCGGACCAGTGGCCGACGATGGCCAGCACCGGGACCAGCGCGAAGACGTAGATCGTGAACAGGATCGTGGTGTCGAGCGGGCCGAGCCCGAGGCGCTGCTGGAGGAGCGGGTAGATCGGCGTCGCCAGGTTGGCGCCGATCAGCATGAACAGCAGGGCGGCGGCGACCAGGCCGACGCGGACGCCGCGCAGCGCGTTCCAGCGGCTGATCGCGGCGAGCTGGAGCTGGGCGCGCGGCGCGAGCTCCAGGGGGAGCAGGGCCTCCGACAGTCGGCGTCCGTCGAGCTGCGCGGTGCGCAGGCCGGAGCCGGCGGGGGAGAGGTCCGCCATGTGAGGGGTCTCCTGTGGCAGGGCACCACCGGGGTCGGCGGGGTGTGCCGGTGCGCCCGTCCTGAGGCGCTGTGGTGGTGGCCGCGGTGCGGGGCTCCCTGGTGGAGCGGATGAGCTGAGAGAAGAGGGCTTCGTTGCCCTACGGCCCGTGCGGGGTTGTGCGCGGTACCACTGCGAAGGATAAGGGGTGGGCGCACGGTTTCGGCGCGCGCCCCTGCGCACGCCCCTAGAGGTCGGGCATCGGGGCTGCCCGGCCTATACGCTGAGGTGGTAGACGGGTGCGCGGAGCTGTTTGGGCTGACCGCTGGCTGAGGGAGAGCACACGACGATGGCCGGACGACGTCGGAAGAACGCAGGGGCTTCGACGGGAGAGGGCGCGGCCGAGGCGGTCCTGCCCGCCGACATGGAGCTCCAGGACCTCTACGGGGCGTTCGCCGCGCACGGCCTGGACGACGAGGACCTGGACGACGCCGCCGTCCTGGTGCCGCCGGTGAAGCTGCCCGCCGAGCGGGAGCTGGCCGAGCACGCGAAGGCCGTGCCGATGTTCGGCTATGCCCTGACGCTGGCCCGCTGGGCCGCCCCGCACCGGGCGGTGGACGAGTTCGGCGACCTGGTCGAGGAGGACCGGGCGCCCGCGGCGCGGCTGCTGGCCCTGGCCCCGGCCGAGGGCGAGGTGCCCGAGGAGGCCGAGGTCGAGGCGCTGCGGGCCTGGTCGCTGGCCTGCGACCTGGACCTGGTGGAGCTGGGGACGACCGCCACCGGGGAGCACGTCGCGGTGCCCGGGCCGGATCTGGAGCCCGCCGAGCAGGGGGACCCGGACACCGTCCTGGAGCTGTGGCTGACCGCCGCCGGGATCGTCCGGGAGCTGGCGGTGG
Source organism: Kitasatospora sp. NPDC023118 (assembly GCF_055560875.1). Taxonomy (NCBI): domain Bacteria; kingdom Bacillati; phylum Actinomycetota; class Actinomycetes; order Kitasatosporales; family Streptomycetaceae; genus Kitasatospora; species Kitasatospora sp. NPDC023118. The sequence goes on from NZ_JBVHHW010000025.1 coordinate 83,202, forward strand.
AGGCGGATTCGCTGCCGGAGGAAGAGGAAGAGGGCGAGGCGGCGGAAGGCGCGGCGGAGGAGGACGAGGACGGACTGAACGAGGTCGAGGAGGCCCGGGACGCCGCCGCCGAGCTGCTCGACGAGGCGTTGCAGGTGCTGTACGAGACCACCGCCTTCGCCGAGCCCGGCAAAGAGACGGTGCCGCTGGGCGTGCTGGCCGCACTGCTGGTGGTGCCGGAGGGCGAGGAGCCGAGCGAGGAACTGCTCGGCGACATCACCGATGTGATGGTCGCCCTGGACCCGATGCTGGGCGACCTCGCCGAGCTGGGCCTGCTGGACTACCGCCCGATCGACCCGGAGCTGTTCGACGAGGAGGAGGGCGAGGAGCCCGCCGTCGTCGGCGAGGCGCCGCTGGACGAGGAGGAGTCGGCCCGCTTCGGGCTGGTCCGGCTCACCCCGCTCGGCCAGTACGGCATCCGGCAGTGGCTGCTGGAGGACGGCTACGACGCGCCGCTGGTCGGCGAGCTAGCCCAGGGGGACGCGGCGGAGCTGCTGCGCGGGGTGTGCGAGTCGGCCAACGTGCTGCCGGAGGAGGAGCTGAAGGTCTGGGTGGCCGGCCGGGAGCCGGTCGCGGCGGCCCGCGAGCTGCTGGCGGCGGCCCGCGGCGCCGACGGGTACGCGCCGCTGCGCCGCATGCTGTCCGTCTCGGCGCTCGACCTGCTGGGGCCGGGTGCCGAGCCCGCCGTCCGGGAGGTGCTGGACGACCCGGAGCTGGGCGGCGCGGCGCGGGCCTGGCTGGCCGCGCAGGGCGCCTCGGACGTGCCGGTGCCGGACCGGGCGATGGCGCTGTGGACGGTGGTCGACACCTTCGCCGCCCAGCTGCTGGACAGCGGCGGTGACACCGCGCTGCTGCGCGAGCTGATCACCGACCTGCCGGTGAACGGCGATCCGGCGGCGTGGTTCGGCGAGCTGTGGCGGGTCGACCACCCGTACACGGCGGATGTCCTGGAGGCGATCGGCGAGCTGCACCCGGACCGGGCTCTGGCCAAGGAGGCGCGCAAGGCGGCCTTCAAGGCGCGCTCCCGGAACTAGGGCCTGTCCGGCGGATCCCAGGGCTTTCTACGGGAGGTCCAGCGAGCCGTCCTCGGTGAACGGGAAGAACGGGTTGTGGGCCAGCTCCCACAGGTGCCCGTCCGGGTCCTCGAAGTAGCCGGAGTAGCCGCCCCAGCTGGTCGGGACCGGCGGCTTGACGACCACGGCGCCGGCCTCGACCGCCGTCCGCAGCGCGGCGTCCACCAGCGCGGGGGACTCCAGGTTCACCGCGAGGGTGACGCCGCGGAAGGAGGGCTCGCCGGTCGCGGGCACGCCCGCGTCGGCGGCCAGCTCCTCGCTGGGGAAGAGACCGAGCACCGAGTCGGCGGTGCGGAACCAGACGATCTCCGGGCTGGAGGCGGTGGAGCGCTTCCAGCCGAGGTCCTCGTAGAAGCGGGCGCTGCGGTCGAGGTCGGAGACCCCGAGGGTGACGATGCTGATCCGGGCGGGGAAGCCGTGCTCCGGCGTGCTCTGTGCGGTCATGCGGCCAGCGTAGGGAGGGCGGCTGACAACCGGGCCCTCTGACACGGCCACTGGCCCTGCACGGCGGCCGAGCTGATGACCCGGCAGCTCCGGGCACGTAAGGTGGCGTCAGCGGTGCGGGTGCGAGGGACTCGGGGGTGCGGCACAGGATGATGCGGGAGAGCGGCGGAAGGCCTCAGGGGCGCAACGACGGAGGGCCTGGCCCGACCCGGCTGGGCGGGCAGGATCGTTTCGCCGACCAGGAGGAGCTCCCCCGCCGGACCCTGGCCGCGCTCGACTTCCCGGTGTACGGCGTGGCCGCCGGACCGGCCCGCCGCGGCGTGGCGCTGGCCGCCTTCGAGACCTGCGGCAGCGAGCTGCGCTGGGTCGAGGTGCAGTGCGGCGACTGGACCTCCGCGGCCGGACCGTACGTGACCGTGCGCACCTACCGGCCGGGCGCCGATCGGGCCGAGCTGCTGCCTGAGCTGGAGGACGTGGTCGAGGACGAACGGGACCGCGTCTACGAGCAGTTGGGCATCGACGAGGGCGACGGGCCGGGCCGGGTGCGGGCGTTGCGCGAGTGGATCACCGTGGACGGCGAGCCCTGCGCGGTGGAGGTGCACGAGGACCGGCCGATGGCCCCGGGCGGAGCGGACCCGGCCGGGCCGGTCTGGGCCGGGCGGCTGCGGGTCGGCGGGCTGACCGTCACGGTGTGCGGGCGCGGGGTCGCCCCCGGCGGCGTGGAGCTCGGCGGGATCGGGGACTTCGAGCGCTACCTGCGCGGGCGCACCGACCTGCTGCGCGACCTCGCCTCCCGGCGGGCCCGGTGCGTGCCGGTCGAGGAGCGCGAACTGCCGCCCGCGACCGGACTGGAAGCGCACCGGGAGCTGATCGCGCAGAGCATCGCGGAGACCGCCGCGATCGAGGCGCAGGTGCGGGTCGGGCGCACGCCGAGGCTGCCGCGCGCACTGCGCGGGGACGCCTGCGCGGTCCGATGGGAGACGGTGGTGCGCCAGCAGATGCGGCTCGCCACCGAGACCCGGGAGGAGGCCGTAGCGGCGGTGACCTCGATGGTCAACCACCTCAACCGGCTGTCCCAGCAGACGCATTGGCTGATCGGCACGCCGGCGGGCGAGGCGGCCGTGGAGGAGGTCGTGCGGTACACGGTGTTCGCCAGCGAGGTGGCCAGCTTGCCGGCGCAGCGGGCCTGGGAACAGTTGTGGCGGGAGCGGCCCGGCGGCGGGGCCGACGTCTGGGAGGAGCACCTGCTGGCCGAGCAGCTGTGGCTGTCGGCCTGGGAGCAGTGGCGGGCGGGGCGCGGGTGACGTCCTGGCGACCCGTCTGAACCGGCTGCCCGCGGACTACTCGTCCGCGGGCAGCCGCAGTTGCAGCATCGCCAGCAGCCGCTGCTGCGGCTGGGCGAGGTCGATGCCGGTCAACTGCTCGGCGCGGCGCACCCGGTAGCGCAGGGTGTTGGGGTGGATGTGCAGGGCGTCGGCGGCCACCCGGACCTCGCCGAGCGCGTCCAGCCAGGCGAGCACCGACTCGGCGAGCCGGGTGTTGTGCCGGCGGTCGTACTCGGTGAGCGCGGTCAGCCGGGGGTCGCGCAGGCCGGTGCGGTCCTGGAGCAGCGCCAGCATCTCGCTGACCAGCACCTCGGCCTGGACGTCGATCAGTGCCGCGACGTCGAGGTCCACCCCGCCGCGGCCCATCGCGTCCAGGATCCGGTCGGCCTGGGCGCGGGAGTCGGGCACCTGGGACAGGCCGTCGACGGTGGAGCCGATCGCGGCGCGCAGCGGGACGCCGAGGTGCTCCCGGGCGGCCGCGACCACCTCGGCCGCCCAGTCGCGCACGGTCGCCATCGGCAGGCCGGGCGGGAGTTCGGGCAGCAGCACGTAGACCCGGGACTCGATCGGGGCGAGCAGTGCGGTGCGGTGCCGGGCGGCGGTGTGCACCGAGATCAGGCCGGTCACGTCGGAGCGGTGCAGCGCCTCGGTGGTGTGCGCGCCGTACGCCAGCACGGTGGCCGGGCGGCGCAGGTCCAGGCCCAGGTGGGTGGCGAGCGACTGGGGGCCGGTGGAGCCCTCCAGCAAGCCGGTCAGCAGGGTCTGGGTGAGCCGGACGTCGGCGGACAACTCGCGGCGGCGGCGCACCAGTTGGGCGGCGGCCACCCGGGCGGCGCCGACCAGGGCCTGTTCCGCGAGCGGGGCCAGCGGCTGGGCGCCCTCCTGGACCCAGATGGTGCCGAGCGGCTGCGCCCCGGCCCGGATGCCGACCGCGAGCCGGCGGCGCAGGCCGAGCTCGGGGTGCGGCTCGACCGCGATCGGGGCGTCCGAGCTGCGCAGGTGCTGGAAGATGCCCCACTCGCGCAGCTTGGACAGGTACGGCTCCGGGCCCTGCCAGCCGAGGATGGACAGCCGGCGCAGGTCGTCGACCTCGTCGGAGTCGGAGGAGCGGGAGTAGGCGAGCACCCGGCTGGAGGTGTCCTCGATCGAGACGATGCCGTTGGTGAGGACGGCGACGGTCTGGGCGAGGGAGAAGAGGTCGCCCGCGTTGGGCTCGGGGGCGCCGGGCGCGGCCGGGGCGTCCGGGCCGGCGATGATCGCGCGGGCGAGCGAGTCCAGGTGCTCCCAGCGGGTCTCCCGGCGCACCGACAGCAGGGCGACGCCGGCGTCGGTGGCGGCCTCGCGCAGGGCGTCGGCCTGGCCGGGGCCGTCCAGCTTGACCGCGACGGCTGCGGCACCGGCCCGGCCGGCGGCGCGCAGGGCGGGGAGGGCGGCGCGGCCGCGGGCGCCGATCGCGAGGACGAGTTCGCCGGGGGCGGCGGTGGGCGGGTCCTCCGGGTCGAGGATCGCGACGTCGCGGACGGGGACGTCCAACCCCTGTGGGGCGGCCTGGAGTTCGACCAGCGGTTCGCCCAGGGACATCAGCAGCTGGCGGAGCGGGAGACCGGGGGTGGTCACTCCGGGCCTCCTTCATCCGCTCGGACAACGGTGTGTGGTTGATTTTAGCCGGGCGGACAGAGTTGCGGTTCGTCATTCGAAAATAGTTGACTCTGACTATTCAGGAGTGGATAGTCAGTACTGACCAAGAGATGAGGACGTCTCGTGGCGAAGCGACGCAAGGTGTCGAACCCGCTGGCACTGGCGGTCCTGGCCGAACTCCTGGCCGAGCCGATGCACCCGTACGAGATGGGGCGCCGGCTCAAGGAGCACGCCAAGGACCGCAACATCAAGTACAACCGCAGCTCGCTGTACATGGTCGTGGAGCAGCTGCGCAAGGCCGGGTTCGTCGCCGAACAGGAAACCGTCCGCGACACCCAGCGGCCCGAGCGCACCGTCTACGCCATCACGGCGGAAGGAAGGACGGAGCTCTTCGACTGGATGCGCGAACTCGTGGCCGAGCCGCAGCACGAGTACCCCGCGTTCGGGGTCTCGCTGTCGCTGCTCATGGTGCTCCCGCCGGCCGAGGCCGTGGAGCTCCTGGAGCGGCGGCGGGCCGCCCTGGCCGCGGAGGTGGCGGCCATCCGGGCGACGCTGCGCAAGGCCACGGAGGAGGGCGTCGGCTGGCTCTTCCTGATCGAGGAGGAGTACCGGGTCGGCGGACTGGAGACCGAGATCGCCTTCGTCGAGCGCCTCGTCACACAGCTCCAGGAGCCGGAGTTCATCCGGACCTGGCAGGAGTACTTCGGGAGTCTGCAATGAGTGCACCGCGTACGTCGAAGAAGGCCCTGGTCATCGGCGGCGGCATCGCCGGTCCGGTGATGGCGTTGGCCCTGCGCAAGGCGGGCCTCGACGTCGAGGTCTTCGAGGCCTACGAGACCTCCGCCGAGGGCATCGGCGGAGCCTTCATGATCGCCCCCAACGGGCTCGGCGCGCTGGCCGTCCTCGGCCTGGAGGCGGAGGTCGGCCGGATCGGGCAGCCGGTCGGACCGATGGTGATCGAGGACGGAAAGGGCGGCACGCTGGGAGAGTTCCGCGGCCTGCCCGACCTGCCGCGCGGGCGGCTGATGCGCCGCGCCGAACTGTACGAGGTGTTGCAGCGGCGGTTGCGCGAGACCGGCATCGAGGTCCGGTACGGCAAACGGCTGGTCGGCGCCGAGGAGGGCGCCGACGGCATCACCGCCCGCTTCGCCGACGGCACCAGTGCCACCGGCGACGTGCTGATCGGCGCCGACGGCACCCGCTCCACCGTCCGCACCCTGATCGACCCGGCCGCGCCCGACGCCCAGTACACCGGCCTGCTCGGCGTCGGCGGCTACAGCTCCCACCGGCTGCCCGGCCGGCCCGGCCGCGGCGAGTCGGTGCACTTCGCCAACGGCGCCCGGGCCTTCTTCGGCTACTGGGGCCTGGCCGACGGCAGCGGCACCGCCTGGTTCAGCAACATCCCGCAGCCCGAGCAGCTGGGCTACGGGCAGGTCCGCGCCATCGGCGGGGAGGAGTGGCTGCGCCGGTGCCGCGAGCTGCACTCCGACGACCTGCCCGCCCGCGAGGTGCTGCGGGCGGCCGACGCCGGGACCATCGAGGTCTTCCCCCGGCTGGAGATCATGCCGTCCGTCCCGCACTGGTACCGCGGCCGGATGGTGCTCGTCGGCGACTCGGTGCACGCGCCGTCCAACAGCTCCGGCCAGGGCGTCTCGCTGGCCGTCGAGAGCGCCGTCGAACTCGCCCGCTGCCTGCGTGACCTGCCCGACCACACCGCCGCGTTCGCCGCCTACGAGGCGATGCGCCGGCCCCGGGTCGAGAAGATCGCCGCCGATGCGGCGCGCACCAACAACCAGAAGGCCTCCGGGCCCCTCGCCCGGATGCTGTTCCGAGTGATCGCGCCGATCATGATGCGGACCTTCATGAGCCCGGAGAAGATGCTCCGCCCGGTGCACGGGTACCGGATCGACTGGGAGCGACAGGCGGTGTCGGTGGCGCCGGTGAGGCGTGCGGGGCGCGCCGCCTGACGGCCGGTCGTGACCGTCGCGTGACCGGCTTCGTCGGGCCGGACAACGCCGTACGGGGGAATTTAGCCGCCCGGCCAATCAAGTGGCCGGGCGGGCAGGAATAGCGTTCGTGCTGTGGCCGGCGTGCGACCCGCGCCGGCAATCCCCCCGCACTGAACGAAGGAGAGCGTGCGCTCTATGGACGCTGTGACCCAGGTCCCCGCGCCGGTGAACGAGCCGGTCCACAGCTACGCCCCCGGCAGCCCGGAACGGGCCCGTCTGGAGGCCAAGCTGAAGGAGCTGGGCGGCCAGGAGCCGGTCCAGCTGACCATGACGATCAACGGTGAGCGCCGGATGGGCGGCGGCACCGAGATCCACGTCGTCCAGCCGCACAACCACGCGGCTCGGCTCGGTACCCTGCGCAACGCCACCCAGGCCGACGCGCAGGACGCCATCGACGCTGCCCTGGCCGCGGCCCCGGCCTGGCAGGCGCTCTCCTTCGACTCCCGCGCCGCGATCTTCCTCAAGGCCGCCGACCTGCTGGCCGGCCCCTGGCGCGAGACCCTGGCCGCGGCCACCATGCTCGGCCAGTCCAAGACCGCCCAGCAGGCCGAGATCGACACCCCCTGCGAGCTGGTCGACTTCCTGCGCTTCAACGTGCACTTCGCCCGCCAGATCATGGCCGAGCAGCCGATCTCCTCGGACGGCGTGTGGAACCGCAGCGACCACCGCCCGCTGGAGGGCTTCGTCTACGCGATCACCCCGTTCAACTTCACCGCGATCGCCGGCAACCTGCCGACCGCGCCCGCGCTGATGGGCAACGTGGTGCTGTGGAAGCCGTCCCCGACCCAGCAGTTCTCCGCGCACCTGCTGATGCAGCTGCTGGAGGAGGCCGGCCTGCCCAAGGGCGTCATCAACATGGTGACCGGCGACGGCCTGGACGTCTCCGCCGTGGCGCTCAAGCACCCGGCGCTGGCCGGCATCCACTTCACCGGCTCCACCGCCACCTTCCAGCACCTGTGGCGTTCCGTGGGCGAGAACATCGCCGGCTACCGCACCTACCCGCGGATCGTCGGCGAGACCGGCGGCAAGGACTTCCTGGTCGCCCACCCGTCCGCCGACCCCAAGGTCCTGAAGACCGCGATGACCCGCGGCGCCTTCGAGTTCCAGGGCCAGAAGTGCTCGGCGCTGTCCCGCGCCTACGTCCCGGCCTCGCTGTGGGCCGGCCTGAAGGACGAGTTCGCCGCCGAGGTCGACGGCCTCACCATGGGCGACGTCACCGACCTGTCCAACTTCATGTCGGCGGTCATCGACGAGCGCGCCTTCGCCAAGAACAAGGCCGCCATCGACCGCGCCCGGGCGGACGCCTCCGTGGAGGTCCTCGCCGGCGGCACGTACGACGACTCGGTCGGCTACTTCGTCCGCCCGACCGTCCTGGTCTGCCAGGACCCGGCCTCGGAGTACTTCCGCGACGAGTACTTCGGCCCGATCCTCGCCGTGTACGTCTACGAGGACGAGAAGTACGACGAGATGCTGGCGCAGATGGAGTCCGTGTCGGCCTACGGCCTGACCGGTTCGATCATCGCCCAGGACCGCGCGGCGGCCCAGGACGCGATGCACAAGCTGCGCTTCGCGGCCGGCAACTTCTACATCAACGACAAGCCGACCGGCGCCGTCGTCGGTCAGCAGCCCTTCGGCGGCGGCCGGGCCTCCGGCACCAACGACAAGGCCGGCGCCAAGCAGAACCTGGCGCGCTGGACCTCGACCCGCTCGGTCAAGGAGACCTTCGTCCCGCCGACCGACTACCGCTACCCGCACATGGGCTGACCAGCCATGATGCCGACCGGTCCGCTGTAGAAGCCATCGGTCACCCGCGACGTCCGGTCCCGCAGCCGGGCGTCGCCCGCCGGGGCGGCGGCCTACCCCCGTACCGCCGCCCCGGCGCCTTTCTGCCACCCTTGGAAACACCAGCTCCAGGAGTCACGATGCTCCGTTCCGCCCTTCTCGCGGCCTCCCGGTCCCCGCAGGTCCGCACCGTGGTCGAGAAGTTCCCTCCGACCCACGCGATAGTCGAGCGCTTCGTCGCCGGCGAGGCCCTCGACGACGCCGTCACCGCCTGCGATGACCTGGTCGCCACCGGCCGCAAGGTCACCCTGGACCACCTCGGCGAGGACACCCAGGACGCCGCCCAGGCCGCCGGCACCGCCGAGGCCTACGAGCACCTGCTCAAGGCCCTCAAGGAGACCGGCCTCGCCGCCGGTGCCGAGGTGTCGGTCAAGCTGTCGGCCGTCGGCCAGTTCCTGCCGGTGGACGGCGAGAAGATCGCGCTGGAGAATGCCCGCCGCATCTGCGAGGCCGCCGCCGAGGCCGGCACCACGGTGACCCTCGACATGGAGGACCACACCACCACCGACTCCACCCTCGCCATCGCGCGCGAGCTGCGGGCGGACTTCCCCTGGCTGGGCGTCGTGCTCCAGGCGTACCTGCGCCGCACCGAGGCCGACTGCCGCGAGTTCTCCGGCCCGGGCTCGCGCGTGCGGCTGTGCAAGGGCGCCTACAAGGAGCCCGAGTCGGTCGCCTTCCAGGGCAAGCACGAGGTCGACCTCGCCTACGTCCGCGCGCTGAAGATCCTGATGGCGGGCGAGGGCTACCCGATGATCGCCTCGCACGACCCCAACATGATCAAGATCGCCGGCCAGCTGGCCCAGTGGAACAACCGCACCCGGGACTCCTTCGAGTACCAGATGCTGTACGGCATCCGCCCCGAGGAGCAGCTGCGCCTCGTCGGCGAGGGCAACACCATGCGCGTGTACCTGCCGTACGGCCAGGAGTGGTACGGCTACTTCATGCGCCGCCTCGCCGAGCGCCCGGCCAACCTCACCTTCTTCCTGCGCGCCATGGCCACCCGCAACTGACGCGCTCCGCATGCCGGAACGGCTCGCACCCCCTGTGTGGGAGGGGGTGCGGGCCGTTTCGCGGTTTCTGGAGGAAGGGCCTGGTGTCGAGCTCGAAGTCGAACGGGGCGGGGAGGGCGAGCGGTTCGCCGAAGGCGGCGAGGTGGGCCTCGGTGTACTCCTCGCGATGGGGCTTGCCGAAGAGGCTGACCTGCGACTTCTGCCGGTCGATGAGGAGGTGGAGCGGGATGCCGGCCCGGGCGTAGCAATGGCGCTTGGTGATGCGGCCCTGGTCGGGTTTGGCGGAGGTCGCTTCCGCCAGGTGGGCGTCACGCTATTCGTTGCCGGGCCGGGTTGTGCAGCACACAGTGGACTTTCACTCGATGTGTGAGTCTGAGGCCCGGCGTAGGATTCCGGTGCTGGTCAACTGGGCGTTCGGTGGGAGGAGTTGGGGATGCTGAAGGACTTCAAGGGGCTGTCCACCGCGGTGGTGGCGGATGCGTGTGTGCGGGTCGGGGTGGGGTTGCGGGCGGCGCCGGTGGGGGTGGGCGGGGTGGTGCCGGGGGCCCGGGTGTCGGGGCGGGTGCTGCCGGTGCGGCACTACGGGAGCGTGGACGTGTTCCTGGAGGCGTACGGGGCGGCGCGGGACGGGGACGTGCTGGTGATCGACAACGGTGGGCGCACGGACGAGGCCTGCGTCGGGGACCTCGCGGTGCTGGAGGCGCGGGCCGCCGGGGTGGCCGGGATCGTGGTGTGGGGGCTGCACCGGGACACGGCCGAGCTGGTGGGGATCGGGCTGCCGGTGTTCAGCTACGGGTCGCTTCCGCTGGGGCCGGTGCGGCTGGACGACCGCGAGCCGGAGGCGCTGGTTTCGGCGCGGGTCGGGCCGCATCTGGTGGGCGCCGATGACGTGGTGTTCGCGGACGCGGACGGGGTGGTGTTCGTGCCGGCCGACCGGGTCGGGGAGGTGCTGGAGGCGGCCGCCGGGATCGCCCGGACCGAGCGGGCGCAGGCCGAGCGGATCGCCGCCGGGGACACGCTGCGCGAGCAGACCGCCTTCGGCGAGTACCTGGCGCGGCGCGCTGCCGACCCGTCGTACAGCTTCCGGCAGCACCTGCGGCGGGTCGGCGGGGCGATCGAGGAGTAGGGGGGAAGTCCCTTACAGCGGCCGGTACATGACGTGCAGGCCGACGTAGCCGTCGACCGGGTGGTGGAAGGCCTCGGGGACGGTGCCGACGATCTCGAAGCCGAGGGACCGGTAGAGCTTCACGGCGTGGTGGTTGTTGGCGACCACCGCGTTGAACTGCATGGCGCGGTAGCCGGCTCGGCGGGCCCAGTCGAGGGAGTACTCGACCAGGGCCCGCCCGATGCCGCGGCCGTGGTGGGCCGGGTCGACCATGTAGCTGGCGCTGGCCACGTGCGAGCCGTTGCCGGGGCGGTTGCGGTTCATGGTGGCGGTGCCGAGGACGCGTCCGTCCTCGTCCACCGCGACCACGGTGTGGTCGGGGGCGGAGTGCATCCACCACTCCTGGCCGAGTTCGGAGGGCATGTCGAGCGGATACGGGAAGGTCTCGCCGGCGGCGACGATGGACCGGAAGAAGGGCCAGATGGCCGACCAGTCCTCGGATGTGGCTTCGCGGATGAGCATCCGGACAGGATGATCGCCGACGGGCGGGCGGGGCAACGGGATTTCGGCGCCCGGCTCGCACGGTGTGAAGGTCAGCCGCCGAGGACGGCGTCCTCGACCTGGGCGGCGGCGAAGGCCTGGCCCTTGGCGTTGGGGTGCACCAGGGCGTACTTGAGGGGGAGGATGCTGGTCAGCACGCCGTCCAGCCAGTGGTCGGCGTCGCAGACGCTGTGCCCGGCGGTGGCGGGGTAGAGGTCCACGAAGGTGTCGCCCTGGGCGGCGGTGTCCTGCGCGATGACCGCGTTGAGCGGCTCCAGGACGGCGGTACGGGCCCAGGCGAGGTCGCCGGTGGTGAAGGTGGAGAACTGCAGCAGGTCGCCGTACTCGCAGAGGTTGGCGTTCTCGGGGAAGAGGTGCGGGTAGCCGACGGCGAGGATCCTGGCGGACGGGGCCTTCGTCTGCAGCGCGCCGAGCATGGTGGAGTAGTCGGTGCGCAGTTCGGCGAGCCGGCCGGGCAGCTGGGCGTCGTACTTGTCCTTGCAGGGCGTGCCCCGGCCGAGGGTGGTGGCGCCCAGCTCGATGCAGTCCTTGAGGATCCCGCCGAAGCCGAGGTCGTTGCCGCCGACCTCGACGGTGATCACGTCGGTGTCCCGCTCGACGGCGTCGACCTGCGGTGGGACGGGCGGGTAGGGAGCGTCGGGGTCGGTGCCGAGCGGCGGGAGCGGGCGGCCGAGCGGGCTCTGCTTGTTCGCGTACACGTCGAGGCTGGTGGCGCCGCTGCAGCTGACGTTGCGCAGGCTGACCAGGGAGCCGAGGTCGCGGCGGATGAGCTCGGGGTAGGAGCCGGTGGTACGGGCGCAGCCGTCGTTGGGCTCGGTCAGGTCGCCGGTGGCCTCGATCACGCCCGCGGTGTAGCTGTCGCCGAGGGCGGCCCACCGCAGCGCGCCGGCGCGGGTGGAGGGCTTGGCGGCGGCCTGGGCGGTGGTGGGGGTGACCAGACCTGCGGCGAGCGCGACGGCGGTGCCGGCAACGGCGAGGCGGGACGGGAAGCGTGGCACGGTCTCTCCTCAACGGGTGCAGGGGAGAGCGCGATTCACCCCCTGAGAATCAATCGAGTCGATCCGTGGACGACTTGATGCCTCAGAGAGGTGAAATCGCGGGCGTGCCCGTGACGTTGCCGCCTCTAGAGCAGGGCGGCGGAGGGCTCGATCATCGCCCGGGCGGTCTTGCCGTCGACGTACTCGCCGAGCGCCGTCATCTCCCACTCGCCGGAGGGGCGGCGGACCAGCTTGCACATCACCACGCCGGTGCGCGCCTCGGAGTGGGTGAGGTCGAAGCGGACCAGCTCCTCCTCGGTCCGGACGTCCACCAGGCGGCAGTAGGCGTTCCGCACCTCGGTGAACTTCTGGCCGGAGAAGGAGTTGACCACGAAGACCAGCGCGTGGACCTCGGCCGGGAGGCCCTCCAGGTGGACGGTGATCGCCTCGTCGTCGCCGCCGTCACCACCGACCAGGTTGTCGCCGGAATGGGCGATCGCGCCGTTGAAGATGTTCAGCTTCATGAACCAGGCCGTCTCCAGCCGCTTGTGCTGGGCGTCGAAGGCCAGGCAGGAGGCGTCCAGGTCGATGTCGCGGCCGCGGGCGGCGGACTCCCATCCGAGCGCCATCCGGACCGAGGAGAGGAAGGGGCGGCCGTTCTTCACCAGGGAGACGGAGCTGCCCTTGACCAGGTTGACCCGGCCCTTGTCCAGGGTGACCTTGGGACGGTCGGCCGGGGTCGGGGGCGCGGCGGGCGGCGCGGGCGGGGCCGGGGGAAGCGGCGGGGCGGTGGCGAGGGCGATCCGCGGGTCGACCGGCGGGGCGGGGCTCGCCGGCGGAGCCGGCGGCGCGGGCGGGACGGGCGGCAGCGGCGGGGCGGCCGGGGAGGTGATCTGGACGGTCGGCGCGCTCGGTGAGATCGGGGCCTGGGCGTGGGCGGCGGCCGGGGCGGGGGTCTGGGCGGCGGTCGGGGTGGGGGAGTCGTCCACGCTGACGCCGAAGTCGGTGGCGATGCCCGCCAGGCCGTCGGCGTAGCCCTGGCCGACCGCGCGCACCTTCCAGGACCCGTTGCGCCGGTAGACCTCGACCACGATGAGCGCGGTCTCCAGGCCCAGCCGGGGCGGGGTGAAGGTGACCAGGACGGTCCCGGTGTCGGCGTCCCGGACGGTGGCGGTGGGCTCGATCCCGGCGAAGGTGGAGGACTGGTCGGCCGGGCTGGCGGTGACCACGATCTTGCTGATGTCGGCGGGGACGGCCGGGGTGTCCACGGTGATCGCGTCCGGCGCGCCGGCGGCGGCCGGGCGGAGGCTGACGCCGGGCCCGTGCGGGGCGTTGAAGAAGACGAAGTCGGCGTCCGAGCGGACCTTGCCGGTGTCGGTCAGCAGCAGGCCGGAGACGTCCAGCGCCTTGGGCGCGGTGACCTCGACGGTCACCCGCGCGGCGGTCAGCGGTGCGTTGCCGCCTTGGGTCAGGACGGTGGACAAGGACTCCTCCTCGGGTGCGGAACGACGGTCCGGGCCGGGGCCGGTGGGGCCGCCGGGCCGGGTGCTGCCCACAGTAACGAACGGGGGTACGGCGATGCGCCCGGCCGGAGCGCTGAGCTGTCTGATCGTCGGAACATCGGATCAGTCGACGGGAGGGGCGGCCGGTGGCGGGTCGGCGTGGTGGGTCAGCGGTGCGTGGGTGCCAACGGCTGGGCGGGCAGCGGCAGTAGCCGGCCGAAGCCGCCGAGCGCGGCGACCGCCCGGGGGTGGTCGATGCCGAAGGCGGCGGCGTTCCAGTTCTCCGCGGGGGCCGACTTGCGCACCGGGCCGACCGGTTCGGCCGGGCGGGTGCCGCGTACGGCGAAGCTGTAGCGGCCGGGCTCGACGTCCGTCCCGGGCGGGGTGGTGAAGCGGTAGACCAGGGTGCCGCGCTCCTGCTGGACGGTCACCACGGCGCCCGGAAGATCGGTCCAGGCGGCACCGCTACCGGGGGCCAACTCGCCTGGGACGAGCCGGAATTCGGCCTGCAGCGCGGTGACCGGCTCGGCCACGGCGAGGGTCAGCGCGTGCCGGAGGCCGTCGCGCCCGAGCGGGGTGATCTGGCCGGTGCCGGTCAGGGCTTGGTCGGCCTCCGCGTCAGTGGACTCGGCCGAGTTGGCCGAATTGGCGGAGTCGACAGCACCGGGGGCGGCGTCGGTGTCCCCTGAGGCGTCCCAGGCTGAGGCGTCCCCGGCGCTGCTCCCGGCGCTGTTCCCGGTGCCGTCAGCGCCTCCGGCGCCACCGTTGTCGCCCGGGACCGCGGCGGCGGCCGGTGGCACCGGGCGGGCCGGTGCGGGCGGGGCCGGCTGCTCCGGTGCGGGGTGGGCCGAGGTGACCGGCCGCAAGCCGGTCGGCTGCGGCGACGGCGCGCCGCCCGGCTGCCCGGTGCCGGACGGGTCGGCCTGCGGCTGCCCGCCCGCCGGTCCGCCGGAGGGCGTGAGCGGCTGCGCCGAGGGCGAGGGGCCGGCGGCGGTGCCCGTGTCGGGGGTGTCCGCCGAGGGCCGGGGCTCGTGCCCGGCCGAGGCCTGCCCGCCGGTCGAGGGGGTGACCGGGACCGACGTGCCCGCCGGGAGTCTGGCCGGGGGCGGGGTGGCTGCGGCGTTCGCCGGGGCGGACGGGTGCGCCGAGGGGTGCCCGGTGGGCCGGGAGCCCTGCGGGTGGCCGGACGGCGCGGGGGAGGCCGGGGTCCGCTCGGCGGCCGCCTCGGCCTGGTCGGTGGCGCTCGGGGTGGGCGGCGGGGTGCTGCCGACCCGGGCCACGCCGGCCCGCCGGCCGATGCCCTGCTGCTCGTTGAGGAGGAGGGTGGTGGCGATGCTGATGCCGACGACGGTGGACATCGCCATGGCGGCGCCGGAGAAGCGCAGGGTGGGCAGCCGGAACCGGCCGCCGAAGGGGCGCGGCCGACCGTGCCGACCGTGCCGTTCGGGCTCGTGCCGCACGTCCCGCGCGGTGTCCTCGCGCGCAGCCACCGGACCCCTCCCTCCCCGAAGTCGCCGTCGCGTCGGCCGTATTCTCCCACGCGCTGCCGCAGGGCCCGGATCCAGCCGGTTCGCACCGGTTCCGCTGCGGGCCCGCGGCGGGAGGGGGAGAGCGTACCAGCGGGCGGCGGACCGCGGACAATATCCATCCATTTCCCGGACACCCTTTCGGCAGGCGGAAGTTGACGGTCCGTCCGACCGGTGCGGTAAGGGGCATCCGGCCTGGACGGGGGCTATTGCAACCCCCTTGCAACCCTTGCCCGTCCGGTCGCCGGTGGCGCAGGCTGGTGGCATCCCGCGCCGTTCCCGGAGAGACCGTCATGTCGCCCGACCCGTTGTCCGCAGCCTCCAGTGCCCCCCTCGCCGCCACCCCCACGGGCGACGATGGGGGCGGCTCCACCGCCGCTCCGGCGGCGGTGGAGGAGGTGCTGATGCTGCGGATCTCGCTGGGCGAGGAGGTGGTCGGCGAGGTGCGCACCAGGTTCCGCTTCGACGCTTCGCGCCCCTACGAGGTGCTGCTGACCTTCCATCTGGGGCGGCCGGACGAGGCGGACTGGGTGTTCTCGCGCGACCTGCTGCGTGACGGCCTGCGCTCGCTGAGCGGTCAGGGCGACGTCAAGCTGTGGCCGGCCTACTGCCCCTGCCACGGCTCGACGTTGCACCTGGCGCTCGAATCCCCGCACGGCAGCGCCCTGTTGGAGGCCTCCAAGCCCCGGGTGCAGGCCTGGCTGGAGCGCACCTACGCGCTGGTCTCCGCCGAGGAGGAGCGAGACTGCGGCCCGACCGACGGTCAACTGGCCGCGCTGCTCGCGGGCGGCGGCTGAGCACCGGCGGCACTGCCCGGACCGCCCGTACTGCCCGGACCGCCCGTACTGCCCGGACCGCCCGTGCTGTCCGTACCGCCCGTACTGGCCTGGCCGCCTCCCGCGGATCCTGCGGAGCGCGGTGACGGGACGGGCGCCGCGGCGCCCGGCAGCCGTACCGTGCCCGCCGCGAGCCCGGCCCGCAGCCGCCGGACCGCCGGGGCGGTGGAGGCGGGCAGCAGGTCGTACGGGTCCTCCGGCCCCTCGACGGTGACCAGCACCGAGTCGGCGAAACGGTACGGCCGGTGGGCCAGCAGCCCGCCCAGGTAGCGGCGCAGCCGGGACAGCTCGGCCCGGACCGTCACCGTCCGCCCCGCGTCGCCGAACAGGGCCTCGGCGAGCTGGGCCGCGGTGCTGCCCTCGCACGAGGTGGCCAGCAGGAGCAGCAGTTCGGCGTGGCGCGGGCTGACCGGGTGCGACCAGCTGTCGGCCGCGCCCCGGACGAACAGTTCGGCGCGGTCCGGGCGCCGCAGGTCGAGCCGGAGCCGGGCGCCCGCGGCCTGTTCGGCGCTCACCGTGCCGGAGCCGTCCGCCTCGGGCGGGCGGACCGGGCGCACCAGCCAGCCGTCCGCGAGCGGTTCCAGCACGCACTCGCCCAGGCCGGGCACCCAGTGCACGGCCGCCGGGGCCCAGCCCTCGCTGGGCACGCGCAGCCGGCTGGGCGGCGGCAGTCCGGCCGCGGCGGCGGTCCAGCCGGCCGCGTCCACCACCAGGGCCGGGCCGCCGACCCGGGCGAGCAGCGGGGCGGCCAGGGTGCGCAGCTGGTTCAGCGCCTCCAGCCGGTGGGCGCGCAGTTCGGTCTCGGCGAGCCGGGCGGCGGTGGCGGTGAGCTGGAGCAGGAACGGGCGGACGTTGTGCGCCGGGCCGCTGAGGTTGATCGCGCCGACCAGCCGTCCGGTGGCCGGGTCGTGCACGGGCGCGGCCACGCAGGTCCAGGTGTGGTGGCTGCGCAGGTAGTGTTCGCCGGAGTGGACGTGCATCAGGCGCTGGGCGCGCAGCGCGACGGCGATGCCGTTGGTGCCGACGCTCTCCTCGATCCAGCGGGCGCCGGTGACGAAGCCGATCCGGTCGGCGCTGCGGCGCAGCCCGCGTTCGCCGTCCTGCCAGAGCACGTGGCCCTCAGCGTCGGCGACGGCGAGGATCAGCGGGGCCGGGTCGGACGGTCCCAGCAGGGTCTCGCGCAGCACCGGCAGGACGGTGTCCAGCCCGCTGGCCCGGCGGCGCCGCTCCAGTTCGGCGGGGCCGAGCATGGCGGTGGCGGCGCCGGTGTCGGGGTCGAGGCCGAGGCGCCGCAGCCGGGCCCAGGAGTCGCCGATCTCGGGGCGGGGTTCGAGTAGGCCGGTCCCGCCGGTCCCGCCGGTCTCGGGGAGGGCGAGTTCACGGGCGGCGGCGTCGGCGAGGGTGCGGTCGTGGACCTTGGCCAGCTCCGCCGCGGTCGGCGGGGTGCGGCGCTCTGGTCGTCGGGACTGCCGTCCGGTCTGCCGCACTCGCGTTGCTCCTCGCCGCCGTTCGAGGGCGCGTCGGGGTCGACGCGCTGACGAAAGCGTACGGGTGCGGTGGGCCTGCGGGCATGGGGTCCGCCAAGTCGCCGTACCGGTCGGTACGGAAACCGTCCTGGGGTGCCTTGGCACTCGTGCTCTAGTGCTGGGCGCCGGGTTCGTGCTGGGCGGCCTCGACGGTGTGGTGCAGGTCCGCGGTGGCCTCCAGGGTGGCGCCGGTGGTCAGCGCCAGGCAGGCGGCCAGGGCCAGGGCGACGGCCCGCAGCCGGGTGCCGGGGGTGGTGGCGGGGCGGGGCTGGAGCAGCGCGGCGACCCGGCGGGGGACCGGGCCGGAGTGGGCGGCGGCGACCAGCCGGGGCCGGGCCGGCCAGGGCGAACGGTTCGCGGCGAGGGCGGCCCGGCCGACCGCGCGGGCGGTCACGGCGCGGTCGCCGACCCGGGCCGCTGCCACCTCGTCGGCCCAGCGCTCCAGGTGGTACCCGAGGGGCGCGCGCAGTGGGCGGAGCGCCGGGTGGAGGTCGGCGGCGTGCTCGGCGAGGGCGAGGAAGACGTGGTGGCGGGCGGTCAGGTGGGCGCGCTCGTGGGCGAGCAGGGCGGAGCGCTCGGGCCCGCTGAGGGCGCGCAGCATGCCGGAGGTGACCACGATCCGGCCGGGCTCGCCCGGTCGGCCGGGGCGGCGCAGGCGGCCGGGCAGGGCGAAGGCGTCGGCGCGGTCGTCGTCCAACACGGTGAGCGGGTGGTCCTCGGGCTGCGACAGCACGGCGGTGAGCGGGTTCTCGCCGGGCCGCAGCCATCGCGCGGCGCGTGCCCGGCGCATGGGGGCGCGCCGGGGGCGCATGTCCGGATGCTGGTCGGCGGCGTTGGCGTCGGCGGCGTCGGCGGCGTCGGCGGCGTCGGCGTCGGCGGGCGGCGCGGTGAGCGCGGGCAGGGTGGAGCGGGCGGTCCGCAGGTCGAGCCGGCGGCGGCGGGCGGTGCGCACCGCCAGCGCGGTGAGCGCGGCGAGCACGGGAGCGGCCGCGGCGGCCGCGAGCGGGGCGTCCGGGGTGGCGGCGGTGAGCCAAGGCAGCGAGAGGTGGCCGAGGGCGGCGACCGGGGGCAGGTGGAGCAGCCCGGCGGTGGCGAGCAGGCCGAGCGAGCACAGGGTGCCCCCGGCCAGGACGACGGCGGTGCCGGCCAGCAGCCAGGCGGCGGCCCGGGGCGCCAGCGACTCGGCGAGGCGGCGGGCCAGCGGGGCGGCCAGGAAGGGCAGCAGCAGCGGGGCCCAGACGGAGAGCATCACGGGGTGCCGGCCCCCGGTCCGCCCGACGGTCCGGGCGCGCCGTCGCCGAGCAGTTCGCGCAGCAGCTGCTCGTCCTCGGCGGAGAGGTCGGAGACGAAGCGGGCGAGCACGGTGGAGCGGTCGGCCTCGCGGCCCAGCTCGGTGTGCATCCGGCGGGCGGCCAGGCCCGCGGTGTCCTGGACGGTCGGGGTGTAGGCGTAGGCGCGGCCCGACCGGGTGCGCTCGACCGTCCCCTTGTCGTGCAGCCGGGCCAGGATCGTCGCGATGGTGGTGCGGGCGAGGTCCCCGCCGAGCGCCGTCTGGACGTCCTGCGGCGTCATCGGCTGCCGGGCCGACCAGAGGGCGGCCAGCACCTCGGCCTCCAGCTCCCCGGCAGGCCGGCGGGCGGACGGTACGTCGGACATGGCGGCGCTTCCTCCAGGATTCGTCTACAGTCGTGTAGACCGTCTACGTCACTGTAGACGGCCGGGGCGGGTTCCGCTGGGAACCGCCCCCCAACGTACGGGAGGTCCGCCAGCCTTGCTTCAGTTCCCCGCGGATGCGGCCGTTCACCTGGCGGTGAACCCGCTGGACGCGTCCTCGCTGCTCGCCGCCTTCGGTGCGCTCGGCATCGCCATCGTGCTGTTCGCCGAGACCGGCCTGCTGGTCGGCTTCTTCCTGCCCGGCGACTCGCTGCTGTTCACCGCGGGCCTGCTCTGCGTGCCCGGCGCCACCAAGGGCCCGCAGCTGCACCTGTGGCAGGTGCTGCCCGCCGCCCTGGTCGGGGCCCTGCTCGGGGCCCAGGTCGGCTACGTGATCGGCCGGCGCGGCGGCCGGGCGCTGCTGCGCCGCACCAAGCGCAAGAGCCTGCTGGAGGGCGTCGAGCGGGCCGAGGAGCTGCTGGGCAGGTACGGGCACGGCAAGGCGATCGTGCTGGCCCGGTTCATCCCGGTGGTCCGGACGGTGCTGAACCCGCTCTGCGGCGTGCTGGAGGTGCCGGTCCGCTCGTTCACCTTCTGGCAGGTGGCCGGCGGTGCGCTCTGGACGGTCGGCGTGGTGCTGGCCGGGTACGGGCTCGGATCCTCGGTCCCCAGCATCGACCGATATCTGCTGCCGATCATCGGTCTGGTAGTAGTTGTCTCCGTGCTCCCTATTGTTCTCGAACTGTTCCGCGCCCGTAAGGCGCTCCGTCACGGAGGTGACGTGTGATGTCCTCTCGGGCTCTGGCCGTCTACGACGGCAGCGGCATCGACGGCAGCCTGTACACCCGGGTCAACGGGTGGGTGCAGTCGGCGCCGCACTGGCTGAACGACGTGATCAAGGTCTGGTCGGCGATCGGCCTCGGACTGTTCGCGCTCTTCATGCTCCACGCCTGGTGGCGGGCGCGCGGCGCCGACTCCGTGGTGATGGCCAGGGTGCTGGCCTCGCCGGTGATCGTGGTCATCGCATACGGTGTCAACTCCGTCCTCAAGGGCCAGGTCGAGGAGCTCCGGCCCTGCGACCAGATCCGCGGCAGCGTCTCGCTGGAGACCTGCCCGAGCGCGACCAGCGCTGACTGGTCCTTCCCGAGCAACCACTCGGTGATCGCCTTCGCCGCCGCGATCTCGCTCTGGTTCGTCAGCCGGCGGCTCGGCGTCGTCGCCACGGTCTTCGCGGCGCTGATGGCCGCCTCCCGGGTCTGGGTCGGCGTGCACTACCCGCACGACGTGGCGGTCGGCGCGCTGGTCGGCATCGTGGTCGCGCTGGTGCTGGCGCCGCTGGCCGGGCGCTGCGGGCCGCTGGTGGACCGGATGCGCTCGGGCGCGCTGCGTCCGCTGCTGGGCCCCGGCGCGACGCCGGTGGTGGCCCGCGGGTACGCGTCGCACCGGGCGCGGTAGTGCGGTAGTGCGGTAGTACTGAGACGGTACGCGGAAGTACCGAGTCCGTAATCCGCTGTGCCCCTTGTCCGGTTTCGGACGGCGGGTGGAGCATGTGAGCCGGGCGTGGGGCCCCCTTCCAGGGGGCGCCCGCCCGGCTCAGTCGTGCTCGGGGCGCGAAGACACCGGGCGTGCCAGCGGAGGGAGTGCCGAATGCCGTACCGACTCGACATCACGCAAGGGGACTGGCCGGGCGACCTGCTGCACAAGGGCGTCGAAGGGCTGCTCGCCGAGGCCATGGTGCTCACCCTCGCCACCGCCGGCCACGAGCACGGGCCGCACGCCAACCTGGCCTTCTTCGCGTACGACGACGACCTCGTCCTGTACTTCGTCAGCGAGCGCTCCACCCGGCACAGCCACCACCTCGCCGAGGAGGCCCGGGCCGCCGCCACCGTCTTCCTGCCGCCGCCGGTCTTCGGCGAGCAGCTGCGCGGGCTGCAGCTGACCGGGAGCGCCGGCGAGGCCTGGGGGCGGCATGGGGAGGCCGCGCTGGCGGCCTACCAGGGGCGCTACCCGTCCTTCGCGCAGGACGAGGAGGTCCGGCGGCAGTTCCTCACCGGGGGCGGGGCGGCGGCGCTGTACCGGTTCCAGGTGGAGGAGCTGACGGCGGTGGACGAGCCGAACTTCGGGCGGCGCAACTACCTGCGGGCGCGGGTGGTGCGGGGGTAGTTCACCGCTGGGGGCGGGCGGAGTCGCGGGGGGTCCCGTCGGCGCTGCCCGCCCGCCGGAACGGGACCCGGCGCGGGCGGCCGTTGCGGACCACCGCCACCCCGAGGCCGGCGGTGGCGGCCATTAGGGCGGCGTTGAGGCCGAGGGCGAGGGCGAGGTCCCCGGCGAAGTCGATGCCGTCCAGGGTATGGGTGGCCGCAACGCCCCGGGGGTCGTAGCGGACCGTGATCCGGTCGCCCACCGCGTGCGAGTGGAAGCCCGCGAACACCCGGCCGAGTGGGGAACCGGACGCGTCGACGAGCTCGTACTCCGAGCTCGGGTGCTTCCCGGCCGGCTGGTCGTACGCCGCCGTGATCCGGGCGTCGGTGGTCACCCCGGTGGCGTTCAGGATCACCGCGTCCCGGGCGGAGGCCACAGCCCCGATCGCCATGAGCCACAGGACCGCGCCGCAGGCCGCCAGCCAGCAGCCCACCGCCCCGAGCAGCCGGACCACACCCACGATCCAGGCGATCCCGACGGCCAGCCCGAGGAGCAGGGCCACGCCGGAGCCCACGTAGGTGCTCACCAGCACCAGCCCGAACGTCCCCGCCGGTACGGCCAGTACCAGCGCGGTCGTCAGCGCGATGGTCCCGCGCCGGGTCCTCGTTCTCGCCATGCTTCCCCCGATCTCTCCGTAGGACGGGGTGGAAGCGTACGCCGGGATCGTGACGCGCTACGGGCGGGGTGTCAGCTGGTCGCGCACAGGTAGCCGCCGAGCGCCACGGTGGCGAGGACGGTCAGCAGGACGGCCGGCTGCAGAGGGCGTCCTTCGCTCTGTCTTCCCCCGTATCTCCGTGCGACGGGGGAGCGTCACATGTCGGTGGTGCGCGGGAGCATGCCAGTGGTGCCCGTGTACTCGTGTTCCTTTCAACCGTGGAGGCGTTGATGGTTCATCTGTACCTTCAGATCCAGCCCTGGCTGATCGGCGTAGGGATTCCTGCCGTCCTGCTCCTGATAGCTCTCGAAGCGAGGCTCGCAACCTCCGGCAGTCGCAGGGCCGGCAGGCTCCTTGGGCGAATGTCCTCGAAGGCGTTGGTCAGTGCTGGTGAGAGGGCTGCCGCACGCTGCAATCAGCTTGATCGGACGATGAGCGAGGTGAGCACTCTGTCCAGAGATGGCTCCCTGGACCGGCTTCGGGGCGAGCTTGTGGCGTGGGAACTCGCCAAGAGGGGGCAGATCTGGGCGACGGCGCCGACGCTGCTGATCGTCTTCCCGGCTTTGGCGGGCGGGGCGGCTGTGATGGTTCACGCACTCGGTAACCCCGTTGCCTGGCAGTGGGTGTTCGCGCCCGCAGTGATTCTCGCTGCCGAGACGCAGGTGTTCCTCCGCCTTGACTCCCTGGCGTTGCGTCGAGGGCATGTCGTGGGACTCATGGCGTGCGCGGCGACGGAGCTGTTCACGGCTTGCGAGCAGCACACCGCCGAGCCGGGCCCGGCGAGCGAGCGGGAGTTGCATCGGTCGGTTGCTTCCCTGAACAGGGTTCTCCTCTCGTACGGCCGGTTCGGCCCGTATCGCAGTGCGGCGGCACGTCGGGAGTACTTCGGGCATGCCGTTGCCATGGCAGGAAAGATCGATTCCGCTGCCAGGGACGCCCTTCGGGACCCTGCTCAAGGGTTGTTCTTGGTCCACCACGTCGCACACGCGATGGCTGCCGTCGTCGAAGGGCGCCCGCTCGCACTGGTCGGTGAGGACGAGGCCGCAGAAGCGGCGCAGGGCTATCGCGAGAGGAATGACGTACGGCGGACGATCGCGGCCGGGGCGGTCTCACTGCTGGTGGGCGTTCTGGCTCTGAAGGCGCTCCAGTTGAGCGGAATCGATGGTGCCGACACGCTCACACTTCCGTTGGTGGGATTGCTCATGGGCGTTCCCTTCAAGCTGATGAGGCAGTCGGCGCCCGACCTGCCGACCGTGACGAACGGAGCGTCGGAGAGTAGTCCGCGCGGCGGTCAGGCTTCTTCCGAAGCAGAGGTTGACCGACGTGAGCGCTGGTGGTCGCGTCTTCTGCCGCATCAGGCTCGTCGATGACGGCGCTGAGCGCTTCCGTGGAGTAGGAAGTCGGGCTGGCCGACTTCCTGGTCATCGGCGGCGGCGCCGGGCGGCCGCGCAGGCGGCGCGTGTCAGGAGGACGGTGCCGGCGCTGACGATCAGGAGGAAGACGAGGTTCGCCGCGCCGGGGTGGTCCCGGCGGAAGGGGTGGACGGCGAGTTCGGCGAGGCTGGCACTCGTGGGGATAGCGAGGGCGGTGGGGCCGGTGTACTCGGGGCGGAGCGCCAGGCGATTCTCTGTGGGCGAGCCCAGGTCGTTGCTACTTGGCCCCGCTCGCCTCGGCGTGGTCGTCAACGAGGCAGTTCTCCGACGTGTGTTGGGCAAAGCCGAACTGATGCGGGAACAGTTGGACCACATGGCGAAGCGTGCCGCGGAGGCCAACATCAAGCTTCAGGTTGTGCCCTTCACGGCTGGGTTCCATCCTGCTATGACGGGCTCGTTCACGGTGCTGAGCTTTGAGGATCCGAAGGTCGGTCCGATCGTGCATATTGAGGCGCTCGGTTCGGCGACGGTGATAGATGATCGTGAGCGCGTTCGAGGCTACGAGGACACGTGGGCCGATCTGATCGGCACGGCGGCCAGCCACGATCGGTCGATCAGCATGCTCAAGCAAGCGGCCAAGGAGATGTGATGTACCCACTGCATGACGAGGAAGTCGGTTGGTTCAAGTCCAGTTACAGCAGCGAGCAGGGCGGGGCCTGTGTAGAGGCGCTGCGGCTGACCCAGGGGATCGCGATCCGCGACTCGAAGGACAAGAGCGGCCCGAACCTTCAGTTCACCACTGAGGCTTGGCAGAGCCTCGTCACGGGCGTCAAGGCCGGCGAGCTGGGTTAGTTCGGCGTGGGCGGCTCCGGTCGAGCCGGAGCCGCCCACGGATGGCGCTCGTCACGACGTCGATGCGGCGCGGTCCAGCCAATGCGCCAGTTTGCCCCTGCTTATGCTCACGGCGGGATCGATGTCGATCATTCCAGTCCCGTCAAGAGCGAAGCCGCCGCCGTTCTCGAAGAGGGAGACGATGGGCTCATACGGGTCCGGCAATTGGATCGTGATCCGGCCGGATTCCTGGAGGGCCGCGAAGTGCAAGGCTCCCACGCAGCTCTGCTGGACGGCCGTGCTCTGCAGTGCGCAGCTCTTCGAGACCTGTTCGACCAGCTCGGGGTCGGCGCGAACGGACGGGTCGATCAGGGCTGCCACGTCGAAGCAGGGCCACGTGTCCGAACCCAGCTGGTGGGCCCAGAGCGCCGAGCGCCGGAGGAACTCCTTCATGAGCGAGATGCGTAGCCGGGGGTCAGTCTCCGAAGGGTCCCAGACGACGTTCGCCAGTCGGTCGGCCAGGGCGCGCGTACTGTTCAGGGTCTTTCCTCTGCGCGATTGTCAGGACTTGTCCCAGGCCGCGAACGCGCCCACGCGGTGTTCGCCCACTTCCGTCATCGCGGCTGTCCAGTGCGTACGACAGGCCGCAGGAGCGCTGGCGGCTCCGGCCGGGCCGGAGCCGCCAGTGACAATGCCGTTCAGGCCGCATCCAGGGCGTCGAGCGTGGCCGGATCGAGGCTGACGACCGGGGTGGGGGAGAGGTGGTCGGACAGCTTGCCCAGGGGGATGGCGGCGCCGTCGAGGTCGATCATCTCCTCGACGTAGAAGCCGCCGCCGCGCTCGAACATGAGGAGTAGCGGCTCGTAGGGGTCCGGCAGATCGGGGACGGCGAGGCTCGTCCCGCGGCGGAACGCGGGCCAGTGCACGGCTCCCCGGCAGGTCTCCTCCAGGGTGCGCCGGCCGATCGTGTTGTCGATGAAGTTGTCGAGGTCGGCCGTGACGTCGGCAGTGGCGCGGGCGGTCGGGTCGATCTGCCGGCCGATGTCGAAGAACGGCCAGAGCTTCTCGGCGCCGAAGGCGTCCGCCCACAAGGCGGAGCGGCGCAGGTATTCGCGCATCAGCTGGACCCGGGACCGGGCATGACCATACGCGAGGTCCCAGTCACCCCACGGGGCGCCCTGCAGGCGCTCAAGCGCGACGCGTGACGGATCCGCTGTCACTTGACCTTTACTCCGTTCGTGCGCAGCTGCTGCTTGATCTCGGAGACCACGCTATCAATGTTCGAAAGATCGCCTGCGAGGGCGGAGGGAGGTTCCAGGCCGAGCGTTTTCCAGTGCCTGAAGTGCCCCTCGTCGGAGTGTGGAGCCAGGTCGTGGGCGCCTGCCTTGTCGAGCGACTTCGGGAACTGCTTCCAGCCCGTCTCGTCCCAGACGTCCGGGTGTTCGGAGATATAGGGCAGACCGCCCTTCATGAGTTCGCTCTCGATGTACTCGTGGGCCAACAGCGCCTTGAACTGCTCCAGGTTCTTGGGCTTGATCGTTCCCGCCTGGGCGTCCAGCCAGTTCTGGGCGATGTCGTCGCGGGGCGTGAAGAGGCCCTTCTTCGTTTCGAGCGGGCCGGTCGCGACCTCGTGCTGCGAACGGAAGAGGTGGGCTTTGACCTGGCGCAGCACGTTCTCGTCGACGCCGGTGGTTTCGGCGATCTTCGGTAGGTCGACCTTGTTGTCGGTCGCGCGGATCTGCTCGTACGCCTTGCCGGCGAACTCCGAGGGCTGTGAGACCCATCCCGCGCCGCCCCAGCCCTCTGCCTCGGGAGGGGGCGTCTTGGCCCGGCCGGGCGCGGCCGCGCCGCCGACGGCGCCGAGGACGAGGTCGAGCGGCATGACGGGGCCGGTCTTGAAGGCCGCGTCGTAGCCGTAGCTGAGGCCGGCGCCGGTGATCATCCGGCCGGGCATGGAGTCGGCGGCGCCCGCGACCTTGGCCAGGCCGGCGAGGGCGACCGAGGCGCCCTCGGCGCCGCCGGCCGCGGTGGAGACGGCGCGGGCGCCGGCGCCGAAACCGCCGCCGGCGCCGCCCATGATGCCGCCGGTCTCGGCGGAGTCGACGGCCTCCTTGAAGCTGTAGCCGCCGTCGTCGAAGAGTTCGACGCGGATGGGCTGGGCGACGGCGAGGTCGACGGTGATGGCCTCGACGGCACCGAAGGCGGCGCCGACCAGCACGGTGGCGGCGATGGTGGCGATCGTCTCGGAGACGGCGACGCCCAGGCCCGCGGCGGTGGCGACGATGCCCGCGGCGGCGCCCGCGGCAACACCCTCGGAGATGCCGGCGGTGAAGAAGGCGAGCGCGGTGCCGGCCACCAGGGTGGCGCCGACGATCGCGGCTTCCTCTTCGAGTTTCTTGATCGCCTTGTCGACCTCGGCGGCGAAGTCCCGCAGCGCCTTGGCCAGACTGCGGCAGGCTTCGGCGGCGTCCGGCAGCCAGCCCTTGCCCTTGCCCGCGCCGTCCTTGCCGCCGTAGTACTGGCCCCAGAATTTCCCGAAGGCGTCGATGGCCGGGCCGTGGTTGTTCGCGACGATCGCCGCCGCGGCCTGGTTGGTCGGCACGGTGACGTTGTCGATGGCGGTGGCCATCGCCTCCCAGGCGTCCGCGACCTTGCGCAGCTTGTCCGGGTCGGCGTC
Organism: Kitasatospora sp. NPDC023118; assembly: GCF_055560875.1. NCBI lineage: Bacteria > Bacillati > Actinomycetota > Actinomycetes > Kitasatosporales > Streptomycetaceae > Kitasatospora > Kitasatospora sp. NPDC023118. The sequence continues at coordinate 110,006 of NZ_JBVHHW010000025.1, forward strand.
GGGCCACCACATGCCGGTGAGCTTCTGGACGGCCTTCGCGGCCGTGGACTCACCCATCCGCCGCCCCCGGCCGGGAACGGGCGCCGGTCATGCCGACATGTCCTTCTTGACCTTGTTGTCGGTGCCGGTGTGGTTGTCGGCGTGGGCGTGCAGCCCCTCGTTGATGCTGTTGATGCCCTTGACCAGGACGTCGAGCGCGGAGAGCACGTGGTCGTGCGGGGTGTTGTAGGCCGCCGCGAACTCGTTGCCCTGCTTGTCGCTGCCCCAGGGGGCCCCGTCTTCGGTGAGGCTCTTCTTGAGCTTGTCGAGTGCGTCCTTGAGCGCCTTGCTCTGGGTCTCGAAGGTCGGCGCGGCGGCCTTCAGGTCCCCCGGCGCGATCTTGAACTCCGGTCCGCCGGCCTTCGCTGCGTCATCTGCCATGGCGTCATCCCCCGTGCTGGCTGTGCGTTGAGAAGGAGCGAAGGGAGAGATGCGCGGGGGAGCGGCTGGGTTGCGGGCTACGGAGTGACCTGGGTCACAGGGCTCGGGGAGTCTTGCGTCGGCTTGCCTCTGCGCACGGACCAGAGCAGGGTGCCGTCGATCAGGACGTTGCAGCCCAGGAATATCAACAGGTAGACGGTGGAACCGACTTCGCCGGGGAGCTTGGGCGCGACCCGCCCGGCCGGGTCCATCCGGACGGTGATCACGTCGCCGCGCTTGAACCGGGCGGAGCCCTCGTCGAGGCCTCCGCCCGGGACCTCGTCGGCCAGCTCCGTTGAGGCGAGGGTGTACGACCGCCCGCTGCCGCGGTCGGTGACCTTCTCGTCGAGGACCACGGCCTGCACGGTCCGGCCCGAACTCAGGATCAGGTTGGTCCAGGCGACGGAACCCGACAGATATGCGGCAAAGGCGACGGCGGCGATGCCTGCGCCCCATCCGAACATCCGCTTCTGGAACGCGGGGTTGCAGTCGGCGTCGCGCCGTACGGCGAGCGCGAGGAGCACGACGACGGGGTAGGCGAATCCCACCATGGTGGCGATGAACGAGTTGACGTACACGTTCAGCGCCATGACGCCGATGAGGATGGTGGTGGAGAGCGCGATGAGGGCCAGTGCGCCGCCGAGGCGGCGGAGGCCGTCGCGCGTGCCCTGGACGGGTTGGGTGGTGGTCATCCGAAGGCCTTCCGGATGTTGTCCCACTGCTCGGGCGGCAGGTCGTCGAGGCTCGTGTCCCTGGGCGGGTGGAAGGAGATGCCGCGGAACGCGGTGGCGAGCAGCGGCAGCCACTCGGGCCAGTAACCGAGGTCCTCGGTGGTGAAGACGGCGGCGACCACGTGCGGGCTCCACGGGTGCGGGATCAGCAGTTCGAGCTGGCGCACCGTGCTGACGGTGGACTCGGGCACGCCCCAGACCACGCCGGGCACCGGGACGGTCAGGTCGCGGGCGGCGAGCGCGGCTCGGCCGAGGGGCAGGTCCACCACGCCGACGTCGGCGTCCGGCCAGGCCTCGGCCAACTCCTCGGCGGCGCGGTCGGGGTAGCTGCCGCGCGGGCCGAGCTCCTGCGGGCGGACGAAGACGGCGAGCATGCCGTGGATGGGCTCGCCGTCCTCGGCCCGGACCAGGCAGCTGGAGACGTGGACGGCGCCCTCGCGCAGCCGGGCCTGCAGGGCGGTCTCGGCGGCGATCACGGCGCTGAGCTTCTGCTCGGGGAGGGTGTCGGGGAAGAGGGCGTCCAGGCTCTCGGCGGCGCGGGCCATCCGGTCACCGAGGTCCTCGTCCAGGTCGACGGCGGTGAAACCCGCGGGCAGGGTTAGCCAGAGCGGGGGAAACGTGGTCTCAACGGCCATAGCCGGCCGCCCATCCGCCCACGCCGAGCAGGTTGCCGACGGTGGACACGGTGCCGACGACCAGGTTGGCCTTGCCGCCGCCGGCCGCGAGGCCGCCCGAGCCGATGAGGTTGTTGGCGCCGGTGGTGTAGTTGACCGCACTGGTGAGGCCGTCGCTCGGGTCGTCCTGGGTGAGGGCGTACGCGGTCGGGGCGTTGAGCCCGGCGGTGGTGGCGGCCTGGACGCCGTCGGAGACGTTCATCGCGGTGGCCTTGGAGAGCCCGAGCTTGACGGCGGGCTTCTCGATCGCGGTGGTGAAGATCGGGTTGGCCGGGTCGACCGCGCGGGCGGCGGTGCGGACCTCGGTCGTCCCGGCCGCCACGGCCCCGCGCACGCCCGAACCGGCGGCGCTCGCTTCGCGGACGGCGGTGACGCCCTTGGCGGCGACCCCCACCCCGGGGATCGCGCCGAGGACGTCGCCGCCCAGCGTCAGCCAGTTGCCGATGTTCTTCTGCGGCGGCCACAGCTGGCCCTTGGCGGCGTACTGGGTCGCGTGCGCGCCCGCGGCCGCCGCGCTCAGCAGGATCGCCGGCAGCGCGAACGCCGGGAAGAAGATCGCCGCGACGCCGCAGACGCCTGCGGCCACCGTCAGCAGGTCGGCGCCGTGGTTCTTCAGCCAGTTGCCGACCTTGCTGAGCCAGCCCGGCTCCGGTGGGGCCTTGCTGTCGGCGGCCTTGCGGATAGCGGTGGCGGTCTTGCGGGCGTCGGACTTGTGGCCTTCGGCGAGCTCGTGGGCCTGGCTCTGCAGGCCGGTGAGGGTCGAAGTGGCGCTGTTGACCAGCCTGGTGGCCTCGTCGAGGTGCTTCTTGGCGGCGGTGTAGCGCTGTTCGGCGGCGGCGAGGGAGGCGTCGTCGGGGAAGCTCTTGCCGGCCAGTTCGAGGTCGGGGGCGGCGGCCGCGGTGCGGTGGGCCTGTTCGGCCTGTTCCTTGCCCTGCTTGGCGGCGATCGCGGCGCGGGCCAACTCGGCGGCCTTGGGCTGGTGTTCGTTGAGCGTCTGGTACCAGGTGTCGAGGGCCTGGTAGGCGGCGGTGATCGAGTCGGCGGCGTCCTGGAGGTAGCCGGGGAGCTTGCCGAACTGGGCGGCGAAGGACTTGGCGGCCTCGCCGGTCCACTGGCCCTGGTTGTCGGAGATCTGGGTGAGCGTGGTGTGGACGCCGGTCAGGTGCTGGGAGACCCGGCGCAGGCTGCCGCTGAGGCCGGCCACGGCGGCGGGGTCGCCGGGGGCCGGGTTGAAGCCGAGGCCGGACCAGTCGGGCTTGGGGTCGGTCACGACTGCCCCGCCGCCGGGGTGAGGGCCTTGGTGATGCTCTTCTCGGTGCCGTCGTAGGACTGCGCGACCTTGTCCAGGCCGTCGTCGAGGACCTTGACGCACTCGCGGACCTTCTTGAGGCCGTACTCCCACTTCTCCTGGAAGTGCTTGCCGGCGTCCTCCAGGAAGTCGAAGCCGAGTCCGTCGCGGCTCGCCTCCTTGAGCGCCTTCAGTCCCTGGTCGAGTTCGTCGCCACAGCCCTTGAGGTCCGTGGCGAGCTTGGCCAGGAACTCGGGACTGACCGTGAAATCGGCCATCTTCTCCCCCGGTGTGTCGGTTGTCGGACCGGCCGAGCATAACGCCGTCGGTGCGTGGGTGATCCGCGCTGCCGGGTCTCGGCCCGTATCCGCACGGGATCCTTACGCGGAGGTGGCGTGGTCCTGACGTCAGCGGCGCGAGAAGCGCGTTTCTCGGGGGCGGCGGGCTTCACCACGGCAACGAGGCGAAGGTGGTGGGGCCCGGGTTCGTCACGGGGGACACGGTACGAACGGGCCGGGGTGGGAAGTGCGTCCGACTTCCCACCCCGGCACGGCAGCAGGCGATGTGACGTTTCCTCAGTGGCTGCCCTTGAGGTTGAGCACGACGACCCCGACGATCACCAGTGCGAGCCCAAGCCACTGCAGCCTGCCCAGCGACTCCCCGAAGGCGACCACGCCGATCCCGGCGACCGCCGCCGTCCCGGCGCCCGACCAGACCGCGTACGCGACCGAGACCGGTATGTGCTTGAGGGCTCGGCCGAGCAGGAAGAAGGAGAGCGCGTAGCCGATCCCGACCCCGATGCTGGGCCAGAGGCGGGTGAACCCCTCGGTGAGTTTGAGGCAGCTGGTGGCGCAGACCTCGCTGATGATGGCGAGGGCGAGCAGGAGGTAGGACATGTCGCTGTCAAACCGCCGGGGCTGCGCAGAGCTTCCCGAGCAGCGCGAGGTCGACCTGTTCCAGGCTGGTCAGCAGGGTGATCCGGTCGCCGGCCGGCATCGGCACGGCGGTGGACGGCACGGCGAGCACCACGCAGCCGGCCGCCGTGGCGGAGGCGACGCCGGTCGGGGTGTCCTCGACGGCGACGCAGGCGGCCGGGTCCAGGCCGAGCCGCTCGGCGGCGGCCAGGTACGGGTCGGGCGCGGGCTTGGTGCGGGCGGTGTCCTCGGCGGCCAGGGTGACCTCGAACCAGTCGCGGCCGATCGCCGAGAGCACCAGGTCGACCACCCGGCGCGGGGAGGCGGAGACCAGCGCGGTGGGCACCCGGGCCTCGCGCAGCGCGGCCAGCAGGGCGAGCGCGCCGGGGCGCGGCACCGTCTCGGCGGCGACCTTGGCGGCGAAGGACTCGCCCAGCCGGGCGGCGAGTTCGGCCTCGCCGAGGGTGGTGCCGCTGACCTTGTGCAGGTGGGCGGCGGTGTGCTCGACGGCCTGGCCGAGCACCTCGGGGGCGTCCTGGTCGGTGAGCGGGCGGTTCAGCTCCTCGGCGAGCTCGGCGGCGGCCTGCCACCAGAGTTGTTCGGTGTCGACCAGGGTTCCGTCCATGTCGAAGAGGACGGCGGAGGGGAGTGTGGACACGGTTTCAGGCATGGCGGTTTCAGGCATGGCGGTACCTTCGGTGCTTCTTCAGACGGTGCAGGGGCGGTGGAAGACCCTCGGCGGCGGGACTCTCTCCAGGGGATTCTCCCCGGATTCTCCCGCCCCGGGGAGCTCAGACGGTGCGGCGGTCCACCAGCACCGGGCGCTCCGGCAGCGTGAGGTCGGCGCGCGAGCCGGCCGGCAGGGCGGCGGCGGCCTCGGTGGGCAGGTCGGCCTTGACCTCAGTGCCGTCGTCCAGGCGGACGGTGAGCCGGGTGACGGCGCCCAGGAAGGACGCGGTGATCACCAGCGCCGGGCCGTTCTCGGACGGGGTGAGGGTGACGTTCTCCGGGCGGACCAGCACCTGCAGTTCGCCGTCCGCCGGGACCGCGCCGTCCACCGCGTGCCGGCGGCCGAGCACCTCGACGCCGTCCGAGGTGCGGGTGCACGGGATGCGGCTCATGGTGCCGACGAACTCGGCGACGAAGGCGGTGGCCGGCCGGCCGTACAGCTCGGACGGGGTGGCGCACTGCTCCAGCTTGCCGGCACGCAGCACCGCGACCCGGTCGGCCATCGACAGCGCCTCCTCCTGGTCGTGGGTGACGAACAGGGTGGTGATGCCCAACTCCTGCTGCAGGCGCCGGATCTCCTCGCGCAGCTGGAGGCGGACCTTGGCGTCCAGCGCGGACAGCGGCTCGTCCAGCAGCAGCACGCGCGGCTGCAGGGCGAGCGCGCGGGCCAGCGCGATGCGCTGCTGCTGGCCGCCGGACATCTGGTGCGGGTAGTGCCCGGCGCGGTGCGGCAGGCCGACCAGCTCCAGCAACTCCTCGGCGCGCCTGCGGCGTTCGGCCTTTCCGGTGCCACGCATCCGCAGCCCGAAGGCGATGTTGTCCAGCGCGGTCAGGTGCGGGAAGAGGCTGTACGACTGGAACACCATGCCCGCGTCGCGCTTGTGCGCCGGGATCGAGGTGATGTCCTGGCCGTCGACCAGGACCTCGCCCGAGTCGTGCTGCTCGAAGCCGGCCAGGATGCGCAGCGCGGTGGTCTTGCCGCAGCCGGACGGGCCGAGCAGGGCGACCAGCTCACCGGGGTGGACGGTCAGGTCGAGGCCGTCGAGCGCGGTGGTGGCGCCGAAGGAGCGGCGCAGCGAGCGGAACTCGACGGTGGCGCTGCTCGGGGCGAGCGCGACGCCGGTGACGGGGGCGGTGGCCGTGGTCATGACTGGTGACTCCTGGAAAGCGTGGGGTGGTTCAGGACCGGGCGGTCTTGCGGCCGCGGCCGACGGCGGACATCAGCAGCAGGACGAGCCAGACGATCAGCAGGCTGAGCATCGAGACCGCGACGGACATCTGGCCGTCGCTCTTGCCGTTGGAGTTGATCCACACCGAGAAGGGGGCGAAGCCGAGGATCGAGGCGGTGGTGAACTCGCCGAGCACCAGGGCGACGGTGAGCACGGCGGCGTTCAGCAGCGAGCTGCGCAGGTTGGGCAGGACGACGGTGAACACCGCGCGCAGCCAGCCGGCCCCGCAGTTGCGGGCGGCCTCGACCAGGGTGACCACGTCCACGCCGCGCAGGCCGGCGTCGATCGCCCGGTAGGCGAACGGCAGCGCCATCAGCACGTACGCGATGACCAGGACGATCGGGAACTTCGGGTCCTGGATGGCCACGATGGTCTGGAAGAGCGGGGTGTCCTGAAGGTAGTCCGGGCCCCAGCGCAGCACGCCGATGATGCCGGTGGTGAGCGCGACGACCGGGACGACCAGTGGCATCGAGCACATCACCTCGATCACCGGGCCCAGCTTCGGTGCGCCGAGCCGGGCGGCGAGCACCGCCGGGACGAGCAGGAGCAGCAGCACCGCGACGGTGACGGCGGCCAGTTCGAGGCTGAGCACCAGGCTGTCGGTGAAGCCGGGGGCGTTCAGCAGCTCGGTGTAGGCGCGGAAGGTGGTGCCGCCCTTGTTGTCGTCGATGCTGAACCACAGCGAGGCGGCCATCGGCACCGCGAAGTAGATCCCGCAGAGCAGCAGGACCAGGCCGCGGCCGAAACGGATGCGATTGATCAGGCGAGCCACTTGGCACTCCGGCGCTGAAGGGGCAGGTACAGGGCCATCACCAGGCAGGCGACCACGATCATGTCGAGGCCGAGGGCGAGGGCGAGGTTGCCCTGGCCGACCAGGACGTTGCCGGACAGCGCGTCGCCGATCTGCATCGAGATCAGCGGCACCGAACTGCCCACCATGGCCTCGGCGGTGGCGTACGCGGCGAAGGAGGCGCCGAACAGCAGCACGAATCCGCCGAGCAGCGAGGGCAGCAGGACGGGCAGTGCCACGTGCCGCCAGTACTGCACCGCGGTGGCGCCGTTGTTGTACGCGGCCTCGCGCCACTGGGCCTTGAGGCCCTCCAGGGCCGGGGTGATGGTGATGACCATCAGCGGGACCAGGAAATAGAGGTAGACCACCGACAGGCCGGAGAAGGTGTAGAGGTTCCAGCCGTGCTTGGTCAGGCCGAGCTTCTTGGTGACCTCACCGGCGTTGCCGAGGGTGGCGACGAACATGAAGGCCAGCGGGACGCCGCCGAAGTTGGCGAGCACGCCGGAGGCGGACATCACGGCCTCGCGGAAGGCCCGGAAGCGGGAGGTCGCCACGGCCTGGGCCAGCGGCAGGCCGACCACGGTGGCGATCAGCGCGGTCAGCAGCGAGAGCTTCACGCTGCCCCACAGGGCGGTCCAGTACGCGCCCTGGAGGGACCCGGTGAGGTTGTCCATGGTGAAGGTGCCGCCGCCGTCGGGCGCGTCCGAGGAGGTGGTGAACGCGCCGATGGCGATCGCGACGGCCGGCAGGCCGAAGCCGATCACGAAGAAGAGCAGCAGGGGGAGGGCGGCGAGCCAGGCGCGGCTGCCGCCGGCCCGGCGCTCGGCCGGGCGGGGGGCCTTGGCGGCCACCGCGGTGGCGGCGGTGGCCGGGGCCGGGGTGGGGGTGGCGGGGCCGGCGGTGGCGCCCCCGCCGCTGTGGGCGGCGGAGGCGGTGGCCGGCACCGGGGTGGGAGCCGTGGTCATCTCAGGTCAGCCCGCGATCGCCTTGGCCCAGTTCTCGGTCACGACCTTCTTGGCCGCGTCCGTCTGGTCCTGGGTGGGGAAGGTGGTGAAGGGCTTCTCGACGGTCGGCAGCTTGGCGGCGGCGGTGGCGTCCAGGGTGCCGGCGGTCTTCATCGAGTCGAACAGGGCGGGGGTGGCGTAGCCGCCGAGGAAGCCGTTCTGGCCCTGGGCGCTGTAGAGGTACTCCTCCCACAGGCGCGCGGCGGCCGGGTGCGGGGCGTCCTTGTTGATCGCCTGGTTGTAGTACTGGGCGTAGGAGCCGTCCGAGGGGATGGCCACCTGCCAGTCGATGCCCTTGTCCTTGAACTTGTCGCTGTAGCCGGCGTTCAGGTACGACCAGTCGATGCTGATCGGGGTCTCGCCCTTCTCGATGGTCGCCGGGGTGACCTCGACCGGGTTGAAGTTGCCGGTCTGCTTGACCTTGCCGAAGAAGTCGATGCCGGGCTGGATGTTGTCCAGCGAGCCGCCGTTGGCGAGCGCGGCCGCGTAGACGGCGCCGAAGGCGGCACCGGCCTTGGTCGGGTTGCCGTTCAGGGCGACCATGCCCTTGTAGTCGGGCTTGAGCAGGTCGGCGAAGGTCTTCGGGCAGACGGACACCTTCTTGGCGTCGCAGCCGATCGACATGTAGCCGCCGTAGTCGTTGTAGCTCAGGCCGTTGGCGTCCTTCATGGTGGCCGGGATCTTGTCGAAGTCGGTCACTTTGTAGGGGGCCAGCAGGCCCTGCTTGCCGGCGCTGATCGCGAAGGCCGAGCCGAGGTCGACGACGTCGGGGGCGCGGTCCTGGCCCTTGCGGGAGGTGACCGCGTTGATCTCGTCCTGGCTGGAGCCGTCCGGGTTCTCGTCCTCGATCTCGATGCCGTACTTCGCCTTGAAGTCGTCCATCAGCTTGCCGTAGTTCGCCCAGTCGCGCGGCAGCGTGATGACGTGCAGCTTGCCCTCCTTCTTGGCGGCGGCGACCAGGGCGTCCATGCCGCCGAAGTCGGCGACGGAGGTGGCGGTCTTGGCGCTCTTGCCGCCCGCGGCGTCGCCGCCGGACTTCGCGGAGGAGGAGCCGGCGGAACCGCAAGCGGTGAGGGACAGCGCGGCGGCGGTCAGGACGGCCGCGAAGGCGGCGGTGCGGGCGCGGTGCACGGACACGGGTCAGTCTCCTGAGAAGGGGGAACTGCAAGCGGGTGTCTTGATCGGGGGGATCAGGCGAGTGGCGGTTCGGAGCCGTCCGAGGTGAGTTCGGAGCCGTCCGAGTTGACTAGCCAACTTCGCTGACGGGGGTAAGTACGCCGGAGTCCGGTGACGGGAAGGTGAACGGACGGCTCAGAGCCGGGGTCGGCTGCGGGAACGGTGGAATCCGGCCATCGGAGCGTGATCCGTTCGGTGCGATGCTCTGAGTGCGCAGCGGGATATGGTCGGGCTGTCCGCGCCGGCACGGCTGCGCAGGACACCGCCCCAGGAGGGACATTGACTGACGTGGCAGTAGAGCCCGGGCGCCCCGCCGAGCGCGCTGCCGGCGCCCTGTACCGCAAGGTGGCCGCCGATCTGCGCGAGGCCATCACCACCGGCGCGTACGGCGAGGCGGGCCGGCTGCCCGCCGAGGGCACGCTGGCCGAGCAGTACGGGGTCTCCCGCGGCACCGTCCGCCAGGCGCTCGCCGTCCTGCGCTCGGACGGGCTGGTCACCTCCCGTCGCGGCACCCGCCGGGTGGTGCTCGGGGGCGCCCGGGTGCAGAGCTTCTCCGAACTGCTCAGCTTCACCCACTGGGCGTACTCGATGGGCGAGGAGCCCGGCGGCATCCTGGACTCCCTGGTGCGCCGCCCGGCCGACGCCGCCGAGCGCGAGCAGCTGCGCCTGGAGCCGGGCGCCGAGGTGTACCTGACGGTCCGGCTGCGCACGCTCTCCGGCACGCCGGTGATGGTCGAGCGCACCGTCTACCCGCCGCGGGTCGGCGAGATCGTCGCCGAGCTGCCGCCGGACGTGGTCTCGCACACCGAGGTGCTGCGCGAGCACGGCATCCTGTTCACCGACGCCGACCACACCATCGACATCGTCGCCGCCAACGCAGAGGACGCCCGGCTGCTCGGCTGCCGCCGGGGCGGCCCGCTGCTGCGCGAGCGGCGGCGTACGACGGACCCGACCGGGACCCCGGTGGAGTGGTCCCAGGACCGCTACCTGCCCGGGACGGTGGCCTTCAGCGTGCACAACTCGCTGGCCACGTCGGCGCTTTCGCGGCACGCCCGGGAGATGGACTGAGCTCCCGGGCGCGCTTCGCGTTTCAGTGCATGAGCGCGGCGAGCAGCGGGCGGTAGTGCTCGAAGTCCGGCGTCTTCGCGTCGGGCTCCTTCGCCTGCTCGTCCCAGCGGCGGACGGCCACCGCGTCGGCGGCGCCCGGGAGTTCGGCGAAGGCGACGGCCTCGCGCTCGTCCATCGGACCGCCCTGGACCCGCAGGGTGTACTCGGAGGCCTCGGAGAGCCGGGCACGGTAGCCGTCCTCCACCGCGCACAGGTAGCGCTTGGCGGCCACGTGCAGCCGGACCGGCTCGGTGACCTCCGGGCCGAACCAGCGGGCCAGCCAGTCGGCGCCGGTGTGGCTGTGCCGGTTGTCCTGCCCGCGCATCAGGTCCCGGCCGTGCAGGGCACCCCGGAAGTGACCTACATCGTGCAGCAGCGCGGCGGCGACCAGGTGGTCCGGCGCCCCGGCGGCCTCGGCCGCGGCGGCGGCCTGCAGCATGTGCTCGGCCATGGTGACGGCCTCGCCCAGGTACTCCCCGGCGCCCTCGCCCGCGAACAGCTCGGCGATCCCGTCCAGGGCGGCGGTGCGGCGGCGCAGCACGGCGAGGGTGCTGTGCAGTCCGTCCAGGTCCGCGTAGCAGCCCTGGAGGTGCCGGTGGCCGTCCTGCTCGAAAGCCGTACGGGCGTGCAGCAGGCGGGTGTTGTCGAAGATCAGGCAGTCGCCGGGGTTCAGGCGGAAGGTGAGCTGGAGCTCGGGGCGCAGGGTGATCGCGGCGAAACGGCGGTAGGCGGCGTAGAAGGCCTCCAGGTCGGTTCCGCTTCCGCGCAGGGTGCCGATCGAGCGGTTGTTGAAGCGCACCTCGCGGATCCGGCCGAGCGGGTCCACGTCGATCAGTGGGCGGTCGGCGCGCAGCTCGGTGCGGCGGTCGCGGAACACGAAGGGGACGGGGGTGCGGGTGAGGGTTGCGAAGTCCTCGGGGGCTTCGTCGCGGAGCAGGGCCGCCGCTTTGAACCCGTCCACCAGGCCGGAGTCGCCGCCGGTCGCCGAGTTCTCCGGGCAGTGCAGCAGCTGGAGGGTCGGCACGGGGTCCCGGTACGGGTTGTCGGTGTGCGGGGCGATGGCTTTGTCCGTGAACGCGAGGTTGTTCGGGTCTGGCTCGACCCGGACGTCGAACAGCTCGCCGTAGTTGGTGACCCGGACGTAGCCGAAGCTCTCGGCCACCCGGAGGACCTGCCGCTCCACCGTCGGCACCCCGCGCAGCACGGCGAAGCCGCTGCGCCGGACGGCGGCGAGGACGGCGGCCTGCTCGGCGGGGTCGGCGAGGTAGGCCGCCCAGTCGGCCTCGGGGATGCCGCGCGCGAAGTCCGCCGCTACCCAGAGCCGCTTGCCCTCCTCGGTCCGGCCGTCGTCGTTGGCCTCCCCGTGCAGCCAGGTGAGCAGGTAGCGGGAGCGGTGCCCGTCGGACCAGAGCACCTCCAGGTTGCCGTCGATCTCCTTGCGCGCCGCGATGGTGAGGTCCGATGGCAGGTCGTTGATCTGGAACAGCTTCTGCCCGTTGCGCGGGTCCCGGCACTCGGCGCAGGGGCAGTTGTCGCGCAGCCAGTAGGGCGGCGGTTGCTCGGTCATGCTCTCCTCCGTAAGTTGTTAGGCGGCCCGGGAGGGCCGGATGTGGCTGATGCGGTCTTGCCTTCTGTGGCTCCCGAGGAGTGGCCGTCCGGCTCTCCGGG
>NZ_JBVHHW010000026.1:0-112370 GCF_055560875.1 Kitasatospora sp. NPDC023118
CTTTTGGCACGCTGTTGAGTTCTCAAGGAACGGACGCTTCCTTCGGACCGCCTTCCAGCAGGCCCTCCGGGCGCTTCGTTCTTTCGTGTTTCCAGTTTATCAGATGTTTTCCGCTCCGTTTTCCGGAGTTTCATTCATCCGATTTCCCGAACTGGCGGGACCGCTTTCTGCGGCGACCGCCACTTTAGCGCATTCCGAGTGTTACTCGAAATTCACACTCACGCCCGGTTGACGAAAACGCCAAGGAACCCAACTGAATGGGCATCGAGGTGAGAGTGGGTCTTGCTGAGTGGGGTGGCCGCTCCAGCGACTCGTTCAACACTAGGCCACCTGGAGGACATCGTCAAACGTCGAGGGCCGGATCTGTCCAGATCCGGCCCTCAGCGCTCAAAGCCGCAGCTCAGAGCGGGTGCGTTTTCAGTCAGTCGATCAACTGGCAGGTCAGCAGACCGGTCAGCCGGCCGAGACCAGGTCCGCTGCCGCCAGGTTGCGCTTGCCACGGCGCAGCACCAGCCAGCGGCCGTGCAGCAGGTCGGCCTCGGTCGGCACCGCTTCCTCGTCCGTCACCTTGACGTTGTTGAGGTAGGCACCGCCCTCCTTGATCGTCCGGCGGGCGGCCGAGCGGCTCGGCGCCAGGCCGACGGCGACCAACAGGTCGACCACCGGCTGGAGTTCGGACACCTCGGCCTTCGGGACCTCGGCCAGGGCGGCGGCCAGGGTCGGGGCCTCCAGGTCGGCCAGGTCGCCCTGCCCGAACAGCGCCTTGGACGCGGCGACCGCGCGCTCGTACTGCTCGGCGCCGTGCACCAGCGTGGTGAGCTCCTCGGCCAGCGCGCGCTGGGCCAGGCGGGCGGCGGGGCGCTCGGCGGTCTCGCGCTCCAGCTCCTCGATCTCCTCCTTCGACCGGAAGCTGAAGATCCGCAGGAAGTTGGAGACGTCCCGGTCGTCCGCGTTCAGCCAGAACTGGTAGAAGGCGTACGGGGTGGTCAGCTCGGGGTCGAGCCAGACCGTGCCGGACTCGGTCTTGCCGAACTTGGTGCCGTCGGCCTTGACGATCAGCGGCGTGGCCAGCGCGTGCACGGACTTGCCGTCGGCCTTGCGGATCAGGTCCGTGCCGGCGGTGAGGTTGCCCCACTGGTCGCTGCCGCCGGTCTGCAGGGTACAGCCGTAGCGGCGGTTCAGCTCCAGGTAGTCCATGCCCTGGAGGATCTGGTAGCTGAACTCGGTGTAGCTGATGCCCGCGTCGGAGTTGAGCCGTCGGGCGACGGCCTCCTTGGCGATCATGTTGTTGACGCGGAAGTACTTGCCGACGTCGCGCAGCAGGCTGATGGCCGACATCCCGGAGGTCCAGTCCAGGTTGTTGACCATGCGCGCAGCGTACGGGCCCTCGAAGTCGAGGAAGCGCGAGATCTGGCCGCGCAGTCGCTCGACCCAGCCGGCCACCGTCTCCGGGTCGTTGAGCACCCGCTCCGCGGTGGGCTTCGGGTCGCCGATCAGGCCCGTGGCACCGCCGACCAGGCCGAGCGGGAGGTTCCCCGCCTGCTGGATGCGGCGCATGGTGAGGATCTGCACCAGGTTGCCGAGGTGCAGGCTGGGGGCCGTCGGGTCGAAGCCGCAATAGAACGTGACCGGGCCGTCCGCGAACGCCTTGCGCAGTGCGTCCTCGTCGGTGGACAGGGCGATCAGCCCACGCCACCGCAGCTCGTCGACGATGTCCGTCACGGTCACGCTTCTCCTTCGATCGGGCGTCCGCCGGTGCCAGCCCGATTCCGTCGGGCCCCGGGTCGGTACGACTCCAGCCTGATAGAGCCTACGCGGTCCCGGCCAGCGAGTTTCCCCCAAGGAGCGGTACCGGGCGCACGGCGCGCTCCCCCGAGTGCCTGCTCGATACCGGAAATTCCGTTGTTCGTCGGCTGTGGGCCCATTCAGAGTGGTTCCACCGCCGTGCGGCGGCAGTGACGTGTGTGGAGACGGTCGTGCCGCCGTGGCACGCCCGTGGGAAGGGTGTGCCGAGTGCGCAACACGCTGGTTCTGAACGCGAGCTACGAGCCCCTGACGACGGTGTCGCTCCAGCGCGCCGTCGTCCTGGTGCTCCAGGACAAGGCGGTGGTGGAGCAGGCACATCCGCTGCGCTCGATCCGGGGGACGGGCGTGGCCGTCCCGGTGCCACGGGTGATCAGACTGCAACGGTACGTACGGGTGCCGTTCCGACAACAGGCCCCGTGGTCGAGGCGGGGTGTCCTGGCCCGGGACCAGCACCTGTGCGCGTACTGCGGGCGCCGGGGCACCACCGTGGACCACCTGCAGCCCAAGTCGCGCGGTGGCGAGGACAGCTGGATGAACACCGTGGCCGCGTGCGCGGAGGACAACCAGCGCAAGGCCGACCGGACACCGGAGCAGGCCGGGATGAAGCTGCTGCGGCGGCCGTTCGTGCCGACGCCGCAGGCCACCCTGACGCTGGCGCTCGGCCTGCGCGGCTCGGAGGCCCGGGAGCTCGCCGACTGGCTGCCGGCGGTGCCGGGCCAGCTCCAGCCCGTCCCGGCGGCCTGACGGCGAAGCCCGATCCCACGGCCCGACCGCAAGGCCTGACCTCCGAAGGGCCTCAGCTGAAGGGCCTCAGCCCTTCGCCTGGTAGCCCGCCGCCGTGCCGAAGTTGGCCGAGTGCTCGGGTATCACGACCACCTGCCCGCCGCCGATCACGACCCGCCCGGAGACCAGCAGCGAGCCGGTGCCGGGCGGGAAGTTGCCGCCGACCGTCTCCTGGCCTCCCGCCAGCGGGAGGCGGCCGAGGCGGGCGGGCTGGTCGCGGCGCTCGTCGGCTGCCAGTACCAGCGAGCCGCCGTCGATGGCGACCGCCCGGACAGTTCCCTTGGCGGCGGTCTGTGCCTTCCAGCGCTGCTTGCCGGTGTCCAGGTCGTAGCCGACCGCGGACACCGGCCCGCCGCCGTTCGCCGGGACGAGGGTGGCGACCATTGTGCGGCCGTCGAAGAAGACGTTCGGAGTGGCCGAAAACGTACCGTGGGCGACGTCCAGTCGGCCACCGTCGGTGACCACCGGGATCTCGGCGGCCGGGTCGCCGGAGGCGCCCCAGGCGAACACCCGGTCGTCCTCGGGCTTCGCACCGGTGGTGAGCACCACGGCCGGCTCGGCGGAGAGCACCGTCACCGTCTTCGGCGAGTTGTTCAGGCCCCGCCACCAGGAGACCTTGCCGTCCGCGGTGTTCAGCGCGACGGCCTGGTCGGCAGGGGTCGAATCGGCGCAGGAGGAGGCGACCAGCACGGTCTTGCCGCTGACGCCGCCGGACAGGGTGCAGAACTTGCCCTGCCCGGTGTACTGCCACACGTCCTTGCCGTCGGCCGCGTCCCAGGCCACCGCCCGGTCGTCGCCGACCGCGATCACCTTGTCCTCGGTGACGCCGATCCGCGCGGCGTAGGCGCCCTTGGCATCCGAGAGGGTCTTGGTCCAGGCGGTCTTGCCGGTCTTGGTGTCCACGGCGGCGACCAGGGTGCAGGGGCTCTTCGGATCCGCCTGCGGCCGGAACAGGGCCGCACCCAACCCGGCCGGGTTCACAGCCGCCGACAGACCACACGGGACGGCCCCGGCCGCCGGGGGCTCGACCGACCAGGTCGGCTTGCCCGCCGTCCGGTCGTACGCGTGCACGCCGGTGCCGTCCGCCCGGACCACCGCGTCGGCCAGCAGCCAGCTGCCGGCCAGTGTGTCGTCCCCGCCGCCCTGGGTGGCGGCCACGGGCTGCGCGGACCAGGCCTTGGTGTGCGCCACCGCGAAGCCGGGCTCACCGCTGCTGGTCGCGGACGCGCTGCCGCCGCCCTCGGCGCCGACCGTCAGCGCGGCCGTGATCAGCACCCCGAGCGCGGCCACCCCGGCGCCGGCCCGCACCATCAGGGCCCGCCGGCTGGGCACGTGCTCCCCGGTCAGCACGGCTGCCCGGGCCTTCGCCACCAGCGAGGAGCCGGAGCCGCCGTCACCACCGCCGCCACGCCGAGCCGCCCGCGAGGACGTGGTGGACGTGGTGGACGCGGTGGACGCGGTGGACGCGGTGGCCCCGGCAGACCCGGCGGGCTCGGCGGGCTCAGCCGGGGACTCCTCAGCGGCCGGCTCGGCCTCCGCCGCGGGCTCCTCGATGTGCACATAGCCGTCGGCCGAGTACTCGGCGCCCGCCGGAACGTACAGCGCCTCCTCCGGCTGCTGCTGCTGAGCGGCGTACGGCGCGTACGGCTGCTGCCCGTACTCCGGGTACTGCTGCTGGTACGGCTGGTACTGCTCCTGGCCGCCGTACTGCCCCTGGCCGTAGCCGCCCTGGCCGTAACCGCTCTGGACGTACCCGCCCTCGACGTACCCGGTCTGGCCGTAGCCGCCCTGCTGGTCGTACGGCTGCTGGTCGTACTGCGGCGCCTGCTGCCACTGCCCGTGCGGCTCCGGCTGCTGCCACTGCCCCTGCGGCTGCTGCGGCTCGTAGTACCCGCCCTGGGGGTACCACTGCTGCTGGGCGTGGGCGTCCCCGAGGGGCTCCTGCGCCATCGTTACGTCCCTCCCGGCCCCCCGCCTGCCTGCCGATTGCGGCAGTCAGCATCTCACGCCCGCCCTGGCGCCCCGCCCGGGCCCTCGGCGCAGCGCAGGGGCGGGCCTCAGACCGCCGACTCGGCGCGCAAGGCCTCGTCGATGCGGGCGGCGAGGGCGAAGTCCAGGCCGGTGAGCCCGCCGGCGCTGTGGGTGGACAGCACGAAGCGCAGGGTGCGCCATCGGATGTCGATGTCGGGGTGGTGGTCGAGCGCCTCGGCCTGCTCGGCGACGGCGACCACCGCCCGGATCGCCGCCGGGAAGTCCGGGGCGTCCGCGCTGCGGACGATGCTGTCGCCCTCCCGCGCCCACTGGGGTACGGCCGCCAGGGCCGTCGTGATCTCGTCCTCGCTCAGCCGTGCCCTGCTGCTCATCGGTGCGCTCCGGGTGTCGTCGGTCGGGTGCCGGTCAGGCTGCCTTCCGGCGCGGACGGGCCACCAGCTCGCCGCCGCAGTTGGGGCAGTTGGCGGCCATGGCCTCGGTGCAGTCCGGGCAGAAGGTGCACTCGTAGGAACATATCGAGGCGGGGCCGTCGGCGGTCAGCGACACCGCGCAGCGCTCGCAGGTCTCCCGCATCTCCAGGGCCATGGCGTATTCCTCCGACTTGTGTACGGTCTGACGTTCGTTCAACTCACGAGCAGTTTGGTGACGGCCGCGAGCCCGACCACCACGATGATCCCGCGCAGCGCGGTCGGCGGCAGGCGGCGGCCGACCTTGGCGCCGAGCAGGCCGCCGACCAGTGAGCCGGCCGCGATCAGCCCGGCGGCCGTCCAGTTGACCGTCGAGGTGAACAGGAAGAACAGCGCGGCGACCCCGTTGACGATCATCGCGAGCGCGTTCTTCACCGCGTTGATCCGCTGCAGGCCCTCCTGGAGCAGCATGCCCATCAGGGCCATCAGCAGGACGCCCTGCGCGGCGCCGAAGTAGCCGCCGTAGATGCCGGTGAGGAAGACCCCGACCAGCAGCACCGGGCTGCCGTCCGGGTCCCCGCCGGGGCGGCGGCGGGCGGCGACGGCCTTGGACACCCGGGGCTGGACCACCACCAGGACGAGAGCGAGCAGGATCAGCGCCGGGACGATCGCGTCGAAGGCCCCGCTGGGCAGTTTGATCAGCAGCAGCGCGCCGATCAGCCCGCCGAGCAGCGAGGCGGTGCCCATCCGCAGCAGCCGACGGCCCTGGCCGACCAGTTCGCGGCGGTAGCCGATCACGCCGCTGAGCGAACCGGGCACCAGGCCGAAGGAGTTGGAGACGTTGGCGGTGACCGGCGGGATGCCGACGGCGAGCAGCACCGGAAACGTGATCAGGGTGCCGGAGCCGACGATCACGTTGATCATCCCGGCACCGACGCCGGCCACCAGGACGGCGAGCGCCTCCCAGAGCGTCATGTGTCACCTCTCCTCTCGGTCCTGTCCGAGGGGATCATGCCGGACCCCGCACCGGCCCGACCAGGCCCGCCCACCATTCGGGACGTACGCCACAGTGCCGGGACGCCACGGCCACACGGCCGGACAGCCGCACAACGGCACGGCTGCGGGGCCGCGCAGCCGCACGGCCACGGGGCCGGGAAACGCCGAGGGCCCGCCACCACCAGGCAGCGGGCCCTCCACCGGACACCGTCACATCACTCCGGGTCGATTCACTCCGGGTCGATCTTGCGGTACTCCCGCGCCGGGTCCACCCGGGGACGGGCGGCACCCTTCTCGACGTCCACCGGCCGCGGCCCGGCCGCCGGGTCGAGCGGCACCTGGGTGGCCGCCGGGGCCGCCGGCGGAACGCTCGGCGCCGCGACCGCGCCGCCGTTGGCACCGCCGCCGTTGCCCGTCAGGCCGGTGAAGGCGCCGCCGAGGCCCTTGAGCGCGTCGCCGACCTCGCTCGGGATGATCCAGAGCTTGTTGGAGTCGCCCTTGGCCAGCTCGGGCAGGGTCTGCAGGTACTGGTAGGCGAGCAGCTTCTGGTCGGCGTCGCCGTCGTGGATGGCCTCGAAGACCGTCCGGATCGCGGCCGCCTCACCGTCGGCGCGCAGCACCGCGGCCTGGGCCTCACCCTCGGCCCTGAGCACGTCGGCCTGCTTCTCACCCTCGGCCTTGAGGATCTGAGCCTGGCGCTGGCCCTCGGCGGTGAGGATCGCGGCGCGCTTGTCACGGTCGGCGCGCATCTGCTTCTCCATCGAGTCCTGGATGGAGGTCGGCGGCTCGATCGCCTTCAGCTCGACGCGGTTGACCCGGATGCCCCACTTGCCGGTGGCCTCGTCCAGGACACCGCGCAGGCCGGCGTTGATGACCTCGCGCGAGGTCAGGGTCGACTCCAGGTCCATCGAGCCGATGATGTTGCGCAGCGTGGTGACGGTCAGCTGCTCAATCGCCTGGATGTAGCTGGCGACCTCGTAGGTGGCCGCCCGGGGGTCGGTGACCTGGTAGTAGATGACGGTGTCGATGTTGACGACCAGGTTGTCCTGGGTGATCACCGGCTGCGGCGGGAACGGCACGACCTGCTCGCGCAGGTCGATCCGGTTGCGGACGCGGTCGATGAACGGGACGACGATGTTCAGCCCTGCGTTGAGCGTCCGGGTGTAGCGGCCGAAGCGCTCCACGATCGCGGCGCTGGCCTGCGGGATGACCTGGATCGTCTTGATCAGCGCGATGAAGGCCACCACGACCAGGACGACCAAAACGATAAGGACGGGTTCCACGGACTCTCCCCTAGACGACCAGGGCGGTCGCGCCCTGGATTTCGACGACGTCGACCTTCTGACCCGGCTGGTACACGCTGTCCGGATTGAGCGCGCGGGCTGACCAGATCTCGCCGTTGAGCTTGATCCGGCCGCCCTCTCCGTCGACGGTTTCCGCGACGACCGCGGTGGCGCCCTGGAGCGCCTCGATGCCCATCTTGATCTGCGGGCCCTTCCGCAGCTGCCGCCGGGCGATCGGGCCGACGAAGACCACCAGCCCGACCGAGACCACGACGAAGGTCAGGGTTTCGAGGACCACTCCCCCACCCAGCCCGGCCACCGCGGCGGCCGCCAGCGCACCGACCGCGAACATGGCGAACTCCGGCACCGCGGTGAGCACCAGCGGTATGCCGAGCGCCGCGGCGGCCAGGAGCCACCAGATCCAGCTGTCCACACGTCCATCCTAGGGAGCGAAGGGCCTTCGAGGCGGACAGTTCCCGCAGGTCGAGGGGCGGAAACCGGTCGCACGTGCGACCGGTTCCGACGGCCTCCCGAATGATGGACGGGCGAGGGGTGAACGGGGGGTCCGTGAGGGACGGACGGGGCCTCAGCCCAGCGGCAGGCCCTGGGCCGACCAGCGGTCGCCGTGGCGCTCCAGGGTGAGCGGCAGCCCGAAGCACTTGGAGAGGTTACGGGCGGTCAGCTCGGTGTCGATCGGACCGGCGGTGAGCACCTTGCCCTGGCGGATCATCAGGACGTGGGTGAAGCCCGGGGCGATCTCCTCGACGTGGTGGGTGACCATCGCCATGGCCGGGGCGAACTCGTCCTGGGCGAGCGCGCCGAGCCGGCGGACCAGGTCCTCGCGGCCGCCGAGGTCCAGGCCGGCGGCGGGCTCGTCGAGCAGCAGCAGCTCGGGGTCGGTCATCAGGGCGCGGGCGATCAGGGTGCGCTTGCGCTCACCCTCGGAGAGGGTGCCGAACTTGCGGCCGGTGAGGTTGGCCATGCCCATGCGGTCGAGCAGGGCGAGGGCGCGGGCCTCGTCGGACTGCTCGTAGGTCTCCTGCCAGCTGACCGTCATGCCGTAGGCGGCGGTGAGCACGGTCTGCAGCACGGTCTGCTCGGCCGGCAGCTTGTCGAACATGGCGGCACCGGCCAGGCCGATCCGGGAGCGCAGCTCGAAGACGTCGATCTCGCCCAGCTTCTCGCCCAGCACCGAGACCTTGCCCGAGGTCGGGAACAGGTACGAGGAGGCGATCTGCAGCAGGGTGGTCTTGCCGGCGCCGTTCGGGCCCAGGATGACCCAGCGCTCACCCTCGGAGATGGACCACGAGACCTGGTCGACCAGCGCGCGCCCCTCCCGGACCACGGATACGTCCACCAGCTCCAGCACGTCGCTCATGCCTACGCCTTCCCCAATACACAAAAATCTCGGCCGTCGATGCGGGCGGCGAGCCTACTCCGGCAGCCGGTGGGCACGGGGTGGGTGCGCCGCACACGCATGGGCAAACCTACGCCACGCGGATGACCGCCGATTCCGTAGGCTGGCTGGATGCTCGCGACTCCCGCCGACAATCCGTACGAAGAGCCCCGTTCGGGGCGGCTGACCGCCTGGGGCAACGCCCTGCTCAGCGGCCTGGTGCCGCCCGACGACGCCGCCGCGGCCGTGCTGGGCGCGGACGAGAGCCACCGGGTCACCGGGCTGCCCGGGGACGAACCGGGCGAGCAGCACGGGCTGACCTGGGCGCTGGGCCGGCTGCGGGTGCTCGGGGTGAAGGGCCTGCGCCTGGCGCTGCCCTCCACCGGGCACCCGCTGGGGCTGACCGGCCCGGCGGCCTTCAACGAGCGCGCCATGGCGGCGGGCGAGGCGGTGCTCGCGGTGGGCGTGCCGCTCGCTCTGGTGCCGGAGATCACGGTGTACGGCCCGGAAGGGGACCGCTCGGCCACCGTGCTGTGGCGCTGCGCCGAGGTCAACGACACCCCGCCGGCCGACGTGCCCTCGCTGCACGAGGCCGAGCGCGAGCTCGCGGACGGGCTGCGCGAGGCGACCGTCCTACTCACCCGGCTCGACGTGGCCGGTGCCGGGCCGGAGGCGCTGCGCGCGCTGGAGGCCTACCGCCGCCGCGGCCACACCGAACTGCTCGCCCCCGGCTACCCGCCGCGGGCGGTCCGGGTGTTGGAGTCGGCCCGCCAGGTGTCCGCCCTGCTGTCGATCGCCTCGGGCGGCCACGGCGCGGCCGTCAGCGCCTCCGAGATGGCCGCGCGTCAGTCCGTCCTGGCGCCGCTGCGGCGCACCGCCCGCCGGGCCCAGGTGGCCGCGTACAACGCCCTGGTGGACGAGCGCGAGGACCGCTGAGCCACGCCTGAGCCACGGCCCTACCCGCGCGTCTCGCCGTTGCGGACGGCCCACAGCGCGGCCTGGGTGCGGTCCGCGAGGTCCAGCTTCATCAGGATGTTGGAGACGTGGGTCTTCACCGTCTTCTCCGACAGGTGCAGGCTGCGGGCGATCTCCCGGTTGGAACGGCCGTCGGCAATGTGGCCGAGCACCTCGCGCTCGCGCTCGGTGAGGGTGCCGCCGCGGCCCTGCGGGGCGCGCGGGCCGTCGTCGGAGAGCAGCGCCTCGGCCAGCTCGGGCTGGAGCAGCACGTGTCCGGCGTGCACCGAGCGGATCGCGCCGGCCAGCGCCTCCGGGTCCACGTCCTTGTAGACGTACCCGGCGGCGCCGGCCCGCAGCGCGGGGACCATCGTGCGGTGCTCGGTGAAGCTGGTGACGATCAGGATCCGGGCCCGGCTGCCCTCGTCCTTGAGCGTGCGCAGCGCCTCGATGCCGTCGACGCCGGGCATCTTGAGGTCCATCAGGACGACGTCCGGGTCGAGTTCGCGAGCGCGGTCGACGCCCTCGGCCCCGTCGGCGGCCTCCCCGACCACCTCGATGTCGTCCTGGACCTCAAGGAAGGTGCGCAGTCCGCGGCGGACCACCTGGTGGTCGTCGACCAGCAGGACGCGGATCGACGGCGTGCTCTCAGGCACCGGGGACCTCCATCTCGACGAGCGTCCCCTTGCCGGGGGCGGACTCCAGGGTGAGCGTGCCGCCGACGGCGGCCGCGCGGTCGCGCATCGAGGCCAGGCCGAGGTGGCGGCCGGCCCGGCGGACGGATTCGGGGTCGAAGCCGCGCCCGTCGTCGCGCACCCGCAGCAGGGCGCCGCGCGCGGGCGTCCCGGCCAGGGTGACGGTGACCCGGCGGGCGCCGGAGTGGCGCAGCGCGTTGTGCAGCGCCTCCTGGGCGACCCGCAGCAGGGCGGCCTCCTGGGCGGGCGGCAGGGCGCGCACGCCGTCGGCGGCGAAGGCGACATCGGCGGTGTGGGCCCGGTCGAGGACCTGCACCTGGGAGGCGAGGGTGGCGCTCAGCCCGTCCTCCTCCAGGGCGGCCGGGCGCAGTTCGACCACGACGGCGCGCAGTTCGTCGGCGGCCTCGGCGGCGAGCCGGGCGACCTCGGCGAGTTCGGCGCGGGCCCGGGCCGGGTCGCGGTCGACGAGCTTGGCGGCGGCGTTGGCGGTCAGTCGCAGCGAGAAGAGCTTCTGCGAGACGGCGTCGTGCAGGTCGTGGGCGATCCGGGCGCGTTCGCCGGCCAGGGTGAGCTCGCGGCTGCGCTCGTACAGGCGGGCGTTGGAGAGCGCGAGGGAGGCGTGGGCGGCGAGGATCCGCAGCAGTTCCTCGTCGTGGTCGGTGAACAGGCCGCCACCGCGCTTGTTGGCGAGGAAGATGACGCCCATCACCTGGGGTTCGTCCTCGGCGGCCTCGCCGTCCAGGACGGGCATGCCGAGGAAGGCGTCCATCTCGGGGTGGGCCGCGGGCCAGCCCTCGAAGGCGGGGGCCTTGCGGACGTCGGTGAGCCGGGTGGGGCCGGTCTCGTGCAGCATCTCGGCGAGCACGCCGTGCTGACGGGGCAGCGGGCCGATCGCCCGCCACTGCTCGTCGGTGACGCCGTCGACCACGAACTGGGCGAAGCCGCCGTGGTCGTCGGGCACGCCGAGGGCCGCGTACTCGGCGCCGAGCAGGTCCCGGGCGGAGGCGGTGATGCGGCGCAGCACCTCGCGGACCTCCAGGTGGCGGCTCATCGCGAGCAGCGCCTGGCTGACGGCCTCGATGCCGGTCAGCGGGTCGCAGAGGGCCTCGACGGCGGCCGGCGGGTCGCAGGCGGGCAGTGGGCCGGCGGGGGTCCGGTGGTCACCGGTCGTGCTGGGCATACCGCCAAACTACCGCCGCCGCGGACACCGCCGCGTCCGTCCCCGGCCGCGCCGGACGCAGGTCCGGGGGCCTAGGCCGCTGGGCCCTCCCGCCCCTTGGGCGAGCGGGCGAGTAACGCCGAAGGGCGGCCCTCCCCTCGTGGGGAGAGCCGCCCTTGAGAGCGAAGGCCGTCAGCCCTTCTGCATGACCTCCGGCTCGTGCCGGCGCTGCAGCCGGGTCACGATCACGCCGATCACGACCGAGATGGCGATCAGCACGCCCGCGTCGATCGCCCACTGGGCGACGCTGTGGTCCCACAACGGGTCGTAGTTCGGGTTCTGGAAGTCCTTGTTCCAGGGGCCCATGAGGTGCGACAGGTCGAGCGTGGTGGAGACGATGCCGGTGCCCCAGCGGGCCGGCATCAGCCAGGCGACCTGCTCCAGACCGGGCTTGCCGAAGATCTGGAAGAGGCAGCCGGTGAAGACGACCTGGACGATGGCGAACATGACCAGCAGCGGCATGGTCTTCTCGGCGGTCTTCACCAGCGCGGAGATCATCAGGCCGAACATCATCGCGGCGAAGCTCAGCAGGATCATGCCGATGGTCATCTCGATGATCGGCAGGTTCTTGACGATCAGGCCGTGCGCGGGGAGCTTGCGCGGCAGGAAGCCGACGGCGGAGATGATCGCGCCCTGGATCACGCTGAAGATGCCCAGCACGATGATCTTGGACATCATGTACGCCGAGCGGGACAGGCCGGTCGCCCGTTCCCGTTCGTAGATCGCCCGCTCCTTGATCAACTCGCGGACGGAGTTGGCCGCTCCGGAGAAGCAGGCGCCGATCGCCAGGATCAGCATGATCGTCGCGGCGCCGTTGTTGAGGTGGAGCTGGGTCTTCGGGTTGGGCGCGAGCCCCGGTTCGTTGGGGATCAGCACGCTGACCGCGCCGATGACCGCGGGCAGCAGCACCGACAGCGCCAGGAAGCCGCGGTCCGAGGCGAGCACCGACATGTAGCGGCGCATCAGGGTCCACAGCTGCGAGCCCCAGCTCTGCGGCTTGGGCGGCTTGACGGCCTCCTGGGCCACCTGCACGTGCTGCACCTCGCCCGCCTCGACGGTCGGGGCGGAGTACTGCTGGTAGTGCACGGAGCCCCGGTAGCGGCCGGCCCAGTCGTGGTCCGGGTAGTTCTCGAAGGCCTGGAAGACGTCCGCCCAGGTCTCGTACCCGAAGAAGTGCAGCGCCTCGTCCGGCGGGCCGAAGTAGGCCACCGAGCCGCCCGGCGCCATCACCAGCAGCCGGTCGCAGAGCGCGAGTTCGGCCACCGAGTGGGTGACGACCAGGATCGTGCGGCCGTCGTCGGCCAGGCCGCGCAGCATCTGCATGACCTCGCGGTCCATGCCCGGGTCGAGGCCCGAGGTGGGCTCGTCCAGAAAGATCAGCGAGGGCTTGGTGAGCAGCTCCAGGGCGACCGAGACGCGCTTCTGCTGGCCGCCGGAGAGCGCGGTGATCTTGTTGTCGGCGCGCTTGTCCAGGCGCAGCTCGTACAGCACCTCGTCGATCCGGGCGTCGCGCTCCTTCGCCTCGGTGTCGCCGGGGAAGCGCAGCCGAGCCGCGTACTTGAGGCCCTTTCGGACGGTGAGCTCGCGGTGCAGGATCTCCGACTGCGGCACCAGGCCGATGCGGGAGCGGAGCTCGGCGAACTGCTTGTAGAGGTTGCGGCCGTCGTACAGCACCTCGCCGCGGTCGGCCGGGCGGTAGCCGGTGAGGGCGCGCAGCAGCGTCGACTTGCCGGAGCCGGACGGGCCGATGACCGCGACCAGGGACTTCTCCGGGACGCCGAAGCTGACGTCGTTGAGCAGGATCTTCTTGGCGCCCTTGTGCTCGACCTCGACGGTCAGGTGGCGGGCGGAGAAGGAGACCGCGCCGGTGTCGACGAACTCCTGCAGCTGGTCGCCCACCAGGACGAAGCTGGAGTGGCCGACGGTCAGCCGGTCCTGCGGGCCCATCAGCTGACGCTGCACCGGCTGGCCGTTGAGGAAGATGCCGTTGTGGCTGCCGAGGTCGACGATCTCGTAGCGGCCGTCCGGCAGCTGGCGCAGCTCGGCGTGGTGGCGGGAGACCTGGAGGTCGGACACCACGATGTCGTTGTCCAGCGCACGACCGATCCTGACGGTGCGCATGGCCGAGGTCAGGTTGCGGATCATCGTGGGCTGCGGGGTGCCGCCACCGCCGTGCTGCGGCGGGGCCTGAAAGCCCTGCTGCTGCGGGAAGCCACCGTGCTCGGGCTGCGGCGCGTACTGCTGCTGCGGCACGAACTGCTGCTGCGGCGGCTGGGGTTGCTGGCCCGGCCAGGCCTGCTGCTGGTACGGGTCCTGCCCCGGCCAGGCCTGCTGCGGCGCGGGCTGGTGGGGCGTCGGGACGGGGCCGCGGGCCGTCGCGGCGTCGTGCACCGGCGAGGGCTGCGGGGCGGCCGCGGCCACGGGCGCCGAGAAGGCGAGTCGGGGGCCGTTCTCCGGGTTGCCCAGGTTGACCACGGCACCGGGGAACAGCTGGGCCTGCATGGTGCGGGCGCCGGCCACGTACGTGCCGTTGGTGCTGCCGTGGTCGTCCAGCAGCCAACCGCTGCCGTTGAAGCTGATCGTCCCGTGCTGCCAGGAGACCCTGGCGTCGTCGAACGGGAAGTCCGACTGCGGATTGCGCCCGATGGTGTAGGACCGCCCGGGCTCCAGAGTCCGCTGCTGTCCGTTGATATCAATGACGAGTTGCGGCACTCTCGCCTGCCCCGCTCTCTCGGTTCCCCCGAATTGTGGCCCCCGCCCGGGGGTGCGCTGTTCCTCTGACTGACGGGGGGAATCATTCCAGCCCGCCGTCCGCCGATGAAAGTCACCCCGGGTGACTGTGACCAGGCTGCTACCGGAACCGGGGCGCACCGTGTCCCGCGAGGTGGGACGGGTACCCGCCGCCCGAGGGCCGACGGGTAGCGTGGGACTCACCATGAACGCATCGCCCTTGGCCGCTGAGCCCCTCCCCGCCGCCCAGCCCCGGACCGCGGACGAGCGCACCCTGCTCGTCAAGGTGTTCGGCAAGGACCGCCCCGGCATCACCGCCGGCCTCTTCGCCACCCTGGCCGGCTTCGGCGTCGACGTGATCGACATCGAGCAGGTCGTCACCCGCGGCCGCATCACGCTGTGCGCCCTGGTCACCCCGCCCCACGCGCCCGGCGCGGAGGGCGGCCTGCGGGCCACCGTGCACCGCTGGGCGGACGAGCAGAAGCTCCAGGCCGAGATCCTCTCCGGCATCGGCGACAACCGGCCGCGCCGCGAGGGCCGTTCGCACGTGACGGTGCTCGGCAACCCGCTGACCGCCTCCGCCGTCTCCGCGCTGACCTCCCGGATCACCGCGGCGGGCGGCAACATCGACCGTGTCTTCCGCCTCGCCAAGTACCCGGTGACGGCGGTCGAGCTGGCCGTCTCGGGTGTGGCCACCGAGGAGTTGCGGGCCGAGCTGGCCCAGGAGGCGGCCGCCCAGCGGGTGGACGTCGCGGTGGTGGCGGCCGGGCTGGAGCGCCGGGCCAAGCGCCTGGTGGTGATGGACGTGGACTCCACGCTGATCCAGGACGAGGTGATCGAGCTGTTCGCCGCCCACGCGGGCTGCGAGGAGCAGGTCGCCGAGGTGACGGCGGCGGCGATGCGCGGCGAGCTGGACTTCGCCGAGTCGCTGCGGGCCCGGGTGGCGCTGCTGGCGGGGCTGGACGCCTCGGTGACGGACAAGGTCCGCGCGGAGGTCCGGCTCACCCCGGGCGCGCGCACCCTGATCCGTACCCTGCAGCGGCTGGGCTTCCAGGTCGCGGTGGTCTCCGGCGGGTTCACCCAGGTCACCGACCACCTGGTGGAGCTGCTGGGGCTGGACTTCGCGGCCGCCAACACCCTGGAGGTGGTGGACGGGAAGTTCACCGGCCGGGTGGTCGGCGAGATCGTGGACCGGGCCGGGAAGGCCCGCTGGCTGGCCCGCTTCGCCGAGCAGGCGAAGGTGCCGCTGGAGCAGACGGTGGCGATCGGCGACGGCGCCAACGACCTGGACATGCTGAACGCGGCCGGGCTCGGGGTGGCGTTCAACGCCAAGCCGGTGGTGCGCGAGGCCGCCGACACCGCGGTGAACGTGCCGTTCCTGGACACCGTGCTCTACCTGCTGGGCATCACCCGCGAGGAGGTCGAGGCGGCCGACGTGCACGACGGCACCCCGACCGAGTAGGGCCTGCGGACGTGAACGAGGGGCGTGCGGATCCGATCCACGCGCCCCTCGCGTGCGTTCCGGACCTCAGTCCTGCGGCGTGTGGTACGAGACCAGCTGGGCCACGCCCGGCTCGACGCCCTTCCAGGAGCCGGAGAAGCTGAGCACCGCGACCGCCGCCGTCGGGAACCCGCCCATGCGCAGCCGCTCCAGCGCGTCCCGGTCGCCCGCGTCCCCGGCCAGCACCTGGGTCAGGCCCAGCACCCCGGGGTTGTGGCCGACCAGCACCACGTCCGCGTACTCCTCCGGGGTCTCCTGGAGCACGGCGATGATCTCGCCCGGACTGGCCTCGTAGATCCGCTCCTCGTAGACGGTCCTGCGGGCCCGCTTGGGCAGCTCGTGCGCGGCCAGCTTCCACGTCTCGCGGGCGCGCAGGGCGGTGGAGCAGAGCACGAATTCGGGGTTGATCCCGGAATCGGCCATCCAGCGGCCGGCGTCCGGGGCCTGGTGGCGGCCCCGGTCGGCCAGCGGCCGCTCGTGGTCGTCCACGCCGTTCGGCCAGTCGGCCTTGGCATGGCGGAGAACGATGATCCTGCGGGGCGTTTCGGCGCTCATACCCAGCAAGCTTGGCAGAAAAGCCGCCCGGGGGCGCGACGCTCCCGTTGCCGCCACTCCCGGGGGTGGCGGGTACCACCGTGCCCCGTTCGCCAGGGCGTCACCGGGAGGACGGCGGTGGTACGGGCGGTGGTCAGCCCATCCGGGCGGCGATGGTGGCGAGGACCGCCACCAGCACCACGATGCCGGCGAAGGCGAAGGCGATACGGCCGAGCTGCTTGCGGCCGTCGGTGGGATTCGGGTCGAGAACGGGCATGTCCGGAATTCTCCCACCTCGAACACGCCCGCCGATCCCCGGCCCCACCGCTTTGGTCAGGCCTTGACCTTCAGCGTCAGGCCTTGACCTTCACCATCAGGCCTTGGCCTTCACCATCAGGCCGTGACTTTCGCCGCCGGGTGGACCGCCTCGTCCTCGATGTGCCGGGCCCGGGCCGCGCGCAGTCCGAACAGCATCTGCGGCACCAGCAGCAGCGCCAGGAAGCCCAGCGGCCAGTACCACTCACCGGTGACCTGGTAGATCCGGCCGATCAGGATCGGGCCCGGGATGGAGATCAGGTAGCCGACGCCCTGGGCGAAGGCGGACAGCTGCGCCACCCCGCCCGCGGTCCGGGCGCGCAGCCCGATCATGGTCAGCACCAGCGGGAAGGCGCAGTTGGACAGGCCCACCAGGACCGCCCAGACCCACGGCGCCCCGGCCGGGGCGAGCGCCAGGCCGGCGTACCCGGCGATGCCGCAGGAGGCCAGCACCACCACGAACAGCCGCTGGTCGCCGCGCCGGGCCGCCAGATTGGGCAGCACGAAGGAGACCGGCACGCCGATCACCATGGTGACCGCGAGCAGCACCCCGGAGGTGCCCTTGTCGACGCCGGAGTCCTGGAAGATCTTCGGCAGCCAGCCCATCACCACGTACGCGCCGGTGGCCTGGAGGCCGAAGAAGCAGGCCATCGCCCAGGCCGTACGGCTGCGGGTGATCGGCAGCTTGGCGGGGGCCGCGGCGCCGTCGGCGTGCTCGCCGCGCTCGCGCTTGGCGATCAGCACCGGCAGCCAGAGCACCAGGGCGAGCGCGCCCAGGGCGGCCCAGATGCCCAGGCCGTAGCGCCAGTCGCCGCCCAGTGCGCTGGTCAGCGGCACGGTGACGGCGGCGGCCAGCGCGGTGCCGGCGGACAGCGCCATGGAGTACAGGCCGATCATCGGCCCGACCTTCTCCGGGAAGTACCGCTTGATCACCACCGGCAGCAGCACGTTGGAGACCGCCACACCGGCCAGGGCGAGCGCGGTGAGCAGCAGGAACACCGCGGTGCCGCCGGCGAAGGAGCGCGCCAGCACCCCCGCCGTGATCGCGCCCATCCCGGCCGTGATCACCGCGATCGGCCCGATCCGGCGGGCCGCCGTGGGCGCGGCGAAGCCGAACAGCCCGAAGCACAGCGACGGGACGGCGGTGAGCAGCCCGGCGAGCGTCGGGTTCATCCCGAGGTCGGTGCGGACCTGGTCGAGCAGCGGCCCGAGGCTGGTGACCACGGGGCGCAGGTTGAAGGCGGCGGCGGCGATCGCGACGACGAACAGCCAGCCGAGGTACTTGGCGGGGGCGGCGGGCCGCTCGGTCTGCGGCCCGGCCTCGGTTCGTCGGGAGGTGGTGGTATCTGCTGCGGGAGGCATGGAGGTCATCATAGAATGATGGGATGAATTGACGCACCTTGGAATTGGCATGATGTGCCGATCGTTCATCCACCGGCCACTTCCCCCGGGCCCACCCACCCCGTAGCCGCAAGGAGTCCCCGTGGCGCTGTCATCGCCGAGGCGCACCCCGCTGTCCGACCAGGTGATCGCGCAGTTGCGCGCCCAGATCACCTCCGGGGAGTGGCCCGTCGGCTCGCGCATCCCCACCGAGGCCGCGCTGGTCGAACAGCTGGGGGTGGCCCGCAACACCGTCCGTGAGGCCGTCCGCGCCCTCGCCCACAACGGGCTGCTCGACATCCGGCAGGGCTCCGGCACCTACGTGCTCGCCACCAGCGAGCTGGCCGGGGTGATGCACCGCCGCTTCGCCGACGCCGACCAGGCGCAGGTCGCCGAGCTGCGTGCGGCACTGGAGACCTCCGCGGCGGGCCTGGCCGCCGTCCGCCGCACCGCGCGTGACCTCGGCCTGCTGGACGCCGCGCTCGGCCGCCGCGAGGCCGCCTGGCACTCCGGCGACGCCGAGGACTTCGTCCAGGCCGACGCCGCCTTCCACCAGGCCGTGGTCGCCGCCGCCCACAACGACGTGCTGCTCGCCGTCTACGCCGACCTCGGCGAGGTCACCCGCGCGCACCTGCGCAACGACGTCGGCCCCGAGCTGATCGCCGAGCGCTACATCGGCCACGACACCATCCTGGACGCCATCCGGGCCGGCGACGCCCAGCGCGCCTCGGTCGAGGCCGGCCGCGCCATCGGCGCCTGCGCCACCGCCGAGGCGTGAGCGGCTGTGACTCGCCCGCAAGGGAAACGCCGCTGCCCGGCACCCCCGTGGAGGGGGTGCCGGGCAGCGGCGACCTGAAGCGAATCAGGCTCCAGCAGATCAGGCGCCGATGGCGTGCAGACCGCCGTCGACGTGGATGATCTCGCCAGTGGTCTTCGGGAACCAGTCCGACAGCAGCGCGACGATGGCGCGGCCGGCCGGCTCCGGGTCGCTCAGGTCCCACTTCAGCGGGGAGCGGTGGTTCCAGGTGTCGGCCAGGTCGCCGAAGCCCGGGATGGACTTGGCGGCCATCGAGCCGAGCGGGCCGGCCGAGACCAGGTTGCAGCGGATGTCCCGCGGGCCCAGGTAACGGGCCAGGTAGCGGCTGGTCGACTCCAGGGCGGCCTTGGCCGGGCCCATCCAGTCGTACTGCGGCCAGGCGAACTGGGCGTCGAAGGTCAGGCCGACCACCGAGCCGCCGTCCTGCATCAGCGGCATCAGCGCCATGGTCAGCGACTTCAGCGAGTACGCCGAGACGTGCATCGCGGTGGCCACGGACTCCCACGGGGTGTCCAGGAAGTTGCCGCCCAGCGCGTCCTGCGGCGCGAAGCCGATCGAGTGGACGATGCCGTCCAGGGTCGGCAGGGTCTCGCGGACCTGGTCGGCGATGCCCGCCAGGTCCTCCGCGCTGGAGACGTCGAGCGACAGCACCTTGACCGGCTTCGGCAGCTTCTTGGCGATCCGCTCGGTCAGGCTCGGGCGCGGGAAGGCGGTGAGGATGATCTCCGCGCCCTGCTCCTGCGCGAGCTTGGCGGCGTGGAAGGCGATGGAGGACTCCATCAGCACGCCGGTGATCAGGATCCGCTTGCCTTCGAGGATTCCACTCATGATCAGTGACCCATGCCCAATCCGCCGTCGACGGGAATGACGGCTCCGGTGATGTACGCGGCCTCGTCCGACCCGAGGAACCGCACGGTGGAGGCGACCTCGGCGGGCGCCGCGTAGCGGCCCAGCGGCACGCCCGAGACGATCTCCGCGCGGCGCTCGTCGGTGAGCACGGCGGTCATGTCGGTGTCCACGAAGCCGGGGGCCACCACGTTGACGGTGATGTTGCGCGGGCCGAGCTCGCGCGCCAGCGACCGGGCGAAGCCGACCAGGCCGGCCTTGGAGGCGGCGTAGTTCGCCTGGCCCGGCGAGCCGGACAGGCCCACCACGGAGGAGATCAGCACCACGCGGCCCTTCTTGGCCCGCATCATCAGCTTCGAGGCGCGCTTGACCACGCGGAAGGTGCCGGTCAGGTTGGTGTCCAGGACGGAGGTGAAGTCCTCCTCGGACATCCGCAGCAGCAGGGTGTCGTGGGTGATGCCCGCGTTGGCGACGAGCACCTCGACCGCGCCGTGCTTCTGCTCGATCTCGGTGAAGGCGGCGTCGACCTGCGCGGCGTCCGTGATGTCGCAGCGCACCGCGAGGACGTCGTACTTCACCAGGGCCTCGGGCACCTCACCCGAACGGCTGGTGATGGCCACCTTGTCGCCCGCTTCGGCGAAGGCCTGGGCGATCGCGAGGCCGATGCCCCGGTTTCCTCCGGTGACGAGAACCGAGCGGCTCAACGATCCACCTCTCTCCGTGTGTGAGCACGTACGTCGGAATGCGTACGCAGTGTGACGCTATCGGGCGCCCGGCGGTGTCGGCGCATCGGGCTCCCACAGCGCCGCACCAGAGGAACTGTCGCAATCCGACAATCCGCACCCGCAGCACCCGGCACTCCCTCCGACGACCCGCAGGCCGGGGCACCGCCCCGATCGGGGTGACCGTGCGGGAACACCACGGACGGGCGCACCCGTTGCCCCCGTGGTGTGGACCGACCGGGACCCCGTACCCTTCCCCGAACAGTCCCGGCGAGGAACGAACGAAGGCAGGGCGCATGACCAAGGCACGGCCCGGGAGCACCCACCGACGCGGACGACTGCTCGCGCTGACCGCCCTGGCGGCGGGCCTGGGCGCGACCGCCTGGTCGCTGCGCGACCTGCCGGCGGCGTTCGGGCGACGCCCGGACGGCGAGCGCGAGGAGCGGGTGCGCAACTCCCCGCAGTACCGCGACGGCGTCTTCCACAACGCGCCCTCGACACTCGCCCGCACGACCGGCGCCCCCGGCGTCGACCCCGCCACCGTCCGCCGGATGATGTTCGAGCGCACCGGCCGCGTCCCCGCCCACCCGGTGCCCACCGTCCGCCCCGCCGCGACCGGCCCGGCCGCCGAGGGCGTGGAGATCACCTGGTACGGGCACGCCTCCGCGCTGGTGGAGATCGAGGGCTCCCGCGTGCTGCTCGACCCGATCTGGAGCGACCGCTGCTCCCCCTCCGCGCACGTCGGCCCCAAGCGGCTGCACCCGGTGCCGGTCGAGCTGGAGGAGCTGCCGCCGGTCGACGCCGTGCTGATCTCGCACGACCACTACGACCACCTCGACATGGCCACCGTCAAGCGCCTGGTGCGCAGCCAGTCCGCGCCCTTCGCGGTGCCGCTCGGCATCGGCGGCCACCTGCGCCGCTGGGGCGTCCCGGAGCACCGGATCATCGAGCTGGACTGGGACGAGACCTGCACCCTGGGCGAGCTGGTGGTCACCCTCACCTCCGCGCACCACTTCTCCGGCCGCGGCCTGACCCGCAACACCACCCTGTGGGGCTCCTGGGTGATCGCCGGCCCCACCCGCAAGGTCTTCTACACCGGCGACTCCGGCTACTTCGAGGGCTACGGCCGGATCGGGGAGCAGCACGGCCCCTTCGACGCCGCGCTGGTGCAGATCGGCGCCTACGACGCGGCCTGGGCGGACATCCACATGACCCCCGAGGACGCCGTCCTCGCCCACCGCGACCTCAACGCCGGGCTGCTGGTGCCGGTCCACTGGTGCACCTTCAACCTGGGCCTGCACCCGTGGGCCGAACCGATCGAGCGGCTGCTCAAGGAGGCCAAGGCCCAGGCCGTCCCGCTGGCCGTGCCGCGCCCCGGCGAGCGGGTCGACGTGGACAACCCTCCGGAGCTGGACGGCTGGTGGGAGTCCGTCTCCTGACGGCCCGGTAGGAGACGTCGGCCGAAACCGCGGCGCACGGGTCGAAATGCGCTGGCCGGAAACCCGGTGGACGGGAAATGATGCGGTACGGGCGCCCCTGTGGGCACCCGCACCGTCACCCTCCGCGACCTGGGAGCCCGATTGCCTCCGATCCCTCCGGCCGTCAGCGCCGGCGCCCCGACCGGGCGCGCCGTCGATCCGCTGTTCCTCGCCCTCCCGCTGCGCACCCTGGCCGACGCCGCCCTCACCCGGGCCCGTGAACTCGGCGCGAGCCACGCCGACTTCCGCCTGGAGCGGGTCCGCAGCGCCTCCTGGCGGCTGCGCGACGCCCGCCCGGCCGGCACCTCCGACAGCGTGCAGCTCGGCTTCGCCGTCCGCGTCCTGCTGGACGGCGCCTGGGGCTTCGCCGCCGGGGTGGACCTGACCCCCGACGCCGCGGCGAAGGTCGCCGCGCAGGCCGTCGCGGTGGCCCGCCTGTCCGGCGGGATCAGCCGGGCGGCCGGCTCCACCGAGCGGGTCGAGCTGGCCGACGAGCCCGTCCACCGGGACGTCACCTGGGTCTCCGCGTACGAGGTCAACCCCTTCGAGGTGCCGGACGCCGAGAAGACCGCCCTGCTCGCCGAGCGCAGCTCCCGGCTGCTGGCCGCCGAGGGCGTCTCGCACGTCCAGGCGGCCCTGCTGACCGTCCAGGAGAACAAGTTCTACGCGGACACCGCGGGCACCATGACGACCCAGCAGCGGATCCGGCTCCACTCCGACCTGGAGGCCACCTCGGTCGACGAGCGCACCGGCGCCTTCGACTCGATGCGCACCCTGGCCCCGCCGGTCGGCCGCGGCTACGAGTACGTCACCGGCACCGAGTGGGACTGGGACGCGGAGATCGCCGAACTGCCCGTCCTGCTGGCGGAGAAGATGAAGGCCCCGAGCGTCCGGGCGGGCCGCTACGACCTGGTCATCGACCCGTCCAACCTCTGGCTGACCATCCACGAATCGATCGGCCACGCCACCGAGCTGGACCGCGCGCTCGGCTACGAGGCCGCCTACGCGGGCACCTCCTTCGCCACCTTCGACCAGCTCGGCACGCTCGAGTACGGCTCCGGGCTGATGCACGTCACCGGCGACCGCACCGCCGAGCACGGTCTGTCCACCATCGGCTACGACGACGAGGGCGTGGCCACCCAGTCCTGGGACCTGATCAAGGACGGCGTCCTGGTCGGCTACCAACTCGACCGCGGCATGGCCAAGTTGAAGGGCTTCGAACGCTCCAACGGCTGCGCCTTCGCGGACTCCCCGGCGCACGTCCCGGTGCAGCGGATGGCCAACGTCTCGCTCCAGCCCGCCGCCGACGGCCCGGACACCGAGGGCCTGTTCGCCGAGGTGGAGAACGGCCTGTACATCGTCGGCGACCGCTCCTGGTCGATCGACATGCAGCGCTACAACTTCCAGTTCACCGGCCAGCGCGCCTACGCCATCAAGAACGGCGAACTCGCGGGCCAGGTCAAGGACTTCGCCTACCAGGCCACCACCACCGACTTCTGGGGCTCGATGGCGGCGGTCGGCGGCCCGCAGACGTACGTCCTCGGCGGCGCCTTCAACTGCGGCAAGGCGCAGCCCGGCCAGATCGCGGCGGTCAGCCACGGCTGCCCGTCGGCGCTGTTCCGCAACGTCAACGTGCTCAACACCCAGCAGGAGGCGGGTCACTGATGACCGCGATGCAGCCCCACGAACTCGTCGAGCTGGCACTCGGCCTCTCCCGCGCCGACGGCTGCGTGGTGATCGCCGACGAGGAGTCCACCGCCAACCTGCGCTGGGCCGGCAACGCGCTGACCACCAACGGGGTCACCCGCGGCCGCCGCCTCACCGTGATCGCCACCGTGGCCGGCGCCGAGGGCACCGCCTCCGGCGTGGTCTCCCGCGAGGCCGTCGCCGCCGAGGACGTCGAGGGCCTGGTCCGGGCCGCCGAGGACGCCGCCCGCGCGGCCGGCCCGGCCGAGGACGCCCAGCCGCTGGTCGTCGACCAGCCGCCCTCCCCGCACTTCACCCAGCCGCCCGCGGAGACCTCCATCGAGGTGTTCGACGCCTTCGGCCCGGCCCTCGGCGAGGCCTTCGCCCGCGCCGCCGCGCAGGGCGAGCTGCTGTACGGCTTCGCCCGGCACGAGATCACCACCAGCTACCTGGGCAGCTCCACCGGCCTGCGGCTGCGCCACGACCAGCCCACCGGCATGGTCGAGATCAACGCCAAGACCGCCGACCTGTCCGGCTCGGCCTGGATCGGCGCCGCCACCCAGGACTTCACCGACATCGACGTCGAGGCCCTGCACACCGAGCTGACCAAGCGCCTCGGCTGGGGCGCCCGCAAGGTCGACCTGCCGGCCGGGCGGTACGAGACGCTGCTGCCGCCCTCGGCCGTCGCCGACCTGATGGTGTACCTCCACTGGTCCTCCGGCGGCCGGGACGCCCACGAGGGGCGGACCGTCTTCTCCAAGCCCGGCGGGGGCACCCGGATCGGCGACAAGCTCGCCGGCCTGCCGCTGACGCTGCGCTCCGACCCGCGCGAGGCGGGCCTGGAGGCCGCCCCGTTCGTGCTGGCGCACCGCAGCGGCGGCGACGTCTCGGTCTTCGACAACGGCGCGCCGATCAACGCCACCGACTGGATCCGCGAGGGCGTGCTGACCGAGCTGATCACCAGCCGCCACGCGGCCGGCCTCACCGGCCTGCCGCTGCGCCCGGCGATCGACAACCTGGTACTGGAGACGGCCGACCAGGAGTCCGCGCCGACCCTGGACGAGATGATCGCCCGCACCGAGCGCGGCCTGCTGCTCACCTGCCTCTGGTACATCCGCGAGGTGGACCCGGCGACGCTGCTGCTCACCGGCCTCACCCGGGACGGCGTGTACCTGGTGGAGAACGGCGAGGTGGTCGGCGCGGTCAACAACTTCCGGTTCAACGAGTCCCCGGTCGACCTGCTCGGCCGGATCACCGAGGTGGGCCGCACCGAACGCTGCCTGCCCCGCGAGTGGAGCGACTACTTCACCCGCACCGCGATGCCACCCGTGCGTGTCGCGGACTTCAACATGAGTTCGGTCAGCCAGGCCTCTTAGCAACTGACCAACGGGGGGATACGAGAGACATGATGGACGAGAAGCGGCTGGTCAGGACGAGCAAGATGCTGTCGCGCATCCTGCGGCACGAGCCGGAGCTGGTGGGGATCACGCTGGACGGGTCCGGCTGGGTCGGGATCGACGTGCTGCTCGCCGCCCTCGAGGCGAAGGGCAGGCCGGTCACCCGGGCCGAGCTCGACCACGTGGTGGCCACCAACAACAAGCGCCGCTTCGGCTACTCGCCGGACGGTCTCTCGATCCGCGCCAACCAGGGCCACACGGTGGCGGTCGACCTCGGCCTGACCGCCGCCGTGCCGCCGCACGTGCTGTACCACGGCACCGCCGACCGCCACCTGGCGTCGATCTTCCGCGAGGGCCTGCGCCCGATGGCCCGCCAGGACGTACACCTGTCGGCGGACACCGAGACCGCGACCCGGGTCGGCGCCCGGCACGGCCGCCCGGTGGTGCTGACCGTGAACGCGGCCGCGATGGCGGCGGCCGGCCACGAGTTCCGGCTCAGCGAGAACGGCGTCTGGCTCACCGACGCCGTCCCCCCGCAGTACCTCTCCCGTCGCTCCTAGCCGCTCCTGCCGCCGGACGGCTCCCCTATCACGCCCGACCGGGTGGGCCCCGCCCACCCGGTCTCGTCGTCCCCGGCCCCCGGGCGTACCGTGAGGAGGCCGCGCGGCACGGCGCGCGGGTGCGTGGACGAGGGCGGTAGACACATGGGCAAGAGCGCCGACGGCGGGCAGGTCTTCCGGATCACGGGGGCTCGCAGCAGCCTGTCCGAGGACGTCCGGGGGCGTCAGCGCCGCTACGTCATCTCGATGCTGATCCGCACGCTCTGCGTGCTGCTCGCGGTGGTGCTGTGGGACGTCCAGCGATGGCTGGCGATCGCCGCGCTGGCGGGCGGCGTGCTGCTGCCGTACTTCGCGGTGCTGGTCGCCAACGCGGGCCGGGAGCGGGCACCGGGCCTGCCGAGCACCTTCGACATCCCGCACGACACCCCTCTGATGCTCGGCCCCGGCGGTACGGGTGGGGCTGGTGCGCCGGCTGGTACAGGACAGGCAGAGCCCGCTGGCACCGAAGCTTCACAGGACGCGGACTGACCGTCCGCTGCGCGGTGGTTGAGACGGAATCGCCTCGACGAAAGCTCAAAAGAAGCTCAGATTAATCATGCAAGACCTCCCCATCCGAGGGTCTCGGCGTGACATACTGCGTACGCGCTCCGCATCCCCCGTCGGAGCGACGGACCGACGCCGGGCGGCTCCCCCCGTGGCTGCCCGGCGTCGCCATGTCCGGATCCGGACGGGCCCGGTCCGATCGTCGGGGACCCGTGAAAGACTGGCGGCGACGATCAACCCGCCGAGCACCGAGGACGGCTCCGATGGACACCCCGCAGACGCCGATCTGCTCCGCCAAGGGCTGCCGGGCGGACGCCCACTGGGTGCTGGTGTGGAACAACCCCAAGCTGCACACCCCGGACCGGCGCAAGACCTGGCTGGCCTGCGAGGAGCACCGCGAGCACCTGTCCCAGTTCCTGGGCGTGCGCGGCTTCCTCAAGGAGGTCGTCGCCTTCGCCGACTACCCCAAGACTCCTGAGGGGCCCGAGACCGAGCAGCCGGACGGGCTCTAACCCCCGATCGCCGACATCGGCCGCTCGGGCTGGTGGAACTCCGGGTCGTCGATCCCGGCCCCGGCCTTCTTGCCCCACATCGCCGACCGCCACAGCGCGGCCAGCTCCGCGTCGTCCGCCCCCGAGCGCAGCGCGGTGCGCAGGTCGGTCTCCCCGGTCGCGAACAGGCAGTTGCGCACCTGCCCGTCGGCGGTCAGCCGGGTCCGGTCGCAGGCCCGGCAGAACGGCCGGGTGACCGAGGCGATCACGCCGACCCGGCCCGGGCCGCCGTCCACCACCCAGCGCTCGGCGGGCGCCGCGCCCCGGCCCGCGGACGGCTCCGGGGTGAGCGCGAAGCGGGCGCTCAGCAGGTCGAGGATCTCCGCCGCGGTGACCATCGACGAGCGGTCCCAGCCGTGCTGGGCGTCCAGCGGCATCTGCTCGATGAAGCGCAACTCGTAGTCCCGCTCCAGGCACCAGGCCAGCAGGTCGGCCGCCTCGTGGTCGTTGACCCCGCGCATCAGCACCGCGTTCAGCTTCACCGGGGCCAGCCCGGCCGCCTCGGCCGCGGCCAGCCCGTCCAGCACGTCCTGGTGGCGTCGGCGGCGGGTGAGCCTGTGGAAAACCTCGGGGTCGAGGGTGTCCAGCGAGACGTTGACCCGGTCGAGCCCGGCCTCGCGCAGCGCGGTCGCGGTGCGGGCCAGTCCGATGCCGTTGGTGGTCAGGGACAGCTCGGGGCGCGGCTCCAGCTCCGAGCAGGCGGCCACGATCGCGACCAGTCCGGGGCGCAGCAGCGGCTCGCCGCCGGTGAAGCGGACCTCGCGCACGCCCAGGTCCCGGACGGCCAGGGTGACCAGCCGGACGATCTCCTCGTCGGTCAGCAGGTCGGGCTTGGCCAGCCACTGCAGGCCTTCCTCCGGCATGCAGTAGGTGCAGCGGAGGTTGCACCTGTCGGTCAGGGAGACCCGCAGGTCGACCGCCTGTCGTCCGAAGGTGTCGAGCAGCACGTGCGTCCCTTCCCGAAATGCGGCCGGCCCGGTCACCGTCGCGGCGGGGGCCGGGCCAGCATAGTCATCACGGGACGATCAGTGGGCGCCCAGCCCGGTCAGTGAGCGGACCTCCAGTTCAGCGTACTTCGCCGGGTCGGGACGCTCCTTGGACAGCAGGGTTCCGAGCCAGCCGGCCAGGAAGCCGATCGGGATGGAGACCAGGCCGGGGTTCTCCAACGGGAACCAGTGGAAGTCGACGCCCTGGAAGAGCGAGCTCTTGCCCCCGGACAGGACCGGGGAGAAGACCACCAGCACCACCGAGGAGATCAGGCCGGCGTAGACCGAGCTGACCGCGCCGACGGTGGTGAAGCGCTTCCAGTACAGCGAGTAGAGCAGGGTCGGCAGGTTCGCCGAGGCGGCCACCGCGAAGGCCAGCGCCACCAGGGCCGCGGTGCTGAGCTTGCCCGCGTAGAGGCTGAGCACGATGGAGATCGCGCCGATCACCACCGCGGCCCACTTCGCCGATCGCACCTCCTCCTTCTCGCTCGCCTTCCCGCGCCGGATCACGTTGGCGTACAGGTCATGGGCGAAGGAGGCCGAGGAGGCGAGGGTGAGCCCGGCCACCACGGCGAGGATGGTGGCGAAGGCGACCGCCGAGATCACCGCGAGCATGATCGCCCCGCCGGTGGTGCCGGACCCGCCGCCGAGCTGCTCGGCGAGCAGCGGCGCCGCGGTGTTCCCGGACGGCGTCTTGCCCTCGACGGCCACCATGCCGCTGCGGCCGACCAGTGCCGCCGCACCGAAGCCGAGCGCCAGGGTCATCAGGTAGAAGACGCCGATGATGCCGATCGCCCAGAGCACCGACTTGCGGGCCGCCTTGGCGGTGGGGACGGTGTAGAAGCGGACCAGGATGTGCGGCAGGCCGGCGGTGCCGAGCACCAACGCGATTCCCAGGCTGATGAAGTCGAGCTTGGAAGTGTTGCTGGCCCCGTACTTCAGCCCGGGTTCGAGGAACGCCGCTCCCTTTCCGCTCGCGGAGGCGGCCGCGCCGAGCAGCTCCGAGGGGTTGAAGTGGTACTTGGCGAGCACCAGGACGGTCATCAGCGCCGCGCCGACGATCAGCAGCACCGCCTTGACGATCTGCACCCAGGTGGTGCCCTTCATGCCCCCTATTACCACGTAGATGATCATCAGTGCGCCCACCGCGAGGATGGTCCAGCGCTTGGCCCCCTCCCCGGTGACCCCCAGCAGCAGGGCCACCAGCGCCCCTGCGCCGACCATCTGGGCCAGCAGGTAGAAGATCGACACCACGATGGTGGACACCCCGGCCGCAGTGCGCACCGGGCGCTGGCGCATCCGGAACGCGAGCACGTCCGCCATGGTGAAGCGGCCGGAGTTGCGCAGCGGCTCGGCGATCAGCAGCAGCGCGACCAGCCAGGCGACCAGGAAGCCGATCGAGTAGAGGAAGCCGTCGTACCCGGCCAGGGCGATGGTGCCGGCGATGCCCAGGAAGGACGCGGCGGACATGTAGTCGCCGGAGATCGCCAGGCCGTTCTGGAAGCCGGTGAAGCCGCGGCCGCCGGCGTAGAAGTCGGCGGCGCTGCGGTTCTGTCGCCCGGCCCAGACGGTGATGACCAGGGTGGCCACCACGAAGAGCCCGAACAGGGCCATCGTCAGGCCGCGGTGCTCCGTGGCGGAGCTGGCGAGCACGATCATTCGGCGGACTCCCGGGGAGCGTGGACGACGGCGCCGTGGGCCTCGCGGATCGCGGTGGCGGGCGGGTCTATCCGCCGGTCCGCGTAGCGGGCGTACCAGGCGGCGATGGCGAAGGTGGTGGCGAACTGCAGCAGCCCGAGCACCAGAGCCACGTTGATGTGCCCGACGACCTTGGCTCCCATCAGTCCGGGTGCGTAGCAGGAGAGCAGGACGTAGAGCAGGTACCAGAGCACGAAGCCAATGGTGACCGGGAAGGCGAAGCTCCGGAACGAGCGCCGGAGGTTGATGAACTCCTCGCTGTCGTCGATGAGTTGGACTTCCGTGGCGGTAGTGGTGATCGGCGGCGAATCCACTCTGTCTCCTCACTCCTTCGGCATAGCGGTCACACGAGGGGAATGAACGAACGTGAGGGGCGTCACATGTCTCGTGCGCGCCGCGCAATGCTAGGAGCGTCGCGCCCGCCCCGAAAGGGGTTCACAGCGATCAGTCAGTCGTTCACCCCCTCGCACTATCCATTTGGCCGAAAAGAAACCGTTCAACGAACACTGGCCTGTGCCGCACCCCGTCAGGGGGCGGCACAGGCCAGTGCCGTGAGATCAGCGCGTCAGCTCGTCAGCGCGTCAGAACGCGATCCGGACCTTCAGCGCCGAGCGGTCGTCCATCGCCCGGTAGCCGTCCGGCACGCCGTCCAGGTCGACCGTGCGGTCGAACACGAGCCCGGGCTCGATGGCCCCGGAGAGCACGTCCGGCAGCAGCTCGGGGATGTACGCGCGGGCTGGCGCGACGCCGCCGTTCAGCGAAACGTTTCTGCCGAACATCTGGCCGATGTCGACGCCCGCGCTGCCGCCGTGCGGCACACCCACGTAACCGACCGCACCGCCGTCCCGGGTGATCGAGATCGCCGTCCGCATCGACTCCTCGGTACCCACCGCCTCCAGCACCGCGTGCGCGCCGAGGCCGCCGGTCAGCTCCTTCACCGCCTCGACGGCGGCGTCACCGCGCTCGGCCACCACGTCGGTCGCCCCGAAGCGGCGAGCCAGCTCGGTCCGGGCGGGGTGACGGCCCAGCGCGATGATCCGGCCCGCGCCCAGCCGGTGCGCCGCCAGCACGCCGCACAGGCCCACCGCGCCGTCACCGACCACCGCGACCGTCGCCCCCGGACGCACCCGCGCCGAGACCGCCGCGTGGTGCCCGGTGGACATGACGTCGGACAGCGCCAGCAGCCCCGGCAGCAGCTTCTCGTCGCCCGCCGCCTCCTTCGGCAGCTTCACCAGCGTCCCGTCCGCGAACGGCACCCGCACCGCCTCGCCCTGGCCGCCGTCCGAACCGACCTGCCCCCAGAACCCGCCGTGCGGGCAGGAGGTCTGCAGCCCCTCCTGACAGAACTCACAGACCCCGTCCGACCAGACGAAGGGCGCCACCACGAGATCGCCCCTGCCGAAGTCGCGGACCTCGGTGCCGGCCTCCTCGACCACGCCCAGGAACTCGTGCCCGATCCGCTGGCCGGCCACCCGCTCCGCCACCCCGCGGTAGGCCCACAGGTCGCTGCCGCAGATGCAGGCGTTCAGCACCCGGACCACGACGTCCGTCGGGTGCCGGATCACCGGGTCCGGTACCTCTTCGATCCGGATGTCGTTGGGTCCGTGGATCACGGTGGCGCGCATGCGTTCTTCCTCACACAAACCCGGCCCGCGGGCCGGAAACGATCTCGACCAGACGTACGACACCCCCGCCGACCACTCTATTCCGGCTTTCGGGTCACAACATTCCGACCGGCCCCGACCACCGCGCCCCTTATCCTGTTGGACCATGCAACCGATCCAGCCCGAGACGTACGGCGCGCCGCGGACCGCCCCGGTCCCCGCCCAGCGCTCCGCAGCCCCCGCCGAGGGCTTCGCGGTCGTCGACGTCGAGACCACCGGTCTCGGCCGGTCCGACCGCGTCATCTCGGCGGGCGTCTACCAGCTGGACCCGGACGGCGAGGTCACCGACCACTGGTACACCCTGGTCAACCCCGAGCGGGACCCGGGCCCGGTGTGGATCCACGGCCTCACCGCCGAGCTGCTCTCCTGCGCCCCGACCTTTCCCGAGATCGCCGACGAGTTCGCCACCCGCCTGGAGAACCGGGTCCTGGTCGCCCACAACGCGCTCTTCGACTGGAACATGATCTCCCGCGAGTTCTCCCGGGCCGGCCGCCGCGCCCCGGTCGAGCAGCGGCTGTGCACCATGGTCCTCTCCCGCGACCTGCGCCTGCCCCTGCCCAACGGCAAGCTCGCCTCGCTCGCCGCCCACTTCGGCGTCCAGCAGCGCCACGCCCACAACGCCCTGGACGACGCCCGGGTGCTCGCCGAGGCCTTCCGCCCCAGCCTGCACCTGGCCCGCAGCTCCGGCCTCGCACTGCCGCTGCAGACCTGCGTCGCGGTCACCGACCTCGGCGAGGACGAGCCCGCCACCCCCGGTCGCGCCAACTGGACCGGCTCCCAGTACCGCCAGGCCAAGAAACGCCCGCCCTGCCCGTACCCCAACCCGGGGCGCTGGGAGGACGGCAAGCCCCTGGTCCAGGGCATGCGGGTGGCCTTCACCGGCGACACCGCCACCGACCGCGAGGTGCTGGAGGACCGCACCGTCGAGGCCGGCCTGCACATCGCCACCTCGGTGAGCCGGCTCACCAGCCTGCTGGTCACCAACGAGCCGAGCAGCTGGAGCGGCAAGGCCCGTAAGGCCCGCGAGGTCGGCACCCCGGTGGTCGGCGAGGACGCCTACCTCCAGCTGCTGCGTGAGGTCGCCCCGCACCCCGGTGCGTGAGCCGGTTGTGAGGTCGGCGTACGGTTCCCATGTGTACCGTTTTCTGCTGACCCGGCAGTGGCTGATCACCATGCTGATCGCGCTGCTGCTGATCCCCGCGACGATCAAGCTGGGCTTCTGGCAGCTGCACCGCCACGAGGCGCGGGTGGCCCGGAACGAGCTGATCGGCAAGGCCCTCACCGCCTCGCCCGAGCCCTTCGACACTCTGTCGCCGACCCCCGGCTCCGCGGTGCCCACGGACCTCACCTGGCGCGCGGTGACGGCCACCGGGCAGTACGACCCGGCGCACGAGTTCGTGGTCCGCAAGCGGACCGACTCCAACGGGACCATCGGCTACTTCGTCGTCACCCCGCTGAAGCTCTCCGACGGCAAGGGCACCGTCCTGGTCAACCGCGGCTGGGTCGCCTCCGGCGACGGCGCCACCGAGTACCCGCCCGTCCCGGCCGCTCCCACCGGCGAGGTCACCCTCACCGGCCGCCTGCGCTCCGACGAGACCGCCGGCAGCAGCGGCGGTTTCGTCAAGGACCGGGCCGGCCTGCCCGCCCGCCAGTTCAACCTGATCAACACCGAGCAGCAGTCCAAGGAGACCGGCACCACCCTGCTCGGCGGCTACCTCGAACTCACCGGTACCACCCCGGCCCCGGCCGACCAGCCCGAGCTGATCCCCGAGCCCGACCACTCCGACATCGGCCCGCACATGGCCTACGCCATCCAGTGGTGGCTGTTCACCGCGATGATCCCGGTCGGCGTCTGGATCCTCATCCGCCGCGAAGCCAAGGACCGCGCCAAGCAGGCCGCCGAACCCGAGGTCCCCCTCGACGCCCTCCCGGCCTAAAGCACGTCCTCCAACTCCCGCAACAACCGCGCCTTCGCCCGCGCCCCCACCACCGACCGCACCGGCTGCCCACCCCGGAACACCATCAGCGTCGGCATCGACAGCACCCCG
Source organism: Kitasatospora sp. NPDC023118 (assembly GCF_055560875.1). Taxonomy (NCBI): domain Bacteria; kingdom Bacillati; phylum Actinomycetota; class Actinomycetes; order Kitasatosporales; family Streptomycetaceae; genus Kitasatospora; species Kitasatospora sp. NPDC023118. The sequence continues at coordinate 32,988 of NZ_JBVHHW010000026.1, forward strand.
TACGCCGCCTGCGTACGGGGATTCCTGTCCACATCGACGCTCACCACCCGCAGCCGGTGCGCCTCCTCCCGTGCGACGTCCGCCAGCACCGGCGCCATCATCCGGCACGGCGGGCACCAGTCCGCCGTGAAGTCCACCAGCACCGGCCCCTCCGCCGCCAACACCTCCGCGGCGAACGTCTCGTCCGTCACCGCCGGCACACCCGCGATCTCCACCATCGCCTACTCCTTCGTCAGTTCACACAGTGGCGGCTGCTCGGAAACCGCGAGCTCGTCCCGCGCCCGCACCGCCCGCTCGAACTGCCCGGCCACCTGCCGCCGGACGTCCCGCAACCTCGCGATGCAGTCGTCCAACTCGGCCAGCTTCCGCCGGTACACCTCCAGCGAAGCCGGACACGAATCCCCCTCCGGGTGCCCCGCCCGCAGACACTCCACGAACGGCCGGGTCTCCTCCAACCCGAACCCGAAGTCCTGCAGCATCCGGATCTCCCGCAACAGCCGCAGATCCCCCTCGTCGTACGCCCGGTACCCGTTGCCCGCCCGCCGAGCCGGCAACAACCCCAACTGCTCGTAGTACCGCAACGCCCGCGTGGTCGTCCCCGCCCGCTCCGCCAACTCCCCGATCCGCACGCCGAACCACTCCTCCCGTACAGCCGCAACGACCGTAAACCTTGCCCCCGACGTCAACGCCAGCCGGCACCCGACCGCCACCCCTGCGGGCGCGCCAGGGCGAAGCCCGCGCGCCCGCACCGAAAACCCACCCCCACCCCGACACCCCTACCGGGCAAGATGTCCCCATGGATCTAGGACTCAAGGACAAGGCCTACATCGTCACCGGCGCAACCCGAGGCCTCGGCCTCGCCGCCGCCCGCGAACTCGCCGCCGACGGCGCCCGCGTCCTCATCAGCGGCCGCACCCAGCAGGCCGTCGACGCCGCCGTCACCGAACTGAACACCCTCGGCACCGCCCACGGCCTGGTCGCCGACAATGCCGCCCCCGACACCGCCGAGCGTCTGATCGCCGAGGCCCAGGACCGCTTCGGCCGTCTCGACGGCGTCCTGATCAGCGTCGGCGGCCCCCAGGCCGGCCCGGTCGAGACCACCCCCGAGTCCGCCTGGCGCGACGCCTTCGAATCCGTCTTCCTCGGCGCCCTCCGGATCGCCCGCACCACCGCCGCCGCCCTCCATGACGGCGGCGTGATCGGCTTCGTGCTCTCCAGCTCGGTCCGCCAGCCGATCCCCGGCCTGGGCATCTCCAACGGCCTGCGCCCCGGCCTGGCCATGGCCGCCAAGGCCCTCGCCGACGAACTCGGCCCCCGCGGCATCCGGGTGCTCGGCCTGCTCCCCGCCCGGATCGACACCGACCGGGTCCGCGAGCTCGACTCCCTCGCCCCCGACCCGGCCGCCGCCCGTGCCCAGCACAGCTCCGGCATCCCGCTCGGCCGCTACGGCACCCCCGAGGAGTTCGGCAAGGTCGCCGCCTTCCTGCTCTCCCCCGCCGCCTCCTACCTGACCGGCATCATGGTCCCCGTCGACGGCGGCGCACTCCGCTCCCTCTAGAACGCCCCGCCCGCACCACCCGCCTACACCACCCGCGGATGCCCCCGCCGACGCCGACGCCCACCCCACCAGCGCCGACGCTCGACGGGGGCCCGCTGCAACACCCGGATCCGCAGCTCGGCCGGCAGCTCCGCCAACCCCAGGCTCCCCAGGGCGTCCGCCCGGGGCCCGTCCTCGAAGTGCTGCACCAGCCCCACCGGATCCCCACCCGGCGTCAGCCGTACGGCCCCGCGCAACCGCGGATGCCGCGGCGCCCGCACCAGCCGCACCCTCGCCCGCTCGACCTCCGGAAGCACCACCGTCCCGTTCTCCAGCGCCTCCTCCAGCGCCCGCGCGTTCACCCGCAGCCGCAGCCCGCCCACCCCCGGCGTCGACACCGCGATGCTGGACAGGCCGGTCCGCCGCAGCTGCGCCACCAGCCACCACGCCATCCCCACCACCAGCACCGTCAGCCCCCCGATCACCGTCGGCCACCACCAGGAGGACCCGACCCACCTCGCCCGCGAACGCGCGCTGACCACCGGCTGGTCCGGCGAGGTGAGCGGCCACCAGCTCGGCGGATCGACACCCAACCGCCGGTACAGGTCAAGCCCGCCCGCCAGCACCAGCGCCCCGACCCCCAGCAGCACGACCCCCACCACCCCCGACAGCACCCGGTTGACGACCGTGCGAGTCACCCCGCCACCCCCTCCCCCGCCCCACCGGCGCCCCCGTCGGGACCCCCACCAGCGCCCCCGCCCGGCGCCCCGTCAGCGGCCCAGCCGGCCACCCGACTCCCCAGGGTCCGAACATCCAGCCGCAACGGCCGCGCCAGCCCCACCCGCCCGAGCTCCTCCCGCAGTTGCCGCTGCACCGCCGCCGGATCGGTCGGCCCGCTCACCACCACCCGGATCCTCCGTCGTCCCACCCGAATCCGCAGGTGGTCGATACCGTGCAGCCCAGCCGCCCGGTCGGCCAGCAGGTGCCCGATCCCGCCCTTGTCGATGGCCGCGCTCGTCCCCCCGTACGGCCGCAGCACCAGCCACCGCCGCAGCCCGGGCGCGATGGCCAGCCACAGCAGCCACCCGCCCAGCAGGGTCGCGACCCCGGCCCCCACCAGCACCCACAGGTCGTCCAGGTGACGCGTCGCCAGCTCGTCCGCGATCTGCGCCCGCCACCGCTTGGCCGGCTGCCCGGCCCGCACCGCGATCACGTCGTACAGCAGCGCCCCCGCCACCACCAGCACCACCGTGGCGACCAGCGCCGCCGTCCCGGCCCGGGTCGCCCGCAGCCGGGGCACCTTCTCCCCGGCATGCGAAGACTCCACGGCCTGCGCAGGCTCCCCGGGCTCCGTTGGCTCGCCGGGCTCCACGGCCTCCGAGGACTCCCCGGGCTCGGCTCCGCTCACCACGCTCCCCCGGTGACCAACTTCTCCACCACGACGACCACTTCGGACACCCTGGTCCCGGTCAGCCCGGCCACCTGTGCCCCCACCCGCTCCCGCAGTCCCCGGGCCAGCCCTGCGAGGTCCGCCGGAAACGGCAGCTCGACCGCCACCCGAACCCTCACCGTGCTGCCCGGCACCGCCACCGACACGTGGGGCGGCGCCCCCTTCACCGAGCGCCCGGCCCAGGCCTCCGCGAGCGCCTCCCGCACGGCCTGGTCGGCGATCCGGGCGTAGACGCGGTCCGCGAGCCGCAGCCGCCCCCGCCGGGCCGGGACAGCGGCAGCGGCGGCCCCGGGGGCCCGCATCAACGCCGCCGGTCGCGACCGCGGAGCAGGTCCCCGAGGTCGCCCAGCTCGATGTCGCCCTCCAGCAACCGCCCGGCCACGAAGCCGACCAGCCCGAGCGCCGCCACCAGCAGGAACGCCGCGAACCCGCCGAAGTACCCGGCGAAGCCGAGGGCCATGCCCACCACCAGGCCGACCATGGCCAGGTTCATCCGCTACTCCCTCGTCCTCCGCCAAACTCGTCCTCCGCCGAACACCCCCGGCCGACCCCGCGGCCGGGTGCTGTTTGCCGGGTGCTATTTGAGCTTGGGCCGCTGCCCCGGCGCCGTCACCAGCTCCTCTTCCTCCTCGAACTCCGGTTCGTCCGGGAGGTGGACGTCGTTGACCGCGATGTTGACCTCGACGACCTCCAGGCCGGTCATCCGCTCCACCGCGGCGATGATGTTCTCCCGCACCTGGCGGGCCAGTTCGGGGATCACCACGCCGTACTCGACCACCAGGGCGATGTCGATCGCGGTCTGCTTCTCGCCGACCTCCGCCTTGATCCCGCGTCCGATGCTGGACTTGCCGCCGGGCACCCGGTCCCGCATCGCGCCGAAGGTGCGGGCCAGCCCGGAGCCCAGGGCGTAAATGCCGGGGACCTCCCGGGCGGCCATCCCGGCAATCTTCTCGACCACCCCGACGGCCAGCGCCGTCCGGCCGCGCTCGCCGAACGGCCGGCCGCCGTCCCCGCCGCCGCCCGTGCCGGGGCCGGGCTTGGCACCGGGCGGGCCGGGGGTGGGGGCGTTGCCGGGGGTCTTGTGCAGGGTCGCGGGCGTCGGAGTGTCAGGCATGGGGGCGCATCTCCCGTCGTACGGCTCCAGCTATATCGCAAACCTCCATAACTCTGACATTTCGCCACGTTCCCCGCCCGCCGGGAGCGTCTCCGGGAGCAGTCCGGGAGCAGTCCGGGAGCATTGCGGAAGCCGCCCGGGGAACGCCGAAGGCCCGGCCCCGGGTGTTCCCCGGGGCCGAGCCTTCGCACGAACGGCCTACGGACTCAGTCGCCGATCCCGGCCAGCTCCCGCAGCCGCCGCGCCTGCGCCACCCGTTCGGCGGACCGCTGCTCCTCGAAGGAGCGCCCGGCGGCCCCCTGCAGCAGCGCCTTGGTCTCGATCACGGCACCGCGCGGCGCGGCCAGCAGGGCGGCGGCGAGGTCGCGAGCGGCGGCGTCCAGCTCGGCACCGGGGACGGCCAGGTTGGCCAGCCCGATCGCGGCGGCCTCCTCCGCGCCGACCCAGCGGCCGGTCGCGCAGATCTCCAGCGCCCGGGCGTAGCCGACGAGTTCGACCAGCGGCTTGGTCCCGGCGAGGTCGGGGACGAGGCCGAGCGAGGTCTCCTTCATCGCGAACTGCACGTCCTCGGCGACCACCCGCAGGTCGCAGCCGAGGGCGAGCTGGAAGCCCGCGCCGACGGCGTGGCCCTGGACGACGGCGATGGAGACCAGGTCGGCGCGGCGCCACCAGGTGAAGGCCTCCTGGTACGAGGCGATGGTGTCGTCCAGCTCCTTGTCGGTGGAGCCCGCGAGCTGGAGGAAGGTGGGCTCGCCGGGGATGCCCTCGGCGGTGAACATGGCCCGGTCCAGCCCGGCGGAGAAGGAGACGCCCTCCGCGCGCAGCAGCACCACCCGGACGCTGCCGGGCAGTTCGCGCCCGGCAGCGGCGAGGGCGCGCCAGAGCGCGGGCGACTGGGCGTTGCGCCGCTTGGGCTGACAGAGGGTGACGACGGCGAGTTCGCCGTCGATCTCCAGGCGGACGCCGTCCCGCTCCCAGCTCGGGGCCTGCGGTTCGGTGGCGGGGGCGGTCATGCGGGAACCTCCGGTGGCGAGGGACTTGGCTACCGGAGAGTAACAAACCTGGGCGCGGACGGGCAGGGCCCGGCCCGGAAAGATCGGACGGCCCGGGATCCGGACATGACGATCGGCGGCCGGTCCACTCGACCCGAGGGCGGACGCCCAGCTGCGGCCAGCCGTCGTCTCTCCGGTCGGCGCCGTGCCGCCGCGTCATCCAGCCATGAGCTGATGGACCGTCAGGAACCGGCCCCAGCAGTCGCCTTGCTCTTGCCCCGCGTGGCACCACCGCGGCCCCGGAGGATCACTCCGGACTCGCTCAGCATCCGGTGCACGAAGCCGTACGAACGACCGGTCTCCTCCGCGAGAGCGCGAATGCTCGCCCCGGAGTCGTACTTCTTCTTGAGATCGGCCGCGAGCTTCTCACGCGCGGCACCGGTCACCCGGCTGCCCTTTTTCAGAGTCTCGGCCACCCGTGCCTCCTCGTAGCGTTGCTCGGTCAGATTCCCATGATCACCCATCCACCGCGTCCTGGCCACCCATTCGACAAGGTCGATGTCGCAAATGCCTGGTCCTGCGGTGGTGATCCGAGCGCATCAGGGCGCTCACGCAGAGTGCACGCCCCCGGGTAGATGCCGCCGTTCGCCGTGAACGGGCTGATCAGCAGCGTCGGCCCGACCACGATCGAGTGGCGGGCCGACAGGAAGTCCTTAAACGGAATCCGGGTCTACTTCATTCCCGGACACGCCGAGAGGACTAGATTTTCTGGTCCGAAAAGCGGATGCGGCGTCTACTTCCGGTCAGGCCAGGTTGACGAGATCGGCGTAGGCCGGACTCCAGAGGTCCTCCACCCCGTCCGGCAGCAGGATGATCCGCTCCGGCTGGAGCGCGTCGACCGCACCCTCGTCGTGGGTGACCAGCACGACCGCGCCGCTGAACTCGCGCAGCGCGCCCAGGATCTCCTCGCGGCTGGCCGGGTCGAGGTTGTTGGTGGGCTCGTCCAGCAGCAGCACGTTGGCGGAGGAGACCACCAGGGCGGCCAGCGCCAGACGGGTCTTCTCACCACCGGAGAGCACCCCGGCCGGCTTGTCGACGTCGTCGCCGGAGAACAGGAACGAGCCGAGGATCTTGCGGATCTGTACCAGGTCGGTGTCCGGCGCGGACGAGCGCATGTTCTCCAGGACGGTGCGGTCCGGGTCGAGCGTCTCGTGCTCCTGCGCGTAGTAGCCGATCTTCAGGCCGTGGCCCGGGATCACTTCGCCGGTGTCCGGCTTCTCCACCCCGGCCAGCATCCGCAGCAGGGTGGTCTTGCCGGCGCCGTTGAGGCCGAGCACGACGACCCGGGAGCCGCGGTCGATCGCCAGGTCCACGCCGGTGAAGATCTCCAGCGAGCCGTAGGACTTGGACAGGTCGGCCGCGGTGAGCGGGGTCTTGCCGCAGGGGGCCGGGTCCGGGAAGCGCAGCTTGGCGACCTTGTCGCTCTGGCGCACCTGCTCCAGCCCGGAGAGCAGCTTCTCGGCGCGGCGGGCCATGTTCTGCGCGGCCACCGTCTTGGTCGCCTTGGCGCGCATCTTGTCGGCCTGCGCGTTCAGCGTCGCGGCCTTCTTCTCGGCGTTGGCGCGCTCGCGCTTGCGGCGCTTCTCGTCGTCCTCGCGCTGCTGCTGGTACTGCTTCCAGCCCATGTTGTAGACGTCGATGGCGGACCGGTTGGCATCCAGGTAGAAGACCTTGTTGACGACCGTCTCGACCAGGTCGACGTCGTGCGAGATGACGATGAAGCCGCCCTTGTAGGTCTTCAGGAAGTCCCGCAGCCAGGCGATCGAGTCGGCGTCCAGGTGGTTGGTGGGCTCGTCGAGCAGCAGCACGTCGGAGTCCGAGAACAGGATCCGGGCCAGCTCGACGCGGCGGCGCTGACCACCGGAGAGGGTGTGCAGCGGCTGGCCGAGGATGCGGTCCGGCAGGCCCAGCGCGGCGGCGATGGTGGCGGCCTCGGCCTCGGCGGCGTACCCGCCCTTGGTGAGGAACTCGGTCTCCAGCCGGGCGTACTTCTTCATCGCGTTGTCCCGGGTGGCGCCCTTGCCGTTGGCCATCCGGTCCTCGTTCTCGCGCATCTTCTTCAGCACGGTGTCGAGGCCGCGGGCGGAGAGGATGCGGTCCTTGGCGAGGACGTCCAGGTCGCCGGTGCGCGGGTCCTGCGGGAGGTAGCCGACCTCGCCCGAACGGGTGACGGTACCGGCGGCCGGCAGGCCCTCGCCGGCCAGCACCTTGGTGAGCGTGGTCTTCCCGGCGCCGTTGCGCCCGACCAGGCCGATCCGGTCGCCGGCGGCGACCTTGAAGCTCGCGGACTCGATCAGGACCCGGGCACCGGCGCGCAGCTCAAGGGCGTTGGCGGAAATCATGGCTGGGAACTACTCCTGGGACGTGGGCGGGCGGCCGGGTCCGGGCCCGGCAGCGGGAAGGGGGCTTCATCGGCGGTCGGCGCGCTGGAAGGGGCGCCGCCGCCCGCTATTGCCCGGAGAAGATAGCCATGGCGGCCAGTCTACCGGGCCGCGCCGAACGCCCCAGGGGATTACCGCCCTGGGGTACCCGAAGCGCCTCGGCTACTGCTGCGCCGCGGCCGGCTGGTCGGTCGCGGAGGCTGCCGGGGCGGTCGGCTGGTCGGCCGCCGGGGTGGCCGCGGCGGCGGGGGCGTCCGCGGTCGGGCTCGCCGACGGGTCGGCGCAGCCGCCCTGCGGGCGGACCGCGGCGAACGGGGCGTCCGGGGCGCCGCAGGCCGTCTCGGGCGCGGCCGCCTTGGTGTCGAACACCCTGGGCGGGACGATCGGGCCGTCGGTGATCTCCACCCGGCTGGCGTCCAGCACCCTGATCGCCGCCGCCGGGCCGGTGCTCATCGCCCAGCCGTTGCTGTCCAGCCGGTAGCCGGTGATGCCGCCGGAGACGGCCAGCCCGCTGCTGTTGGTGCAGCTGCGCGGGATGAGCACCGCGTAGTCCGTGTGGACGGTGCGCAGCGGGTCGTAGAGACAGCCGTTCGAGGGCCGGTCGTTGTAGCGCAGGTCGCCGTCGGCGTCGCGCAGGCCCATGGTCAGGTTCGGCGTCACCACTGCCAGCCAGGGCGAGCCGTCCCGCTGGACGGTGTGCAGCGCGGCGGCCGCCCGCTGCACGGCGGTCTGCTTGCGCTGGGCCTCGGTGCGCTTGTCGGCGCCCGGCTCGCCGTCGGCGCGCAGGTAGTCCGCGAGGCCCGGCACCGCGCGGTGCCAGCGCACCTCGTGGTCGCCCGGGCGCACCGAGGTGACCAGGCCGTCGTCCCAGACCACGATCGCGTTGTCGCCGGCCATCGCCACGTAGAGCGCCTCGGCGCCCTCGCGGCGGTACGACCAGGCCCGCTCGCCGGTCGTCTTGTGGTAGGCCTCCAGTGCGGGGCCGACCACCTTGAGGTCCAGGTCGGCCGAGTTGACCGACTGCGAGTTCACCGGGGTCGCCTCGGCGTCGCCCGGCCCCGCCACCCGGTCGCCGAACGGCACCGGCTTGTTGGCGTGTGCCGCCGCACCGGCCGCAAGGACCAGCATCACCGCCAGGGCAGGCAGGATCGACCGGGGGGTGAGTACACGCGGCGGCTTCCAGGACACGGCCGGAGCGTACCTTTCACCGGGCGGGCCAGTCAGCCCGGATTCGCCGCTCGCGCATGGTGTCGGCCGCACTGCCCGCTGCGCGCGCCCGTCCCGTAGGCCCACCCGCCCACCTGCGTCGTCGGGTCCTCGGCCAGGTGGCCGGGCGCTCGGCGGCAGGCCGCGCGGGCCCGGCCGGAACGTTACAGAGCTGATACACGGACGCCTCCGGTCGGGTGTTGCGGCAGACGGCGTTCGATTGCCGCCCACTTTAGGGTGACATTCGGCTTTTCTTCCTCCGGCGGCCCTACTGTCGGCGAGCGTGACGCCACGGTCCGTCCCCGTCGTCACTGTCCGCCCCGCTCGCGACGCCCGGAGGAGAGACCATGCGAATCGGCCGTCTGACGCTGGCCGCCGCCGCTCTGCTGCTGATGGCCACGGCCAGCGTCCCGACCGGGACACCGCTCAGCCAGACCGAGCGGCACGCCCTCTCCTCGGACGCCTTCGAACCGCGCGGCGTCGCCCCCCGCCCGCCGGTCCAGCGGCCGGGGCACGAGCCGCCGTTCGGCGCCTTCGTCGGCTCCTGGGACGACTACATCCCGCAGATCGGCGAGTACGCGCGCTGGCTCGGCGACGCCAACATGCAGGTCGGCCACACCTATCTGGCGGGCAATGGCTGGGCCGACATCGAGGGCGAGTCGATCGTGCTCGGAATGTGGTCGCAGTGGCGACTGGCCGACCCGTCCCGGATGCTGGTGCTCGGTGTGCCGATGCTGGTGCCCAATGAGGCGAACGTGCCGGACGGCGAGGTCGCCAAGCTGCTCGCCCAGGGCACCCGCGGGGACTTCGACAGCCACTTCCTCCGGCTCGCCCGCCGACTGGTCGCGCTCGGCGGCTCGGACACCGTCATCACCCTCGGCTGGGAGATGAACGGCATCACCTACACCCACCGCTGCAAGCCCGACCCCACCGCGTGGAAGGCGTACTGGCGGCGGATCGTCGGGGTGATGCGCTCGGTGCCCGGGCAGCGGTTCCGCTTCGACTTCGACCCGACCCGGGGCCTGGACGCGATCCCGTGGACCAAGTGCTACCCCGGCGACGACGTGGTCGACATCATCGGCATGGACAGCTACGACCAGCCCGCCGGAAGCGACTTCGACGACTACGTGCGCGAGCCGTACGGCCTTCAGGACCAGGTGGAGTTCGCCGCCAAGCACGGCAAGCCGGTCTCGTACCCGGAGTGGGGACTGTTCCGCAACGGCGACAACCCCGAGTTCGTCCGGCGGATGGTCGAGTGGATGCGCACTCACGACACCGCCTACCAGACCGTCACCGACTACTGCCCGCACGGCTTCTACCAGTGCAAGAACAATCCGCGCTCGACCGCCGCGTTCAAGCAGCTGATGTCCGGTTCGAAGGGAGCGCCGGCGGTGGTGCCGACGGCGCCCCCCGCCCCGATCGTGCCGGTGGCCCCGAGCGCTCCGGCCGCCGCGCCGGCGCGGCCGACCCCGCCCGCCGCGCCGGGTGCCCCCGCAGTGCCGGGTGCGACGGCGAGTCCCTCCTCGGCCGGGACACCCTCGCGGCGGTGAGCGGCGGGCGGTGTGGGCGCTCAGCCGCGGCGGCGGGCCAGCAGGGCCTCCCTCAGCTTGGGGAAGCGGGTGCGCAGCAGGTGCGCCGCCGATTGCCGGGCGTGCACCGCCCCGGCCCGGGCGGCGGCCGCCGGGGCCGCCCCCGCCGGTCCCAACAGCAGCCGCTGGTTGTGGAGTTGGTCCGGCCGCCAGCGCTGCTTGTACGGCTCCTGACCGCGCAGCAGGCCGAGCACCGGGATGCCCGCGCCGACCGTCTCGTCCAGGGCGGCGTTGAACAGCAGCCCGGCGATGTCCAGCCGCTCGCGCAGCGCCGGATGGGCGCCGTACAGGTACAGCCCGCCGAAGGAGGGGCAGAGCAGCAGCAGGTTCACCGCGACCAGTTCGCCGTTCAGGTGGAACTGGTGGACGGCCGCCCGGCCGGTGGCGACCAGCCCGGTGATGGACTCGGCCAGGTGCCGGGCGAAGCGCTCGGTCCGGTGCTCGGGGGTGACGCCGCGGTCCTGCCACTGCAGGAAGTGCAGCCGCAGCAGCCCCTCCAGCGCGGCGGGCACCTCGGTCACCGGCGTGGAGCGCACCTGCACCCCGGCCTCGGCGATCTTGCGCATCTTCACCCGGCTGCGCTGGGCGGTCTTGCCGGGCACCCGCTTGAGCAGCCGCTCCATCGGGACGGCCGGGAGGTACTGGCAGAGCGAGTCCCGGTAGCGCCGGCGGGACCCGCGCCAGTGCTCGTACACCCGCTGCACCGCCGCCTCGGGGTGGACCTCGCGCAGCTCCAGCCAGTGCCAGGGCCGGGTGATCGGGAGGGCGGCGGCGAACTCGGCGGCGGCCCGGTCGGCGCACTCGTCGTCGAGCAGGACGTCGCCGTAGTCGACCAGCCCGGCGCCCAGGCCGGTCAGGCCGCCGAACGGGCCGGGGCGCCGCATGAAGGCGCCCGCGCCGACCAGCCGGCCGTCCCGGCGGACCAGCAGCACCAGCAGCGCGCCGGGGCGGCCGTAGTGGCGCCACCAGGAGCGCTGCCAGGCGGCGGTCTGGAAGAAGGTGGCGGTTCGGCAGCGGGTCGTCAGGTCGTCCCACTCCTCGGCGAGGGTGTCCAGGGCGTCGTCCTCGCGGCGCAGCTCGGTGGTCCAGGACGGCGCCGCCGACTGGGCCGGCAGGCCGGCGGCGCGGGCCTCGGTGCTCATCGCTTGCTCCCGGCGGCGGCCTTCTCCTTGGCCGAGGGCTTGGCGGCGGCCTCGGGCTCGGACTTCGACTCGGGCTCGGCCACGGCTTTGGCCCCGCTCTTCGGCTCGGCCTTCGACTCGCGCTTCGGCTGGGGCCGGGGCTCGGCCTCGGCGGCCCGCTCCCCGCTGCGCGGGCGGGGGGTGGCCGGGGCCTCGGCCGGCTCGGCGGCCTGCGGGGCCTGCGGGGCCACGGCGGTCTCGACGCTCTCGACGCTCTCGACGGCCTCGGGCTCGGCGGCGGCCCCGCCGCGGCGGCGGGTCGTCATCACCAGCGACCCGAGCAGCACCCCGGCCGCGGCGCCGACCGCGATGTCCAGCTTGGCGGAGGGCGTGGTCGGCTTGTCCGGCGCGGCGGCCGGGGCCAGCGTCACCAGCCGGACGTTGGTGTCCTTGCTGCTGGTGTTGGCGAAGGAGACCAGCGAGCGGGCCACCGCGTCGGCGGTCTGGGCGGCCTCCTGGGCACGCTTCCCGGTGCCGGTGATCTCGATCATCGGCGCGTCCGGGGAGGTCGTCCCCGACACCAGGGACTCCAGCTCGCCCCGGGTGTGGCCGGTCTCGGCGGCCGCGACCGCGAGCACCTGCGGCTGGCCCGCCAACCGCCCGTAGGCCTGGGCGAAGTTGGTCGCGGTCGCCGCCTCCCCCGGGTTCTGCGGCACCACGAGGACGTAGGCGGTGGCGGAGTACGAGGGGTGCGAGACGACGGCGTACCCGGCGCCGGCCGCGGCGCCCAGCGGCACCGCGAGCGCCACCGGCCACCAGCGGCGGACCAGGTGGCGGGCGCTTCGACGCGGTGTGGTCATGGGTGTGGCTCCTTGGGAATGGGACGGCGGTACCGGCGGCGGGCGGTCAAACGCGGGCCAGCCGGTCGTAGAGGGCGCCCAGGTCGGCGGCGACCCGGGCGATGTCGTAGTGGCCGACGGCCGGCGGGTGCGGCAGCGGGTCGGCGGTGTGGCCGCTCAGCTGCCGCAGGTCGCGCAGCGCGGCGGCGTACGCGGCGGGCTCGGAGGGGATGCGGCGGGCCTGCGGGGCGGCGCTGGGCGGCAGTTCGTCCAGCGCCGGGCAGGCGCTGTGCCGCACCGGCAGCCCGGCCGCGAGGCCCTCCAGAACGCCGAGGCCGAAGGTCTCCGCGGTGGAGGGGGCAACCAGCACGTCCATCGCGGCCAGCAGGTCGGGCACGTCGCCGCGCTCGCCGGTGAGCACCAGCCGCTCCCGGACACCGAGTTCGGCGGCCCGCCGCTCCAGCGCGGCGCGCTCGGAGCCCTCGCCGACCAGCACCAGCCGAGTGGCCGGGTCGAGCTCGACCAGCGCCTCCAGCAGCACCTCGAAGCGCTTGCCGGGGACCAGCCGGCCGACCGCGCCGACCACCCAGCCACCCTCCGGCAGGCCGAGTTCGGCCCGCACCCGGCGGCGGGCGGCGGCCCGCTCGGCGGGCGGGCGGCGGTAGCCGGCGGTGTCGATGCCGTTGGGGATCAGCTCGATCCGGTCCGGCGGGACGCCCCAGGAGCGCAGGGTCTGGGCGACCTGGCGGGAGACCGCGACGGTGGTGCAGCCGAGCCGCTCGGCCGCCAGGTAGAGGCCCTTGACGCCCCGGGTGACCGGCCGGCCCTCGATCACCCCGGCGTGCAGCGAGTGCTCGGTGGAGACCACCGCGCGCACCCCGGCCAGCCGCGCGGCCAGCCGGCCGTACAGCTGCGCCCGGTAGAGGTGGGTGTGCACCACGTCGTAGCGGCCGGCCCGGACCAGCCGGACCAGCCGGGGCAGCGCGCCGAGGTCCCGGTTGCCGCGCATGCCGAGGTGGTGGACGGTCACCCCGTCGGCGCGCAGCGCGTCGGCGACCGCGCCGGGGTTGGTCAGGGCGAGCACCTCGCACCGCTGGTGCGGCGGCAAGTGCCGCAGCAGCAGGTGGAGTTGGCGCTCGGCGCCGCCGGAGGCGAGCCCGGTGACGATGTGCAGGACCTTCACGTCCGACGCTCCTCGCGAACACGCCGCAGCTCGGTGACGGCGTCGCGCAGCCGGTGTCGGCCCTTCTTGGCGCGCAGCCGCCAGGCGCCGTCGCGGTCACCGACGTAGCAGCGCGGCAGGGCGAAGCGGCCGGTGAGCGGGGAGTGGGCGATGGCGCAGGCGTAGTCGTACCCGGCGTCGCGCACGGCCAGGGCGGCGGGCAGGTCGACGGCGCCGTACGGGTAGCAGAAGCCGGTGACGGGGCCGTCGACCACCTCCTCCAGCAGGCGCCGGCTCTCCCGGGTCTGCACCGCGAGGACGTCGGCGGGCAGGCCGGGCAGCGCCTGGTGACCGAGGCCGTGCGAACCGATCTCCCAGCCTGCGGCGGCGAGTTCGGTCACCTCCTCGGCGGTGAGCAGCTTCTTGCGCGGGCCCTCGGTGTCCCAGCCGTTGTCCTGCCCGAGCAGGTCGGCGACCACGTACGCGGTGGCGGTGAAGCCGTACGCCTGCAGAATCGGTACGGCGTAGCGGGCGAAGTCGGCGTAGCCGTCGTCGAAGGTCAGGCCGACCAGTCCGTCGTCCCGGTCCTGGGCCCGGGCCCGCATCAGCTCGCGGACCGAGACCCCGCGCCGCCCGCGCCGGTGCAGCCAGGCGATCTGCTCGGCGAACCGCTCGGGGCTGACGGTGAGTTGGTAGGGGTCCTCCTCCTCGACCGCCACCGAGTGGTACATCAGGATCCACGGCGAGGAGGAGCCGGGGGCGGTCGGTTCGCCGACCGGGCGGCGGCTCCTGGGCAGTCGCGCCCGGTCGGGCGGGGCGTTGGTGACGCCCGCCTGGGCCGAACGGACGGTTCCCCGTTCATTGTCCATGGGGGAGCTTCCCTTCATCGGCGACGGTTGGCGGGTCCAGAGGCCCGGTCTGCTGGTTCAGAGGCCCGGTCGGCGGGTTCAGGAGCCTGGCGGCGGCCAGGACCGGGCCGCGCACCTCGCGGGCACCGAGGCCGGTGCCGAGGGCGGTGAAGGCCAGCGCCACGGTGAGGCCCCCGAGGAGGGTCGAGAGCAGCGGATCGTCGGCCAGGCCCGCCACGGCGGTGCCGAGCACGGTGGCCCCGGCGGCGGCGGCGACCAGCCGTCCGTGGCCGCCGAGCACCCGGCTCAGCCGCAGCGGGATGCCGCGCAGCACCAGGCCGCGCAGCAGCAGCGCCGCGGTGGTGGTGATCCCGGCGGCGTTTCCGGCGGCGAGGCCGAGGGCACCGAAGCGGCTCGTGGCGAGCAGGCCGACCGCGACGGTGACGCCGAGGCCGAGCACCATCGCGGCGGCCGGGTACCAGTCCAGCAACCGGCGGCCGCCGTCCTCGGTGCGCGGGTCGTCGGCCCGGCGGACCACCGGGCGCAGCGAGAAGTACGGGCGGATCATCACGCCGGTCAGCGCCTGGGCGGGCAGCCCGAAGCTGTACACCCGGATGACGTCGGCGGTGGCGGCGGTGTCGCTGGGCCCGAAGGCGCCGCGCTGGAACAGCAGCGAGACCACCGAGGGGGCGCAGGCCATCAGGAAGGCGGTGCCGAGCAGGACCACCGCCGCGGCCTGGCCGAGGTCCTTCTCGACCCGGTCGCGGGCGGCGGTGAGGTCCCCGGCCGCGAGCGCCCGGGCGACCAGCGGGAAGGTGACGGTGCAGATCAGGATGCCCGCCGTCATGGCGAGTTGGGAGACCTTGGCGGCGTAGTTGAGGTGCGAGATGGTGCCGGGCGGCAGGGCCGAGCCGAGGTAGCGCTCGACGAAGACCTGGGCCTGCCGGGTCAGGGTGAAGGCCGCCACCGGCAGCAGGGCCGGCGGCATCAGCACCAGGGTGCGGCGGGAGCGCCGGTTGCGGCCGGTGGCCTGGACCCGGCGCAGTCGGCGCAGGAACGGGCCGATCAGCAGGCCGGCCATCAGCAGGCTGCCGAGCGCGACGCCGAAGGCGGCGGAGCGGACGCCGAGGTGGTCGTGGAAGCCGAGCAGCAGAGCCAGGATGCCGAGGTTGTAGGCGACGTAGATGCCGGCCGGGGCGGTGAAGCAGTGGTGGGCGCGAAGCGCGGCTGCCAGGTAGCCGACCAGGCCGAACGGCAGCACGGTAATCGCGGTGATCCGGGTGCAGTCGACGGCCAGGCCCGGGTCGGGCAGGCCGGGGGCGAGCAGTTCGACCAGCTGGGGGGCGCCGAGCGCGGCGGCCAGGGCGAGGCCGCTGAGGGCGAGCAGCAGCCACGGCAGGGTGGCGCGGACCAGCTGGCGGACCGGGTCGGGGGCGTCCTGGTCCTCCTCGCGCAGCACCAAGGCGAGGGCGAAGGCGGGCACCATGAGGAAGGACATGGCGTCCTCGATCAGCAACGGCGCGGCCGTCTCGGGGACGGTCCAGGCGACCAGGAAGGCGTCGGTGCCCTGGTTAGCGCCGAAGTAGCGGGCCAGCAGGAGGTCGCGCAGCAGTCCGAGGCCGGAGCCGGCCGCGCTGAGCACGGCGGTGACGCCGAAGGCCTTGGCGAGGAAGCCGCGCCGGGGCGCCGGGTCGCGCCCGGGGGGCGGAGGCGGGACGGGGGCGCTGCGGGGGGCCGGGAGGGTGGAGGCGAGCACCGCCGGCTGGTCGGTGGTCACTGGTCCGCCCCCTGGACGGCGGCGCGGGCGGCGAGGCCGAGGACGACGGAGGTCAGCACGGTGGTGGTGCCGCCGATGTCGGCGTACAGGAAGTCGACCAGCACCCAGGTGAGCAGGGCGAGCGCGGCCAGCGCCGGGCCGCGGCGGTGCCGCAGGCAGCCGAGCAACAGGCCGAGGAAGAGCGCGGCGTAGGCGGTGATGCCGATCAGGCCCTGCTCGCTGAGCACCAGGAAGTACATGTTGTGCGGGGAGAGCAGCGGCTCGCGCTGGAAGCCGATGGTGGAGTCGGCGGCGTCGCTGCCGGAGGACAGCCGCAGCGGGGCGTGGCTGTCGCGCAGCTTCGGGAAGGCCTTCGGTCCGGCGCCGTGCACGGGGTGGTCCTGCCAGATCCGCCCGGCGGTGGCCCACAGGTCGTAGCGGTCGGAGACGGACTGGTCGGGGGCGGCGGAGACGGAGCCGATCGAGCTGAGGCGTTCGGTGACGCCGGACGCGCCGAGGCCGAGGCCGCCGACCAGGACGACCGCGGCGGCGAGGCCGAGGACGGCGCCGCGCACCAGCAGTCGGGCGTCGACGCGCAGCAGCAGGACGGTGGCGGCGACGCCGGTGGCGATCCAACTGCCACGGCTGAAGGAGACGGCGAGCGGGAAGGCGAGGAAGGCGGCAGCGGCGAACATCGCCCGCCGCAGCCGGACGTTGCCGCTGGGGCCGCGCTCGCCGAGCGCCAGGGCGAGGGCGGCGAGCAGCCCGTAGCTGACCACGGTGGACATCGCCATGATGTCCAGCGCGCCGAAGGTGCCGACGGCCCGGATCGGCTGGCCGGTGTAGGAGGCGCCGGTGCGGGTGAGGTACTGGTGGGCGCCGACCACGCCCTGGATCAGCGCGGCGAGCACGAAGGAGCCGAGGACCAGGCGCTGGTCGGTGCGGTCGCGCAGCGCGCAGAGCACCCCGGCGGGGACCAGGACGAAGACCTGGGTGAGCCGGACGAAGCCGGTGACGCTGGTGGCCGGGTCGATCGAGCCGACGGTGGCGACGGCGGCGGCGACCACGATCCCGGCGAACAGCACGCAGGTGGCGCGGCTGAGCACGGGCAGCGTGCCGCGCAGCAGGTTCACCGCGGTGAGGGCGACCAGGGCGAGCGAGGCGAGGTCGGCGGCAGTGACGTGGACGGCGGCGGTGACGTCCTTCTCGCCGGTGGGCACACAGACCAGCAGGACGGTGGCCGCGGCCAGCAGGCTGGGCCGGTCCGCGAGCGCGGGCAGGGCTCGCCGTAAGACTGCTACTCGCCCGCTCGCCTTTGGGGCGCTCGGGGCGGGACTGGCGGGACTGGCGGGAAAGGTCAGCTCCACGCGGGTCAGCTCCCGTCCGGGTGGAGCATCAGGGCCGCGGTACGGCACAGGATCTTGACGTCCTGCCAGAAGCTCCAGCTCTCGATGTAGCGGTTGTCGAAGCGGGCCCGGTCCTCGATCGAGGTGTCCCCGCGCAGGCCGTTCACCTGGGCGAGGCCGGTGAGGCCGACCGGGACGCGGTGGCGGTCGGCGTACTCGGGGTAGGCCTGGCTGAACCGCATGACGAAGTAGGGGCGTTCGGGGCGCGGACCGATCAGGCTCATGTCGCCGCGCAGGACGTTCCACAGCTGCGGCAGCTCGTCCAGCGAGCTCTTGCGCAGCAGGCGGCCGACGGCGCCCATCCGGTGGTCCTGGGAGATGTTCCAGCGGGTCGCCGCCTCGTGCTCGCTGCTGGGCCGCAGGGTGCGGAACTTGAGGACGGTGAAGACCCGGCCGTCCAGCCCGGTGCGCTGCTGGCGGAAGAGCACGCCGGGGCCCGTGTCGAAGCGGACGGCGAGGGCGCAGAGCACCAGGACGGGGGCGAGCAGCAGCAGGCCGAGGCCGGCGGCGGTGACGTCCAGGGCGCGCTTGGCGGCCCAGCCGGGGCGGCCCATGGCCGGGCGGCCGACCCGCAGGCAGGGGAAGCCCCACAGGTGGTCGCCGCCGGAGATCGGGGCGGTGGGCAGCGAGCCGTACTCGCGCAGCGCGGGCACCAGCCAGACCTGGCAGCCGAGCCGGACGGCGTCGCGCAGGGCGGCGGCGGTCTCGGCCTCGTCGGCGGCTCCGGCGGTGGCGATCACGTGCTGGACCTGGTGCCGGCGGACCTCGCGCTCCAGCACCTCGCGGCCGCCGAGGACGGGAAGGCCGGTGTCGCCGACCAGCAGCGGCGGGTCGGCGTCCAGGAAGCCGACCGGGCGCATCCCGTACTCGCCGTGCTCGCTCAGGGCGGTGGCGACCTTTCGGCCGAGCCGGCCGGCACCGAGCACCAGGGCGGGGCTGGGGCGGCCGCAGCGGATCCGCCGGACCAGGTGGTAGAGGACGGCCCGGCCGACGGCGGCGATCAGCAGCTGGGCGCCGAGCAGGACGGTGAGGCGGGCCGGGGTGGCCGGGCCGCAGTCGGGCCAGCCGCCGTCCAGGCAGCGGGCCAGGGTGACCGCGAAGGCGGTGGCGACCACGGCCCGGACGGCCAGCGCGGGCAGCTCGTCCAGGACGGACAGGGTGAGCCGGACGCGGTACAGGCCGCCGGCCAGGTTGAGCAGCAGGAGCAGCGGCAGGACGGCGGGGACGCCGAGCAGCGGGGCGAGCGGCACGGCCGGGTCGGCGGCCCGGTTGGCGATGCCGGTCGCGGTGCACAGCGCGATCGTGTCGACCTGGACCAGCGCGAGCGGCAGGGCGAGCCGGGAGCGGATCGCCCTGCGGTGCCGGCGGGGCGGCGGCACCGCCCGGGTGTGCGGCGGTCCGGCCGGCCGGTCGAGCAGCCCGGTGGCGGGCCGGCGCGGGCCGGCCAGGGGCCCGCCGGATCGCGGCACACTGTCGTGGTCAATGGTCATCAGCGCACGAACTCCCCTGCTGTGTGCCCGGGGTGACGGTGCCCCGGCACCGGTAGGCGTCGGACGGCCGTCCCGGCCCGACGGGCGCGGTCCTGACAGCACCTGCTACCGCTGGCGGCTTTCGGTTCTCCCGCGTCGAGGCCGATCACGGAACGGCCGGTCGCACGGGACGCGGTCGCGATCGACTCTGGCGCGAATGTCCGGGATAAATTCGAAACGAAGCAGGCAAAATCCGACAATACCGAATTGGGCCATGGGGGCTGGCGGTTGACTTGCCGTTTCATTCCAGCCACCCATTAATAGGTATTTCGGATTTGACGCCCCGCCCCTTATCCGGTTGGGGGTGCGAATACGACAGCGCCTGATCGGCGGGCATTCACGGCATGTGAAACGATCAGATCCGCTCTGGGACACGGGCCCGGCGCCGCCCGGCGGCCGGACCGGCACCCAGCAGGTGGCGGTAGAGGACGTCCACCTGTTCGACCACGGTCCGGACGTCATGGCGGGCGACCACGTGGTCACGCAGACGGGCACCGCGTCGCTCGCACTCGATCGGATCGGACAGCGCTTCCGCCATTCGGGTGGCGAGCGCGGCCACGTCCTCCGGCGGCACCACCGCCTGCGCGCGCGCCGCCTGCGGCAGGCACTCACGCGCCCCCGGCACATCGGTCAGCAGCACCGGACGGGCGGCCGCCATCGCCTCCAGCGGGGCCAGCGCCATGCCCTCCCAGCGCGAGGGCTGCACCACCAGGTCGGCCGCCGCCAGCCACGGGCGCGGATCCGGCACGTCCCCGACCAGCCTGACCCGGGACGGCCCGGCCGACCGCCGCACCAGCTCCGCGGTCCGCTGCTCGTCCGGCCCGCCGCCGACCAGCACCAGCCGGGCCCGCGGCACCCGGCGCAGCACCTCCGGCCAGGCGGCCAGCAGCACGTCCTGGCCCTTCTGCCGGCACAGCCGCCCGACGCAGACCGCGAGCGGGGCGTCCAGGTCCAGGCCGAGCGCGATCCGGGCGGCCCGGCGGTCGGCGGGCGCGTAGTGGCGCACGTCCACGCCGTTGGGCACCACCGCCCAGTCGGCGTGCACCCCGGCGGCCACGCCGTCGGCCCGTTCCTGGACGCTGACGCACAGCAGCCGGTGCGCCCAGCGGGTCGCGAAGCGCTCCCAGCGCAGGGTGGCGGCGGCCAGCGGGCCGTCCACGGCGGCGAAGGACCAGGCATGCGGCTGAAAGACGGTCGGCACCGCGCCGCGCACGGCCAGCCGGCCGGCCAGCCCGGCCTTGGCGCTGTGCAGGTGGAGCACGTCGGGCGCGGCGGCCCTGACGATCCGGCGCAGCCGCCAGGCCTCGGCGGCGGTGGACGGGCCGGGCGAGCGCTCGGCGGGCCAGTCCTGGACCAGCGCGCCCACCGCGGCCGCTTCCTCGGCGAGCCGGCCGCCGGACGGGCAGGCGACCAGCACCCGGTGCCCGGCCTCGCGCTGCCCCCGGACCAGATCGACGACGACGCGGGCGACTCCGCCGTCCACCGGCTGCGAAATGTGAAGGATCGTCATATGCACGGCGGCGAGCCTAGGATGGCTCCCCCACGCCGGACGGCTCGCGTCACCCGGAGGTGGCTGGCCGTCCACCCGTACGGCTTTCGGCTCGTACGGGTGGACGGCTCGCTCGAAATTCCGGGCGATTTTCCCGCTTCACCGGAACCGCCGGAGTCGTGTCGGCGATCCTTCGATTTCCTTCGATTTCCTTCGGATTCCGTCGGGCTTCCGTCGATATCCGGGAAGGGCTCAGCGGGAAAGGGCTCAGCGGACCTCGGCGGCCAGGTTGGCCAGCACCTGGTCGTGGATCCGGTTCAGGCCCTTGGGGGCGAAGGTGCGCTCGAAGAAGCCGCCGATGCCGGTCGCGCCCTGCCAGGTGGCGGTCACGGTGACCTTGGTGCGGCCCTCGCCGGCGGCGGCGACGGTCCAGGTGATCACCATGCTGGAGTTGGCGTCCTTCTCCACCAGCTGGTCGGGCTTGGGCGCCGAGACGGTGAACAGGCAGTCGCGCACCCGCTTCTCGGTGGCCTGCAGCTTCCAGTGCACCTGGGTGCCCGCGCCGGTGCCGCCGACCCGGACCTCGTACTCGCTGTACTGCGCGGGCAGCAGCTTGGGGCGGGTCACCTGGTAGTCGGCCAGCGCCTCGTACACCCGCTCCGGGTTGGCGTCGTAGACCCGCTCGGTGGTGGCCTGCACCTGTCCCATGACCTTGCTCTCCTCGTGTGGTGGGTACCGTTCTCCGTACCGCTCTCACCGGCAAGACAATCACAGGGGCGCGGCCGCGACGCGGCGGGATAGGGTGGCCGGTGTGCTCGATCTGGTGACTGCGCTGCGCTACGTGGACCCGCTGCGGGCCGGCGGCTCGGTGCCCGGGGTGGTGGAGACCGACGACCTGGGAACGTACGTGGTCAAGTTCACCGGCGCCGCCCAGGGCCGCAAGGCGCTGGTGGCCGAGGTGATCGTCGGCGAGCTGGCCCGGCGGCTGGGGCTGCGGGTGCCGGAGCTGCGGCTGGTGGACTTCGACCCGGCGGTGGCCGCGGACGAGCCCGACGCCGAGATCCAGGACATGCTCAAGGCCAGCGGCGGCCTCAACCTCGGGATGGACCTGCTGCCCGGCGCGCGGGACTACCGGCCGGGGATGATCCCGGTGGACTCCGCCGAGGCCGGGCGGGTGGTCTGGCTGGACGCGCTCACCGGCAACGTCGACCGCACCGTGCACAACCCCAACCTGGTGCTCTGGCACAACCGGCTCTGGCTGATCGACAACGGCGCCGCGCTGATCTTCCACCACCGCTGGGCCACCGCGGAGGCCTCGGTCGGCAAGCGGTACG
Organism: Kitasatospora sp. NPDC023118; assembly: GCF_055560875.1. Taxonomy (NCBI): domain Bacteria; kingdom Bacillati; phylum Actinomycetota; class Actinomycetes; order Kitasatosporales; family Streptomycetaceae; genus Kitasatospora; species Kitasatospora sp. NPDC023118. Next base: position 54,801 of record NZ_JBVHHW010000026.1, read on the forward strand.
ACCTCAGCACCCATGCGCTCGGCGGCTCGGCCCCGGACGTCCGGCTGGCCGACGAGGACCTCGGGCCGCTGGTCACCGTGGAGCTGCTGGAGGAGGTGCTCGCGCTAGTCCCGGACGAGTGGCTGGCCGACGAGCCCGGCTTCGACTCGGTGGACGCCGTCCGGCACGCCTACGTCACCCATCTGGCCGCCCGGGTGGTGCTCTCCGAGGAGTGGCTGCCGGAGGGCTTCGCCACCCCCGAGCAGATGCGCGAGGCGGAGCTACGACGGGCGGCGCGCACCCGGGCCGGCCGGCCGGCCTGGCTGCGGGAGGTGCCGGACCTGCACGGCAAGCCGTCGGTGGAGACGGTCTGGGAGCATCACTTCGAGTGAGCCCCGGGGTCCAGGCCCTAGCCCAGCCAGTGGTACTCGATCGCGGTGCCGGCCAGCAGACCGAAGCCGGTCAACGCGAACGCGACGTCCTTGTGCAGGTGCTGCACCCGCGCGATCAGGAACGTGACGCCCAGGCCCGACAGCGGGCCCAGCGGCACCAGCAGTGGATAGACCAATCCGCCGGTCTCGCCGCTGGCGAACGCCATCACCCCGACCATGAAGGCACCGAGGCCGAGAGGCATCAGCATCGGCGCGGCGAGGAGGAGTTGGCCCACGCCCAGGGCCAGCGCGAGCCTGTTCCGGGTACGGGGGAGGGTCTCGACCATGCCGCTCAACTCCTGTGGTGGATCCGGTGGTTACGGTTACGGAGCCATCCTGTTCCGCGGGTGGGGCGGCGGCTTGAGTACGGGTACTCAAACGCGGCTGGGGAGCGGGGCCACGGGCCCCGCTCCCCAGCTCAGCGTTCAGTGCTCAGCGCATCGTGGTCAGCGCCTCAGCGCCACCACTGGACCGCCTTCTCGGCGTTGATGACGCCCGCGCCGTAGAAGCCGTTGTCGTCCGCGCCGCCCTCACAGGTGGCCTTCCACTGGCCGGCGCCGCCCGGGTTGAACTCGCCGGTCGGGCACGGGTGGGACTCGGCCTGGTTGGTCAGCAGCTCGGTCAGCTCGTCCGGGCTGGCCCACGGGAAGGTGGAGGCGAGCAGCGCGACCACACCGGTGACGTGCGGGGTGGCCATCGAGGTGCCCTGCATGTAGCCGTACTTGTTGCCCGGGATGGTCGACAGGATGCGACCGTTCTTGTCCGGGGTGTTCGGGATCTGGTAGCGGGCGTCACCGCCCGGCGCGGCGACGGTCACGACGCCCTTGCCGTAGCTGGAGTAGTACGACTTGTCGCCGTTGACGCCGACCGCGGAGACCGCGATGACACCGGGCAGCTCGGTCGGCAGCGACAGGCAGTCGTTGGTGACCGGGCGGGTGCCGGGGGTGGTGTCGTCCGGGCTGGAGACGTCGGTGGTCTTGTGCGCCAGGTCGATGTTCTCGTTGCCCGCGGCGGCGACGTTGAGGACGCCCTTGCGCTGCGAGAACGCGACGGCCTTACGGACGGCGTCCGTGATCGCGGCCTGGTCCTTGTCGTTCTGGCAGTTGAACATCCACGGGTCGACGTAGTAGCTGTTGTTGGTCACCTTGAAGCCGTGCTCGCCGGCCCACACGAAGCCGCAGACCGCGTTCTCCGGGTAGATCATGCCGGCGTCGTCGACGACCTTGACCGCGGCCAGCTTCACGTTCGGGGCGATGCCGACGATGCCCTTGCCGTTCTTGGCGGCGGCGATGGTGCCGGCCACGTGGGTGCCGTGGTCGCTGGTGGTGGGCTGCCAGGCCTTCCAGTCGGTGTTCGTCCTGCCGTCGATGCAGGAGACCGACTGCGAGGCGTCCACGTTGGCGGCCAGGTCCTCGTGGGTGGCGTCGATGCCGGAGTCCAGCACGCCGACGGTGACGTTGCGGCTGCCGAGCGAGATCTTGTGCGCCTTGTCGACGCCGATCTGGCGCATGTCCCACTGGTTGGGCTCGTACGGCTCCTGGCCGTCCGCGGCGGCACCGACGGGCTCGGCGGCGACGTCGGCCTTGCCCTGGTCGGAGGCGAGGATGCCCTTGGTGCGGCTGGCGCCGACGGAGTCGACCCCCTTGGCCAGACGCAGCTTCTCCGCGAACTTGGTGTCGTTCGAGCGGGCGACCACGACGCCGATCTGCTCGTACGACTGGACCACCGTGCCGCCGAGGCCGGTGATGGCCTTCTCGACCTTCTGCACCTGGCCGTGGTTGGCCTTGGTGTTGACGACGTAGCTGAGCAGCGGACCGGTCGTCGGGTCGCCGGTGGGCGCCGCGACGGCGGTGCCGGCCGGGAGCGCGAGGGCGCCGGCGGTGGCGAGCACGACGCCCACCGCCGCGTACCGGGTCCGACTGATCCGAGGAACTCTCATTGGGGTTGGCCCTCCCGGGTCGTCATGCGGCAGCTGCGGTGTGGCAGGTGCGCTGGGAATGACCGGACGCTAATGAATATTCGCTGATATGCGCAAGAGGTAGTCATCTAATCGTCACATCTCAACCAGCACTGGAGCTTACGAGTCCGCAGCTCAACAGGGGCAACAGAGGTAAAGATTGTTAAAAAGTGATGGTTCGCCAACGAGCCGGTGGTCTAGAGCGCGTACATCAGAGCGCGTACAGTCGGCGCGCGTTGTCGGCGGCGATCATCCGCGCCAGGCGCTGCCCGTCCGCCGCCGAACAGGCGCCGTCCGCCTGCCAGTCGGCCAGCAGCGCGCCCAGTCCGTGCCGGAACTGGGCGGTGCCCACCAGGAACAGTTCGGGCAGCCCGTAGGCATCGGTGGAGAACAGCATTTTGCCGAACGGCGCCAGTTCCAGCATCTCGCCGAGGACGGCCGCCACCCGCGGGCCGGTGTAGGAGGCCGTCAGCCCGAGGTCGGTGTACACCGTCGGGAAGGCCTGGGCCAGCCAGGCGGCCTGCCGGTGGTACGGGTAGGCGTGCAGCAGCACCAGCGGGACGCCGCTCGGCTCGGCGGCGCGGACGAAGTCGGTCAGCAGGGACGGGTCGGCGCGGTGCAGGGTGAGGTCGGGATCGCCGAAGCCGGTGTGGAGTTGGATCGGCAGGCCCAGCTCGGCGCAGACGTCCACGGCCGTCCAGAGCAGGTGGTGCAGCAGCACCGGGTCGGCCAGCCGACCGCGGCCGCCGTGCAGCCAGGCCCCGGCGGCGGCCACCACGGCGGTGCGCGCGGGCCGTTCGGCCGGGGCGGCCAGGCCGTGCCGGTAGGCGAGCACCGACTTGACCGCGACGGCGCCCGCGGCGGCCGCCGCGAGTGCCTCGCCGACGGCCCGCGGCCAGTCCTCGGCGTCGGCCGTCACCGCCTCGGCGACCGTCTCCAGCCGGACCACCTCGCGCACCACCGCCCCGGTGGCCTCGGCGAGTTCGGTCAGCGGCAGCAGCTCGCGGCCGGCCGCGGCGGTCAGCCCGGTGTCCACCAGGCAGGTGTCCAGACCCGCGGCCGCGAGCAGCCGGCGGGCGGCCTCGGCGGCGCCCAGCTCGCGCCGCCGGGCCAGGTAGTCGGCGGCCGGGGTGTGCGCGGGCAGGCCGAGCGCGGGCGGGCACCAGCGCCGCACCGCCAGGCCGATCGCGCTGTCGAAGGGCGAACAGCCCGGCGCGGGCGGGCGGTCGGACTCGGTGAGCAGCCCGGTCAGGGCGTCGTCGGCGAGCTCGGCCGCCACCACGCTGTGGCAGTGGTGGTCGACCAGCGCCGCAACCTCCGGCGTCGCGCCCTCCAGCCGGGCCGCCACCGGTCAGTACCGCCAGCGGGTGGCCGTGATCAACTCCTCGGGCCCGACGGCCTCGTACTGCTCGGCCTCCGCCCGGCGCACCGCCAGCACCGCCTGGTACAGCGGATCGCCGAGCGCCTCGCGCAGCACCGCCGAGCGCTCGTAGGCGGCGATCGCCTCGGCCGGGCTCTGCGGCAGCCGGGGCACCGTGCCGGGCTCGGCGGCGGCCGGATCCCCGGTGAACTCCGGTGGCAGCGCCCGGCGTTGCTCAAGCCCGGCCAGGCCTGCGGCGAGCACCGCGCCGACCGCCAGGTACGGGTTGGCGCTCGCGTCGAAGCACTTGACCTCGGCGTTCGCGGTTGCGGCGCGCTCCCCGGTGGAGCCGGTGACCAGGCGCAGCGCGGCCTCCCGGTTCTCCAGGCCCCAGCACTGGTAGGCGCCGGCCCAGTGCTGGGGCACCAGGCGCAGATAGCCGGCCGGGCTGGAGCAGCCCAGCACCAGCAGCTCGGGCAGCGCCTCCAGCACCCCGGCGACGAAGCCCTCGGCCTCGGCGGTCAGGCCGTGCGGCCCGGGGCCGCCGTGGCCGAGGTTGCGGCCGTCCCGCCAGAGGCTCAGGTGCAGGTGCCCGCCGTTGCCGACCCCGTCGGGCTCGACCACGGGGGCGAAGGAGGCCCGCAGGCCGTGCTTGGCGGAGACGGCCCGGATGGTGTGCCGGACCAGCACGGCGGTGTCGGCAGCGCCGACCGGGCCCTCGGGGGCGACCGAGACCTCGAACTGGCCCGGGGCGTACTCGGGGTGGATCTGCAGCACGCTCAACCCCTGCTCGCCGAGGGCGCGCAGGACGTCGCGCAGGTAGTCGGAGAGGTCGGTGAGCCGGTGCATCCCGTAGGCCGGGCCGTACGTCGGGTACTGCGGCGCCTCTTGCGGAGGGCCGTCCAGCGCGACCACCCACTCGACCTCGATGCCGGCCTTGAGGCTCAGCCCGTGCGCGGCCGCGGCGGCCTCCATCCGGCGGGCGAACAGCCGCTGGCAGCCGGGGTGCGGTCCGCCGGCCTGGGTGTGGCGGTCTCCCGGGGCCCAGGCCCAGCCGGGCTGGGCGGCCAGCGGGACGATCCGGCCGAGGTCGGGGTAGAGCCGCAAGTCCCCGGTGGGGCCGCCGATGATTGGACTGGTGGTGATGGAGTCGTCGGCGAGGAACACGTCGAAGCAGGGCGCGGCGCCGATGCCCCATTCGGCGGCGTGCACCAGGCCGCCGAGCGGCACCGCCTTGACCCGGGTGATGCCCGCGTTGTCCACCCAGGTGACGGCCACCGCCTCGACGGCGCAGGCGCGCAGCCGGTCGGCGGCCTCCTCGGCCCGCTCGGCGCGCTCGGCCCGCGGGGGCAGCGCGACGGCGGGCGCGAGGGCGCCGCGGCCGGGCCTCTCGACGGGGTCGGCAACCCGGGCGGTGGCGCTTCCGATGGTGGTCATGTCTCCATGCTGCCCCGCCCGTTGGGGTTGCGTAACTCCCCTATCGGGTGGTCCAAACGGACGACCGTCCGCCCGTTCACCCGTTCGGGGCGAAGCGGGCGACCAGTTCCCCCGCCGTGATTCGCTCCAGGGCGTCCGGGGCGGCGTCCAGCGGGCCCGGGTAGAGCCGGTAGAGCGTCCCGCTCGCCCCCGTCGGGGCGGGCACGTCGGCGTGCACCAGGGCCGCGAACGCCCGTGCGCCGCCGAGGCGTTCGGCGATCAGCCGGGCGGTGTCGTCGGCCGGCTGCTCGGTGCGGTGGTCACTCTCGTGCCGCCCGCGCAGCCGCTCCGCGAAGGCGGCGACCGGTTCGTCCGCGCCCCGGCGGTAGCGGTCCAGCTCGCGGCCGGTGCGGTCGCGCACCCACACCTCGTCGCTGGCGGCCATCGCGGCGGCGCAGCCGAGGTCCCACAGGGTGGCTCGGGTGCCCGGGGCGAAGTGGGCGGTCACCGAGTGGGCCAGCGAGCCGATCTCGGCGTGGTGGCGGTAGAGGTTGTGGAACCCGGCGCCCGAGGTGACGTTGAGGTCGGTCCAGGTGTAGCTGCGGGTCTGGAGGTCGACGATCATCGGCACGCAGATCCTGGCGTCCCCGGCGAGGTCCAGCCGCTGGCGGACGCTGCCGGGGTGGAAGCTGCCCTTGCGCTGCCGGGCCGCCTCGGAGGGGGTCAGGGTCATGAAGCCGGCGAACGCGTCGGTGAGGTCCTCGAAGGGGACGTCGTTGTAGCTGAACACCACCACCACGGCGTACCGGGCACGTGCCTTGCCCAGCGCCTGCAGGTCGAGGTCGACGAACTCGGTGGCGCCGTGCGGCGGCGGGGCGGTGGTGAAGTCGCCGGAGTGGACGGCGGCACGCGGGCCGAGGACCAGCCGGGTGTAGTCGCACAGGCCGGTGAACTGCCATTCCTCGTCGTAGAAGGCGACCGAGAGGTCGAGGTCCACCCGCTGGTGCTGGCGCTGCATCCAGTGCACGAACAGTCGCAGGTGCTGCCCGTGCGGGAGCCGCTGCACGCTGCCGCGCGGCACGGCGACCAGGGTCTTGGCACTGGCCCGCTCGGCGAACGGGACCACCAGGTCGGCCAGGCCGGCGTCCAGCACGGCCACCTCGCAGCGCTCGGACTGCCCGGCCCGGCGGAGCAGTTCGGCCTCGATCAGGGCGCAGACCGGCGCGCTCAGATCGACCGGGACGGGCGTGCCCCAGTCGAAGCGGGAGTGCGCGGAGGCGACCCGGCCACGCGGGAAGTACAGCCGCCGCTCGCCGCGTTCGCGCGGGGCGCGCAGCCGCCCGTACGCGCCGAGCAGCGGACCGGGGGCGACCGCGCGCAGGACCGTGGGCAGCGCGTCGGCGAGTTCGGCGGGCAGCGGCTCGCCGGGGAGCCAGGCGGCGTGCACCCGCAGCAGGTGGTGCAGTCGGCGGACCAGTTCGCCGGGGCGTCGGGCCAGCAGGCGGACGGCGGCGGGCAGGTCGCCCTGTTCGAGGGCGTGCTCGACCCGGGCGGCGAAGGTCTCCACGGTCAGCCGGGTGTGGCCGCCGGGCGTCCCGCGCACCCGCAGTGGGGCGGGCGCCTCGCGCAGCTGCGGGCCGAGGCCGTGCAGGTCGAGGTCGCTCTGCCGGAGCACGGCGAAGGCGGCCGCCGCGTACGGGAAGCGCTCGCGGTGCTCGTACGGGTGCAGCAGTTCGCCGGCCCGCAGCCAGGCCTGCCGGTGGCGGCGCAGGTCCTCGGCGAGGGTGCCGACCGGGAAGGCGTCCAGGACGGCGAGGAGTTCGCGGCGCAGCGGGCGGGGCAGGTTGCGCAGCCGCAGCTTGCGGGCGGTCTCGGGCAGCAGGTCGGGTTCGGCGCCGGACCAGGCCCAGACCAGCCGCAGCACGTCGGTGGCGGTGGTGAGGTGGGCGGCGAGCAGCGGGCGGGTGCGCTCCGGGTCGCGGCGCAGCAGGGCGGCCAGTACGGCGGCGCGGCTCTCCCGGACCGGGATGGCCTCGGGCAGCCAGGCGGCCGGGTCGGCCAGGGCGTGGTCGAGCAGCAGCGCGAGGTCCTCGCGGTCCTGCGGGTTCAGCGGGGTCTGCCGGGCGAGCAGGGCGGTCAGCGCGGTGCCGGCGACTTCGGCCGGATCGCCGGCCTCGGCCAGGCGCAGCGGCCGCAGCGTGCTGCCCGGCGGGAGGACGCGGGCGGCGTGGCGGGCGGCGCGGGTGTCGAGCGAGAGGTGGCGCTCCTGTTCCAGCGGGGTGAGGCAGACCGGGCAGTGGCGGTCGTCGAAGGACGCGACCAGGTCGTCGTAGCACTCGGCGCAGAGCAGGTGGGCGCAGGGGGCGAGGGCGCCGATCCCGGCCTCCAGGCTGCTGCGCTCGCAGACCAGGCAGAGCTGGCTCGCCTGGCAGAGCAGGTAGCCGCGGATCTGTGCGGAGTAGTCGGCGTGGGCGTGCGAGGCCACGCCCTCGGGGAAGCGGCGGAACAGCGGCTCGTGCCGGCGGTCGCCGCCGAGCAGGATGTCGATCCTGCGCAACAGCCGGGTGCCGGCGTCGGCGAGGTCCGCCGGGCGGAGTCGGCCGAGGGCGGCGCGCAGGTCGCGGGTCAGTACGTGCCCGCGCTGGGCCAGGTCGGCCTCCAGGGCGATCAGGCCCTTGGCCGTCCACGGCTGAGGCTCCTCGGGCGCGGCTCCGTCCTGGACCAGGACCATGCCGTGACGGCGCAGGAGGTAGTCGTCCAGTGCGGCGCCGGTGGTCGCGGCGTTCTGCTTCTTCACTGCTCTTCCCCCGGTGGATACGACAAAGCGGGGGCGGAGAGTGGGCGCACTCGGTTCATTGGAAAGATGAGGAGAAGGAAGCACGCCGCGGAGCCGCCCCCGCGTCGATCACCCTAGCGAAAGCCGGCCCCGGGCCCGAACGGTTTTCCGCCCGCACCCCCTTCCTACCGGCGAGTAGCTTCGCTACAGTGGCCGGACACGTACCACCGCCGGGCTTCGGGAGCCGCACCGGCGGGAGGTCGCGGTCGTCGTGTCTGCGGCGGGCGCGCGGTGCGTCTTCACCGGCCGGTGCCGCGAACGGCGGCGGGCCGGGTTTCTCTCCTCGTATCAGAGCCGCTTCGAGCTTCTGAGTACCACGGCACGCCTGCAGCCCGTCCGGAGCGGACCGGCGGCTGCACGGCGGACCGTGATCGCCATTCCCAGCCCCGCGGACAAGCCCTCCAACGGCGGCCGCCCCCGGCATGCGGGGGCGGCAAGGCGCCTGTCAGAGGCGCGAATCCGTCGTGACGTGACGTCAGGACCGTGATTCCTCCCCAACGGCCGAAACCGTGGGGCTTCAAGGCGGCCTTACGGCCGGCCCCGGACAAACCCTGCCCGCTGCGCACTCGCAGGGCTCGATCGCACAAGAAGGCCGCGGCCTCCCGCGCCGATCCAACTTCCCCGCCGGTTCGAGCGGCGGGCTCTAAGGAGTTCTGATGGAGCGTCCCTTCCCCACCGTCGCCGTCGTCGGCCTCGGCACGATGGGTGCCGGTGTCGCGGTCGCCGTCGCCAGGAGCGGCCGCCGGGTGATCGGCATCGAGGCCAGCGAGGACTCCGCCACCCGGGCGCTGGCCCGGATCGAGGCGGCAACCGCGCACGCGGTCGACCGGGAGCGGATCACCGCCGAGGAGCGCACCGCGCTGCTCGCCCTGATCTCGGTCGGGCACGAGCTGACGGCCGCCGCCGAGGCGGACCTGGTGATCGAGGAGGTGCCCGAGCAGCTGGAGCTGAAGCGGGAGGTCTTCGCCGAGCTGGACCGGATCTGCCCGGAGAGCACGGTGCTGGCCACCGGCACCACCGCGCTGTCGGTGACCCGGATCGCCGCCGCGACCGCCCGCCCGGAGCGGGTGCTGGGCCTGCACTTCTTCAACCCGGTGCACACCATGAAGCTGGTCGAGGTGGTCCGCACCGTGCTGACCTCCCCGCAGACCGCCGAGGACGCCGCCGCCTTCGCCCGCGACCTGGGCAAGGAGCCGGTGGCGGCGGGCGACCGGGCCGGCTTCGTGGTGAACGGCCTGCTGTTCGCCTACCTGAACCAGGCCGCGGCGATGTACGAGTCCAAGTACGCCTCCCGGGAGGACATCGACGCCGCGATGCGGCTCGGCTGCGGCCTGCCGATGGGCCCGCTGGCGCTGCTCGACCTGATCGGCATCGACACCGCCCGCACCGTGCTGGAGGCGATGTACGAGCAGTCCCGCGACCGGCTGCACGCGCCCGCGCCGATCCTCGGCCAGCTGGTCTCGGCCGGGCTGCTGGGCCGCAAGTCCGGGCGCGGCTTCTACACCTACGAGGCGCCGGGCTCCTCCAAGCCGGTGGACGCGGCGACCGGTCCGGCCCGGCCGAAGGTGCCCGGCCGCGCCGTGCACACCGTCGGCGTCTGCGGCTCGGGGACGATGGCCACCGGCATCGCCGAGGTCTTCGCCAAGGCCGGGCACCCGGTGCTGCTGGCCGCCCGCAGCCAGGAGAAGGCCGACCGGGCCAAAACGCAGCTGGCCAAGTCGCTGGAGCGCTCGGTCGCCAAGGGCCGGATGTCCACCGAGCAGCGGGACGCCGCGCTGGAGCTGGTCACCCCGGTCGGCCAGTACACCGAGCTGGCGGACGTGGACCTGGTGGTCGAGGCCGTCGCCGAGGACCTGGCGGTCAAGCGGGAGCTGTTCGCGACCCTGGACAAGATCGTCCGCCCCGGCGCGGTGCTCGCCACCACCACCTCCTCGCTGCCGGTGATCAGCTGCGCGACCGCCACCTCGCGGCCGCAGGACGTGATCGGCATGCACTTCTTCAACCCGGCCCCGGCGATGAAGCTGGTCGAGGTGGTCTCCACCGTGCTGACCGCCCCGGACGTCACCGCGACGGTGCTGGAGCTGACCGCCAAGGTCCGCAAGCACCCGGTGGAGTGCGGCGACCGGGCCGGCTTCATCGTCAACGCGCTGCTCTTCCCCTACCTGAACGACGCGGTGCGGATGCTCCAGGAGCACTACGCGACGGTGGACGACGTCGACACCGCGATGAAGCTGGGCTGCGGCTACCCGATGGGCCCGTTCGAGCTGCTGGACGTGGTCGGCCTGGACGTGTCGCTGACCATCGAGCAGGTGCTGCACCAGGAGTTCCGCGAGCCGGGCCTGGCCGCCGCGCCGCTGCTGGAGCACCTGGTCGCGGCCGGCTGCCTGGGCCGCAAGACCGGCCGCGGCTTCCGCGACCACGCCCGCCGGTGACCAGCCCGCAGACCGGGGGCGGCTCCGTGCCGTACAGCCCGGGTACGGGCCCGTACGGCACCGGCTGGGCCCCGGGGACGGTCTCCGCGCGCTGGCCGAGACCGGCCGTGACCGGCCCGGTCGTGCCGGTGCGCCGGGGAAGGGCCGCGGCGCCGCCGCCGGGGCCGTGTAGCGTTCCGGACATGGATCGGGTTCAGTCAGCCACCCCGCAGCAGTCCGCCGCGCCGCGCGGCACCGACCGGACGCCCCCCTCCGCCGGGGACGGCGGCCCGGGCAGCCGCCGGGCGGCGGCGCAGCGCCAGCAGATGCGCCAGGACCTGGCCGCGGCCGCGATGGAGCTGTTCGCCTCGCAGGGCTACGAGGAGACCACGGTCGACCAGATCGCGGCGGCCGCCGGGGTGGCCCGGCGCACCTTCTTCCGGTACTTCCGGTCGAAGGAGGAGGCGATCTTCCCGGACCACGACGACACCCTCGTCCGGGTGGCCGACCTGCTGGCCAGCGCCGAGCCGGAGGAGCACCCGCTGGACGTGGTCTGCCGGGGCATCAAGGAGGTGCTGCGGATGTACGCCTCCACCCCGGGGGTGTCCGTCGCGCGGTACCAGCTGATCCGTCAGGTCCCGGCGCTGCGCGAGCGCGAGATCGCCGTGGTGGCCCGGTACGAGCGGCTGTTCACCCGCTACCTGCTGGGCCGTTTCGACACCGGCGAGTCCATCCCGTCGGGCTGGCAGCGTGGCGGCGAGGACGACTCGATGCTGGCCGAGGTGTCGGCGGCGGCGGTGGTCGCGGCGCACAACCACGTGCTGCGGCGCTGGCTGCGGGCCGGCGGCCGGGGCGATGTGGAGGCCCAGCTGGACCACTCCTTCGAGGTGATCCGGCGGACCTTCTGGGCCGCCAGCGCGCCGGGTGCCAGACGCCGGGGCTCGGTGGTGACACCGGGTGCCAGTGGGATGCCAGGAGACGGGGTGGCAGAGAGCGCACTGAGTGCCAGTCCTGGGGGTGAGGTACTCATCACAGTCGCCCGGACGGACGCTCCGCTGGACGTCGTGGTGGACAGCATCCGGGCCGCGCTGAGTGGCGCCCGGGACGCCTGAGGCGGTTATTCACGCAGGTCATAGGCATATCGAGGGCCCGCGCCGAACGGTCGGCGCGGGCCCTCGGCGCACCCGCACCACGCGCGTTTCGCGCCTTTCCAGAGCGTCGGAATTCCTGACACCCGGTGTCTTTACGAGTGGCACAGGGTGCCACTACGTTGTTACCCACCAGTCGCGGCGCCGCGGCTCCCACCTCGGCGCGCCGTCGTCCGGCGTTCCCACACCCCGGGAGCAGTGCCAGCCCCCGCCCGGCCCACCACCGGGCGACAGCCTGACCACCAACCACCCACCTCAGCGAAGCCGGTGTCCGCTCCCGGCTCCCCCAGACGCCCTGTGACCCTCACACAGGTACGCCTTCGGAGGCAGCCATGCAGGAAATCCTCGACGCGATCCTCAGCTCCGACGCCACGTCGGCGGACTTCGCGGCGATCAAGCTCCCCGAGTCCTACCGGGCGGTCACGCTCCACAAGGACGAGGAGCAGATGTTCGCGGGCCTCGACAGCCGCGACAAGGACCCTCGCAAGTCCCTTCACCTCGACGAGGTCGCCCTGCCCGAGCTGGGCCCCGGCGAGGCCCTGGTCGCCGTCATGGCCAGCGCGGTGAACTACAACACCGTGTGGAGCTCGATCTTCGAGCCGGTCTCCACCTTCGCCTTCCTGGAGCGCTACGGCCGCCTGTCGCCGCTCACCAAGCGCCACGACCTGCCGTACCACGTCGTCGGCTCCGACCTCGCGGGCGTGGTGCTGCGCACCGGCGCCGGGGTCAACGCCTGGAAGCCCGGCGACGAGGTCGTCGCCCACTGCCTCTCGGTCGAACTGGAGTCCCCGGACGGCCACAACGACACGATGATGGACCCGGAGCAGCGCATCTGGGGCTTCGAGACCAACTTCGGCGGCCTGGCCCAGCTCGCCCTGGTGAAGACCAACCAGCTGCTGCCCAAGCCGAAGCACCTCACCTGGGAGGAGGCCGCCTCCCCGGGCCTGGTCAACTCCACCGCGTACCGCCAGCTGGTCTCGCGCAACGGCGCCGGCATGAAGCAGGGTGACAACGTGCTGATCTGGGGCGCCAGCGGCGGCCTCGGCTCGTACGCCACCCAGTACGCGCTGGCCGGCGGCGCCACCCCGATCTGCGTGGTCTCCAACGACCAGAAGGCCGAGATCTGCCGCGCCATGGGCGCCGAGGCGATCATCGACCGCTCGGCCGAGGGCTACAGGTTCTGGAAGGACGAGAACACCCAGGACCCGCGCGAGTGGAAGCGCCTGGGCTCCAGGATCCGCGAGTTCACCGGCGGCGAGGACGTGGACATCGTCTTCGAGCACCCGGGCCGCGAGACCTTCGGCGCCTCGGTGTACGTCACCCGCAAGGGCGGCACCATCGTCACCTGCGCCTCGACTTCCGGCTACATGCACCAGTACGACAACCGCTACCTGTGGATGTCGCTCAAGCGGATCGTCGGCTCGCACTTCGCCAACTACCGCGAGGCCTTCGAGGCCAACCGGCTGATCGCCAAGGGCAAGATCCACCCGACCCTGTCCAAGGTCTACTCCCTGGAGGAGACCGGCCAGGCCGCCCTCGACGTGCACCACAACAAGCACCAGGGCAAGGTCGGCGTGCTCTGCCTGGCCCCGGAGGAGGGCCTGGGCGTGCGCGACGAGGAGTTCCGCGCCCGGCACGTCGACGCCATCAACCTCTTCCGCGGGCTTGACGAGCGGAACATCCAGCCGAGCCGGAACGTGTGAGACGGAACCGATGACCGAGCCTCAGAAGCGCGACCGGCCCTGGCTGATGCGCACCTACGCCGGCCACTCCACCGCGAGCGACTCCAACGCGCTCTACCGGCGGAACCTGGCGAAGGGCCAGACCGGCCTGTCCGTCGCCTTCGACCTGCCGACCCAGACCGGCTACGACTCCGACCACGTCCTCGCCCGCGGCGAGGTGGGCCGGGTCGGCGTCCCGGTGGGCCACGTCGGCGACATGCGCACCCTGTTCGACGGCATCCCGCTCGAGCAGACCAACACCTCCATGACGATCAACGCCACCGCGATGTGGCTGCTGGCGCTCTACCAGGTGGTCGCCGAGGAGCAGGGCGCCGACATCGCCAAGCTCACCGGCACCACCCAGAACGACATCGTCAAGGAGTACCTGTCGCGCGGGACGCACGTCTTCCCGCCCGGCCCCTCGGTGCGGCTGATCACCGACATGATCGCCTACACGGTCGGCAACATCCCCAAGTGGAATCCGATCAACATCTGCAGCTACCACTTGCAGGAAGCGGGCGCCACGCCCGTCCAGGAGATCGCCTACGCGATGTGCACCGCCATCTCGGTGCTCGACGCGGTCCGCGACTCCGGCCAGGTGCCCGCCGAGCGGATGGGCGACGTGGTCGCCCGGATCTCCTTCTTCGTGAACGCCGGCGTGCGCTTCGTCGAGGAGATGTGCAAGATGCGCGCCTTCGCCCGGCTCTGGGAGAAGGTCACCCTGGAGCGCTACGGCATCACCGACGCCAAGCAGCGCCGCTTCCGCTACGGCGTCCAGGTCAACTCACTGGGCCTGACCGAGGCGCAGCCGGAGAACAACGTCCAGCGGATCGTCCTGGAGATGCTGGCCGTCACCCTCTCCAAGGACGCCCGCGCCCGGGCCGTCCAGCTGCCCGCCTGGAACGAGGCGCTCGGCCTGCCCCGCCCGTGGGACCAGCAGTGGTCGCTGCGGATCCAACAGGTGCTGGCCTACGAGTCGGACCTGCTGGAGTACGGCGACATCTTCAACGGATCCGAGGTGATCGAGGCCAAGACCGCCGCGCTGCTGGCCGGTGCCGAGGCGGAGATCGCCAAGGTGCTGGAGATGGGCGGGGTGATTCCCGCAGTGGAGTCCGGCTACCTCAAGTCCAACCTGGTCGCCTCGCACGCCGCCCGCCGGGCCCGGATCGAGTCCGGCGAGGACAGGATCGTCGGGGTCAACTGCTTCGACACCACCGAGCCCAGCCCGCTCACCGCCGACCTCGACACCGCGATCATGGTGGTCGACCCCGCCTCCGAGCGCTCCGTGCTGGCCGCCCTGGAGGCCTGGCGCGGACAGCGCGACGAGACCGCCGCCCAGGAGGCGCTGGCCGAGCTCAAGGCCGTCGCCGCCACCGAGGCCAACCTGATGCCGGCCACGCTCGCCTGCGCCCGGGCCGGGGTCACCACCGGCGAGTGGTCCTTCGCCCTGCGCGAGGTGTTCGGCGAGTACCGCGCCCCCACCGGCGTGGGCGGCGCGCCCGTCGCGGTGGCCGCCGAGCCCGGCGGGGAGCTGGAGCAGGTCCGCGCCGCGGTCGCCGCCACCGCCCAGGAGCTGGGCGCCGGCAAGCTGCGCCTGCTGGTCGGCAAGCCCGGCCTGGACGGGCACTCCAACGGTGCCGAGCAGATCGCCGTCCGTGCCCGCGACGCCGGGTTCGAGGTGGTCTACCAGGGCATCCGGCTCACCCCGGAGCAGATCGTCTCCGCCGCCGTCGCGGAGGACGTCCACTGCGTGGGCCTGTCCATCCTCTCGGGCGCCCACGCCGAGCTGGTGCCCGACGTCCTGAAGCGGCTGCGCCGCACCGGGGTGGAGGATGTTCCGGTGATCGTGGGTGGCATCATCCCGGCAGCGGACGGCGAGGCCCTCAAGGCCGCCGGCGTCGCCGCCGTGTTCACCCCGAAGGACTTCGGCATCACGACCATCATCGGCCGGATCGTGGACGAGATCCGGCTGGCCAACAGGCTCCAGCCGTGGACGCCCGCACCGACCCCGGCCACGAACTGACCAGCTGACCAGCTGACCACTGGGAAGGAACTGAACCACCCTCATGAGCAACGCCAGCGACATGTCAAGCAGCCGTCTGCGCCCGCGCCGCTCCTGCCTCGCCGTACCGGGCAGCAACCCGCGCTTCCTGGAGAAGGCCCAGGGCCTGCCGGCCGACCAGGTCTTCCTCGACCTGGAGGACGCCTGCGCCCCCCTGGTCAAGGAGAGCGCCCGCCACAACATCGTCGACGCGCTGAACAACGGCGACTGGGGCACCAAGACCCGCGTGGTCCGGGTCAACGACTGGACCACCCACTGGACCTACCGCGACGTGATCACCGTGGTCGAGGGCGCCGGCCCGAACCTGGACTGCATCATGCTCCCCAAGGTCCAGGACGCCGAGCAGGTCAAGGCGCTCGACCTGCTGCTCACCCAGATCGAGAAGACCATGGGCTTCGAGGTCGGCAAGATCGGCATCGAGGCGCAGATCGAGAACGCCAAGGGCCTGATCAACGTCGACGCCATCGCCGAGGCCTCGCCCCGGCTGGAGACCATCATCTTCGGCCCCGCCGACTTCATGGCCTCGATCAACATGAAGTCCCTGGTCGTCGGCGAGCAACCGCCCGGCTACCCGGCCGACGCCTACCACTACATCCTGATGCGCATCCTGATGGCCGCCCGCGCCAACGACCTGCAGGCGATCGACGGCCCGTACCTGCAGATCCGCAACCAGGAGGGCTACCGCGAGGTGGCCGGCCGCTCCGCCGCCCTCGGCTTCGACGGCAAGTGGGTGCTGCACCCGGACCAGGTCGCCGCCGCGAACGAGATCTACTCGCCCTCGCAGGAGGACTACGACCACGCCGAGCTGATCCTCGACGCGTACGACTACTGCACCTCCGAGGCGGGCGGCGCCAAGGGCTCCGCGATGCTCGGCGACGAGATGATCGACGAGGCCAGCCGCAAGATGGCCCTGGTCATCGCCGGCAAGGGCCGGGCCGCCGGCATGCAGCGCACCACCAAGTTCGAGATCCCGGAAAGCTGAGGACCTGAGCGATGCAGTTCGGACGCACCTACGAGGAGTTCGAGGTCGGCGCGGTCTACAAGCACTGGCCCGGGAAGACCGTCACCGAGTACGACGACCACCTCTTCTGCCTGCTCACCATGAACCACCACCCGCTCCACATGGACACCAACTATGCGGAGAAGACGACGGACTTCGGCAGGAACGTCGTGGTGGGCAACTACATCTACTCGCTGCTGCTCGGCATGTCCGTCCCGGACGTCTCCGGCAAGGCGATCGCCAACCTGGAGATCGAGTCGCTGCGCCACATCGCGCCGACCTTCCACGGCGACACCATCTACGGCGAGACCACCGTCCTCGACAAGTGGCCGTCCAAGTCCAAGGACGACCGCGGCATCGTCTACGTCGAGACCAAGGGGTACAAGCAGGACGGCACGGTCGTCTGCGTCTTCCGCCGCAAGGTGATGGTGCCGACCGCGACGTACATCAAGGAGCGCGGCGGCGAGCAGCCGGGGCGCCCCGAGCCGCTCTCCTGAATCCCTCCTCTATATAGACCCCGGACGGGGAGGCCGCCGTCATCGGCTGACCCCCACCCGGTCGGGGGCCCTGCTGCCGCAGCCACGCCGGCAGGGCCCCCGGAAATCCCCCCCCCCCGCCCCCTTCAGACCTTCCGGAGCCGCACGATGGGACGCCTCGCACAGACCGACGGCCTCACCGAGATCCAGCGGGACATCCTCGCCACCGTGCGGGATTTCGTCGACAAGGAGATCATTCCGGTCGCGACCGAGCTGGAGCACAAGGACGAGTACCCGACCGCCATCGTCGAGGGCATGAAGCAGCTCGGGCTCTTCGGCCTCACCATCCCCGAGGAGTACGGCGGCCTCGGCGAGTCCCTGCTCACCTACGCCCTGGTGGTCGAGGAGATCGCCCGCGGCTGGATGTCGGTTTCCGGCATCGTGAACACCCACTTCATCGTGGCGCACATGATCAACGCCCACGGCACCCAGGAGCAGAAGGACTACTTCCTGCCGAAGATGGCCGCCGGCGAAATCCGCGGCGCCTTTTCGATGTCCGAGCCCGGCCTCGGCTCCGACGTTTCGGCCATCTCCACCAAGGCGGTCAAGGACACTGGGGGCGCCTCCCGGCCGGAGGCCGGGGGAGACTTCTACGTCCTCAACGGCCAGAAGATGTGGCTCACCAACGGCGGCACCTCCACCCTGGTCGCGGTCCTGTGCAAGACCGACGAGGGCGGCGACACCCCGTACAAGAACATGACCACCTTCCTGATCGAGAAGACGGCCGGCTTCGGCCCCAACCCGACCGTCCCCGGCCTGACCGTGCCCGGGAAGATCGAGAAGATGGGCTACAAGGGCGTCGACACGACCGAGCTGGTCCTCCAGGACGTCCGGATCCCGGCCGACCGCATCCTCGGCGGCGTCCCGGGCCGCGGCTTCTACCAGATGATGGACGGCGTCGAGGTCGGCCGCGTCAACGTCGCCGCCCGCGGCTGCGGCGTCGCCCGCCGCGCCTTCGAGCTGGGCATCTCCTACGCCCAGCAGCGCTCCACCTTCGGCAAGAAGATCGCCGAGCACCAGGCGATCCAGTTCAAGCTCGCCGAGATGGCCACCAAGGTCGAGGCCGCCCACCAGATGATGGTGATGGCCGCCCGCAAGAAGGACAGCGGCGAGCGCAACGACCTCGAGGCCGGCATGGCCAAGTACCTGGCCTCCGAGTACTGCAAGGAGGTCGTCGAGGACGCCTTCCGGATCCACGGCGGCTACGGCTTCTCCAAGGAGTACGAGATCGAGCGCCTCTACCGCGAGGCCCCGATGCTGCTCATCGGTGAAGGAACTGCGGAGATCCAGAAGATGATCGTCGGCCGCCGGCTCCTGGAGGAGTACCGGATCGCCGAGTGATCGCGGGGCCGTCCGCGTTGCCCGACGTCGTGAACCGACGTCACGGACGGACGGCCCCCTCTCGAACCGCCGGTCGACGGGCGTGCGGGCCCGTCCCGGCTGAGCGCCGTGCACCGTCACGGGCCCGGCCTGGTCCGCCTGGGCCCGGCACGGCCCTCCGGAGAGCGGCCGCAGGGCGTACAGCTGCAGCAACGCGCCCTGCGGCCGCTTCCGTACACCTTCTTCCGGCCGCTCCGGACCGTGTCCCGCCCGGGTTCCGAGCGCGCCCCTGCTGAGACAAGTGTCACCAGCCTCGCCAGGTCCCTTGGGAACCGGACCGGGGCGAGCTACGGTCGTAGAGGCGGGACGCGCATACGCGCTCCCACCGGACACGTGAACGAGCAGGCGGGTTGCCCACCCACCGTGTGCTCCCGATAGCATCCACCGGGACAGCAAGCCGTCCCTCTATTACCGATCCCGCGGTGGCCCCCGTCCAGCGGCCATGATCCCCCGCGACAAAGGTCTTCGATGCCCATCAGCCCGTCCCCTCACACCTCCGTCACGGACCGCGATGCCCTCGCAGGCCCGACGGCCGGTCGGCGACCCCGCGTGACCATCGCGCGCGGAGCCACCCCCTGGTTCGTCCCCACCCTCGCCACCGCAGCCGTGACCAGCGCCCTCACCCGGCGCAGCGGCAAGTGGGCCCTGGCGGCGGTTCCGGCCTGCGCACTGAGCGCGGGCATGCTGTGGTTCTTCCGCGACCCCGAGCGTGAGATCGGCACGGGCAGAGTGATCTCCCCCGCCGACGGCGTGGTGCAGAGCATCGACGCCTGGCCGGACGGCCGCACCCGGGTCGCGATCTTCATGAGCCCGCTCAACGTCCACGTCAACCGCGCGCCCCTGCCGGGCACGGTGACGTCGGTGGAGCACGTGGCGGGCGGTTTCGTGCCGGCGTTCAACAAGGACAGCGACCAGAACGAGCGGGTCGTCTGGCACTTCGACACCGAGCTCGGCGACATCGAGATGGTGCAGATCGCGGGGGCCGTGGCCCGCCGCATCGTGCCGTACGTGGCCGCCGGAACCAAGGTCGAGCAGGGTGACCGGATCGGTCTGATCCGGTTCGGGTCCCGGGTCGACACCTACCTGCCGGCCGGCGTCGAGGTCGGCGTCGAGGTCGGCCAGAAGACCACAGCCGGGGTGACGCGCCTTGACCGTGACTGATCCTGAGACAATCGTCGGCCTGGACGACGAGGAAACGGCCCTGCGCCGTCGCCGCTGGGCGCGCGACCGCGAGCTGCGTGCCCCGCGCTCCCCGCAGCACCTGTCCACCGCCGACTTCCTGACCCTGGGGAACGCCGTCTGCGGCTTCCTGGCGATCTACTCGATCACCACCGGGGTCCTGATCCCGCACATCACCAACCCGGACGCCGCTCCGGACCGGCACAGCGCGGCCACGGCCGTCACGCTGCTGCTGATCGGCTCGATGTGCGACCTCTTCGACGGCCTGGTGGCGCGGAAGCTCCGCTCCTCCGCCCTCGGAGCGGAACTCGACAACCTGGCCGACCTGATCAGCTTCGGCATCGCGCCGGCCTACTTCGTCGCGGTCTGGGGCATGGTCTCGCAGGGGTCCAACCGGACGCTCTCGGCGCTGATCGCGCTGACCGTGCTGCTCGCGGTGGTCCTGCGGCTGGCCCGCTTCTCGGCCGTCAAGATGCGGCCCGGGGTGTTCCAGGGCATGCCCTGCCCGATGGGCGCGATGACGGTCATCGCCATCGTGCTGCTCGACCCGCCGTTCCTGCCCGGTCTGCTCGCCATCTTCGGCGCCGCGTACCTCATGGTCAGCCGGATCGAGTACCCGAAGCCGCAGGGGCTGCTGGCCACCGCCACGCTGTGCTGGGTGGTCGTCGCCATCGGCTGCCTGGCGGCCTGGGCCACCGGCCTGCCCGGCGGCGACACCCTGATGCACGTCGGTGCCTTCGCCCAGATCGCGCTGGCGGCGATGGCGCCGCTGCTGGTCATCCGGCGCAAGGTCGGGCAGAAGGTCGGCGACGTCCGTGCCCGGCGGGCGGAGTCGCGGCTCGGTTGAGCTGCTTCGTGACGTACGGGAAGGGCCCGGAACCTGTGATGGTTCCGGGCCCTTCCTCGTTTCCGCGTTCGCTACGCACCGCCGGTGGGGGCGGAGCGGCTACGCACCGCCGGTGTGGACGCTGAAAGCGGAGCGGCGGGCCGCCCGGGCCACGCCCGGGTCCGGGTGCACGCCCGAGACCGCGGTCAGCACCGAGGCCGCCCGCGGGTGGCCCGACTGCCGGGCCCGGGCGAACAGCCGCACAGGGTCGCCCGCCGAGGCGCCCTCGACGTGGCCCACCAGCAGCTCCGTCTCGCCGTGGTCGAGCACCGCGGCCGCGGTGTCCACCCACAGCCAGGCGGCGTCCTCGGCGCCCAGCACGTCCGCCGGGGAGACGCCCTCGTCCGAGCGCTCCGCCAGCCACAGCAGCGCGTACGGGCGCAGCACCGGCTCGTCCACCGAGGCCCGCACCGCCTGCTCGGCCGGTCCGCCGGCCACCCGAAGCGCCTCGAAGGCGAGGCCGCGCACCAGCGCGTCGTCGCCCTGGGCCGCCTCCAGCAGCTCGGCCACCGCGCGGTCCGCCGGACGGGCCGCCACCCAGGCGCGGAACTCGGCCCGGGCCGGGCCCGGCGAGTAGTCCGCGCAGGCGTTCAGCAGCTCGAAGGCGCTCTGCTCGATGTGCCCGGCCGCGGTCTGGGCGACCGTGCAGATCTCCTCCAGCTTCGCCCGCACCGCCCAGTGGCCCAGCGGGGAGAGTTCAGCGGCATCGTTCCTGCGCACCACGGCGCCGACCGCCGCCAGGCCGTCCAGCATCCAGTCCAGGACGGCGGCCACGTCGGAGGGCGAGGCCGGGGTGTCGATCTGCGGCTCGCGGCAGGTGCCGCGGACGGCGGAGACGGCCGAGGCGGCGTGCGGGACGGGCGACAGGCCGGGACCGCCGAGGCCGGTACCGACCCGGCGCTCGTCCAGGCCGCGGCGCAGCAGCTCCAGCAGCTCGCTCTCGGCCACCGGGCCGTCCACCAGGTGCAGGAAGGACAGCAGCTGCGGGGCCTGGTCCACCGCCTGGCCGGCCAGGACGGCGAACACCCCGCGCAGCGCGGCGGGCGGCACCGGGGCGAGCAGCGTCCAGGCGTCGAACAGCCCGGACCAGCCGCGCACCACGGCCTCGTCGTCGTGCTCCCAGGCGTGCAGGCGCCAGCCGGGGCCGGCTCCGCCGTCCCGGGCCTCCACCAGGCCGACCAGCAACGCCTGCCCCCAGGCCTTGGCGGCGGCGCTGACCGTCATGGCCAGCGCCCGGCCCGCCGCACGGGCGTCCTCCGGGAGCAGTTCGCCACGCTTGTCGACCTCGTCCAGCTCCCCGGCCCAGCGGGCGATCCGGACGGCGTCCACCAGCATCCGACGGGCCAGCGGCGCGAGCTCGGCCGGCGCGGGGAAGCCCTCCGGCACGGGAACCCGACCCCGCCCTGGCGCCGGCGCGGGCCCTCGTCGCCGGGGTACACCGACCCCGCCCGGCCTGCCACCGGAGGGCCGGTGGGGTGTACCGGGGAGACGGGTCACCGTCGCACCGGTACCGATCGTCGGCGGGAGCGGGGCATCACGGTCGCGCGGGTTCCGAGACGTCACGTCGAGCAGTCTTCCCCTTGCACCGGCCTTCTGTCACATCCGGTTGTCCGTACGACCGGGAGAGCGGGGACGGCACCTCCGCAAGATCGGGCAACAGTGGCAAACCGCCTGGCCGGAAACGTGTGGCGGGGCCATGCCAGGGTTGCGCCCGGGCGTTGCGGTGCTCGTTCGGCCGGTCACGCTGCGTGTCGGACGGGGGTGTACGAAGGGTGCGCGGAGGCGCGGTGGGTGGGGATCCGGCCAGGCAGCAGGTGCCAGGAGGCGGGGGTTTCGGCACGGGAAGTCGGCCGGGCCGGCTTCTGGTGCGCGGGCGGGAGCGGCCCGGGGGGCGCGAACCGGACAGCGAATCGAACAGGGGTCGCGCGGACGGCGGGGCACAGCGGCGGCCGCCCCGGACCGGCGGTGCTTCCCGGACCGGCGGTGCTTCCCGGACCGGCGGTGCTTCCCGGGGCGGCGATGGGTCGTCGGGTGGGCTGTCGCGGGGAAGCCGGATGGGCCGGCTCTCGCCCGCAGGGCCAAATTCGCCCCCGAAGCCGGGGCGAGCCCGGTCAGAGCAGAGGGGTGAGCCAGCGACGGAGGAGTTCGGTGTAGTGGTCGGGGGCGGAGTTCCACAGGGCGGCGTGGTCGGCGCCCGGGAAGATCTGCAGGTTGACCACGTCCGGGCGGGCGGCCGCGAGGCGCTGGGCGGTGCCGAACGGGGCGACCGGGTCGCCGGGGCTGTGCAGCACCAGGGTGGGGACGTGCAGGTCCGCGCCCCCGGCGAGCCGCGCGAAGTCGGCGAGGTCGACGCCGGTGCGGCCCTCGGCGGCCAGGGCGCCCAGCTCGGCGGCGACGCCCGTGAAGCCGGCCCGGGCGGCGTCGCGGCGGGCGGAGGCGGGCAGGTCGAGGACGGGCGAGTCGAGGATCAGCCCGCTGATGGCGTGCGCCCACGCGGAGCGGGCCGCCGTGTGCAGGACCATGGTGGCGCCCAGCGACCAGCCGTACAGGATCACCCGGCCCGCACCGTGGTCGAGCGCCAGCCGTATCGCCGACTCGACGTCGCGCCACTCGGTCGCGCCGAAGTGGCTCAACCCGTCCGGGGAGGCGGGGGCGCCCGCGTCGCCGCGGTAGGTGACGGCGAGGACGGGCAGGCCGAGGCGGTCGAGGACGGGCAGGACCGGAAGGGTCTGCTGACGGTCCGCCTCGGTGCCGTGGACGAGGATCACCCAGGTGCCGCGCTTGCCGTCGAGGTGCCAGGCCGGGAGGGCGCCCAGCTCGCCGTCGGCGCTGGTGTCGCTGAAGGCCAGGCCGAGCGCCTCGGTGGGGTCGCCGAGCAGCACGCGGGGGGTGAAGCGCACCTCGGTGCCGGGCGCGAGGGTGCCCCGGTCGGCGCGGACGAGTCGCCGGGTGACGCCCCGCTCGTCGCTGTGCAGGATCTCCTCGACCACCGCGTGCCCGCCGTCCTCCCACTCGACGGCCCAGCGGCCGCGCCGCAGGCTCTCGGGGCGGCGGGTGAAGGTGACCCGCCCGGCGGCGAGGCTCTGCACCAGGATGGCCCCGGACTCCTGTACGGCCGCCCCCGGCCCCGCGCCCGGCCCGGCCCCCGGACGGACCATCCGCTCGGAGGCCCGGCGGCCGATCACCAGGACGACGGCCCCGGCCCCGACGGCGGCGGCCGCCACGACCGCTGCGGTTCGCCAACGCATATCGTTCCCCGCTCTGTTCCACGGACCGGACGGTGTTCGTACACCAGTTCACCGGGGCCGCGTACCCCCGGCCACCGGGCTGGGCCGTCCGGGGCACGGGGAGGAAGAGGAGCGTCAGACCGGAACGGCCGTCGGCTGGGCCGCGAGGAGCTGCCAGAACCGAGGGGTGAGCGGAGGGGCGGGGGTGCGGGGCACGCTGGGCGTGCCCCAGTGGGTGGGGACGTGGTGCTCCTGCTGGAGGACGGGGAGGACGGCTGCGAGGTCCGGCTCGGGGACGGGGACGAGGCGGGCGAGGGCGCGGAGGTGGGGCTGCCAGCGGCCGCCGACGCACTGGCGCAGCAGCCGGTCCAGGGCCTCGGCGCGGCCGGTGGCCTCGACCAGCTCGGTCAGCCGCAGGCCGAGGACCTGGGCGAGGGCGTGGGTCTGGTCCGGGTCGCCGTCCCAGTGGCCGGTCAGTTCGGCCTGCTGGTAGGCGGGCAGGGACATGCCGACGCGTTCGGCCACGGCCTCCTGGCCGAGTTCGCGGGCGATGCGGTGGTCCCGCAGGCGCGTCGGGCGGGCGCCCATCAGGTCGGCGGCGGGGCACCAGAGGGCGCGGGCAAGGGCGATGAGCTCGGCCTCGCCCGGCCGCAGGTCGCCGTTCTCCCACGCGAGGACGTGGCCGAACAGCAGCCGTACGCCGTGGGCGGCCATGCCCTCGGCGACCTGTTCGGGTGTCAGGCCGAGGCCGACCCGGTGGGCGCGGGCGGCCTCGGGCGAGAACGGCACCGGGGGCGGGGCGGCGGCGGGGGTCTTTCTGCGGCGCATGGCACCGAACGGTAGGCGCGGCCCTCGGCGCGGCCCCAGCCCCAGAACGCACGAAGCGGGACTGACGGGCCCTGCGCCGCGCTGGGCGATCGCACAGTGACGACACCCGGCCGCCGTGTGGCCAACGTGTGGCCGCCGTGTGACCAACCCCTCCGTGACCTCGGTTGACGCGTGGATCGGCCGCGTGATGGGATCCTTGCGCCAAACGGAGGCATGGAGAGGAAGCCGGTGCGAGTCCGGCGCGGTCCCGCCACTGTCACCGGGGAGCACGCTCGGAAGTGCCACGGCGGGCCGTCAGAAGCCGCTGGAAGGCCCGGGGGTGCGTCCGACCCGGAAGCCAGGAGACTCTCGCCCCCGGTACGTCGATCCAGGGCGCGGACCCTGAGTGAGGACACGCACGCGATGCAGCCTGCCCCGCCCCGTCGGACCCCGAGCTGCCCACCGCCGTGCGCCCGCTGACCCGCGCCGCCGCCTTCGCGCTGGGCGCCGTCGCGGGCTACGCCGTCGACGCCCACTTCGCCGACCCCCGCCGCGGCCACCCCGTCGCGCTCTTCGGCAGCGCCGCGACCCGCCTCGAACGGCGCCTGTGGCGCGACGACCGCACGGCCGGGGCGGTGTACACGGCGCTGTGCGCGGGCGCGGTCGCGGCGGGTGCGCTGGCCCTGGACCGTACGGTGGGACGCCGTCCGCTGGGACGGGCGGCACTGGCCGCAGCGGCGACCTGGACGGTGCTCGGCGGCACCTCGCTGACGCGGGAGGCGCGCACCATCGGCCGCTCCCTCGCCGCGGGCGATCTGACGGCCGCCCGGGAACGGCTGCCGCACCTGTGCGGGCGGGACCCGAGCGCGCTCGACGGACAGCAGATCGCCCGGGCCGTGGTCGAGTCGGTGGCCGAGAACACCGCCGACGCCGTGGTGAACGCGCTGACCTGGGGCGCCCTGGCGGGCACGCCGGGCCTGCTCGCCTTCCGCGCGGTGAACACCCTGGACGCGATGGTGGGCCACCGCTCGCCCCGCTACGCCCGCTTCGGCTGGGCCTCGGCCCGGCTGGACGACGTGGCCGGCTGGCCGGGCGCCCGGCTCACCGCGCTGCTGACGGTGGCCGCCGCACCCGAGCCCCGGACCGCCTGGCGGGTCTGGCGGCGGGACGGCTCCGCGCACCCGAGCCCGAACGCGGGCCAGGCCGAGTCGGCCTTCGCCGGCGCGGTGGGCGTCCGGCTGGGCGGGACGCTCCGGTACCCGCACGAGCCGAAGGGCGCGCCGGTGCCGAAGGCGACGAACGACGAGCGAGCGCGGCGAGTGCCGGAGAGTGGGCCCCTCCTGCCCGAGGGCGGGCAGGGAGGGCGAACGTCGGCACCGGATCACGAGCGCCCGGAGGCGGGTGCGGAGCCACGTGAGCGGGTGGAGCACCGGCCGGTGCTGGGCGCGGAGTTGCGGCCGGTGACGGTGGACGACATCGAGCGGGCCTGCACGCTGTCCCGGCGGGTGGGCGCGCTGGCGCTGGGTACGACGGTCGCGGGGCACGTCCTGCTGCGGCTCCTGATGAAGAGGGGTGGGGCATGACGAACGCGCTGCTGGTCGCCGGGACGACCTCGGACGCGGGCAAGAGCGTGGTGACGGCCGGGATCTGCCGCTGGCTGGCCCGCCAGGGCGTGCGGGTCGCGCCGTTCAAGGCGCAGAACATGTCGCTGAACTCCTTCGTCACCGCCGACGGCGCCGAGATCGGCCGCGCCCAGGCGATGCAGGCGCAGGCCGCCCGGGTGGAGCCGGAGGCGGCGATGAACCCGGTGCTGCTCAAGCCCGGCGCGGACGGCCGCAGCCAGGTGGTGCTGCTCGGCAGGCCGGTGGCCGAGGTGGGCGCACTGGACTACCGGGAGCGCAAGCCCGTCCTGCTGGAACGCTCCCTGGAGTGCCTGGCGGACCTGCGCCGCCGCTTCGACGTGGTGGTCTGCGAGGGCGCGGGCTCGCCCGCCGAGATCAACCTGCGCGACCGGGACATCGCCAACATGGGCCTGGCCACGGCCGCCGGACTGCCCGTCGTGGTGGTCGGCGACATCGACCGCGGCGGGGTCTTCGCCGCGATGTACGGGACGCTGGCGCTGCTGTCGGCCGAGGACCAGCGGCATGTGGCGGGCTGGTTCGTCAACAAGTTCCGCGGCGACGCGCGGCTGCTGGCGCCCGGGCTGGAGATGCTGCACGAGCTGACCGGCCGTCCGGTGCTGGGCACGCTGCCGATGCTGCCGGGCCTGTGGCTGGACGCCGAGGACTCGCTCGACCTGTCCACGGTGGTGGACCGCGTCGACGGCCGCGGGCCGCTCGGGGCGGACGTGCTGCGGGTGGCCGTGGTGCGCTTCCCCCGGCTGTCCAACTTCACCGACGTGGACGCGCTGGCGCAGGAGCCGGGCGTGCTGGTGCGCTGGGCGACCCGGCCGGAGGAGCTGGCCGACGCCGACCTGGTGGTGCTGCCCGGCACCCGGGCCACCGTGGCGGACCTCGCCTGGCTGCGCGAACGCGGCCTGGAGCCGGCGCTGAAGGCGCGGGCGGCGGCCGGGCTGCCGATCCTCGGGGTCTGCGGCGGGTACCAGATGCTGGCGCGCTCGATCGACGACGAGGTGGAGTCCAAGGCGGGCGTCGTCGACGCGCTCGGGCTGCTGCCGACGCGGGTGCGCTTCGGCGCCGAGAAGGTGCTGGCGCGGCCGGTCGGCGAGGCGTACGGACAGCGGGTCGAGGGCTACGAGATCCACCACGGAGTGGTGGCCGTCGACGGGGGCACCCCCTTCCTGGACGGCTGCCGGGTCGGCTCGGTCTGGGGCACCACCTGGCACGGCGCGCTGGAGAACGACGGTTTCCGCCGCGAACTCCTGCGCGAGGTCGCCGAATCGGCGGGCCGGGCGTTCGTCCCGGCGCCGGACACCTGCTTCGCCGAGGCGCGCGAGGCCCGGCTGGAGCGGCTGGGCGACCTGATCGAGGAACACGCGGACACCGACGCGCTGTGGAAGCTGATCGAGGGCGGGGTGCCGGCAGCCGGGTCGCTGCCGTTCCTGGCGCCCGGGGCACCTGGGAGTGACGCATGACTGACGTCCGCTATCCGTTCACCGCGATCGTCGGCATGGCCGACCTGCGGCTCGGGCTGCTGCTGAACGCGGTCTCCCCGGCCGTGGGCGGCGTGCTGGTGCGCGGCGAGAAGGGCACCGCGAAGTCCACCATGGTGCGCGCGCTGGCCGGGCTGCTGCCCTCCATCGCCGCCGTGGACGGCTGCCGCTTCGCCTGCGACCCGGCCGCGCCTGACCCGCAGTGCCCGGACGGGCCGCACACCTCCTCTTCGAGTCACGAACGCCCGTCCCAGCTGGTCGAGTTGCCGGTCGGCGTGGCCGAGGACCGGATCGTCGGCTCGCTCGACCTGGAGCGCGCGCTCGCCGAGGGCGTCAAGGCGTACGAGCCCGGGCTGCTCGCCAAGGCGCACCGCGGCGTGCTCTACATCGACGAGGTGAACCTGCTCCAGGACCACGTGGTGGACCTGCTGCTGGACGCCGCCGCGATGGGCCGCTCGTACGTGGAGCGCGAGGGCGTGTCGGTGCGGCACGCGGCGCGCTTCCTGCTGGTCGGCACGATGAACCCGGAGGAGGGCGAGCTGCGGCCGCAGTTGCTCGACCGCTTCGGCCTGACCGTCGAGATCGCCGCCACCCGGGAACCGGCCGAGCGCGCCGAGGTGGTCCGGCGCCGGCTCGCGTACGACGCGGACCCGGCCGGCTTCGCGGCCCGGTTCGCGGCCGAGGAGCGGGAGCTCGCCGAACACATCACCACCGCCCGGGAGTTGCTGCCCAAGGTCGAGCTGACGGATGTGGCGCTGCGTCAGATCACCGCCGTGTGCGCGGCGTTCGAGGTGGACGGGCTGCGCGCGGACATCGTGATGGCCCGCACGGCGGTCGCGCTGGCCGCCTGGGCGGGGCGCACCGAGGTGCTGGAGGAGGACGTCCGCAAGGCCGCCCAGCTGGCCCTGCCGCACCGGCGCCGCCGCAACCCCTTCGACGCTCCGGGGCTGGACGAGGAGCAGTTGGACCGGACGCTGGAGGAGCACGCCCAGCCGGAGGACCCGGAGCCTGAGCCTGAGGGCGACGGCCCGGAGCCCGAAGGCGACGGCCCGGGTCCGGACGGGGACGGCCCGGAAGGCAGCCCCGACGGTGGCGGTCCCGACGGCGGTGGCGCACCCGAGCCGTCCGACGGCGGCGCTCCGGAGGCATCCGCCCCCGAGGACGCCGAGGCGCCCGCACAGCCGCCCCTCCCGGCCCAACACCCCGCCCCCGCCCGGGAGTCGGCGCCGGTCGCGGCCGGCGAACCGTACCGGACCCGGCTGTTCACCGTGCGGGGCACCGGCCACGGCGCGCAGGGCCGCCGCTCCCCCGCCGAGACCTCCGGCGGGCACACCATCCGCGCCCGGCGGCCGCAGGGCCCGCTGAGCCGGCTGCACCTGACCGCGACCCTGCAGGCCGCCGCGCCGCACCAGGTGGCGCGCGGGCGGGACGGCCGGGCGCTGGTGCTGCACAAGGACGACTTCCGCGAACAGGTGCGCCAGGGACGGGAGTCCAACCTGGTGCTGTTCGTGGTGGACGCATCCGGCTCGATGGCCGCCCGGCAGCGGATGACCGCCGTCAAGGGCGCGGTGCTGTCGCTGCTGATGGACGCCTACCAGCGCCGCGACAAGATCGGCATGATCACCTTCCGGGGCGCGGGCGCCCAGCTGGCACTGCCGCCCACCTCCTCGGTCGAGGTCGGCGCGGCCCGGCTGGAGTCGCTGCCCACCGGCGGGCGGACCCCGCTGGCCGCGGGCCTGCTGCGCGCGCACGAGGTGCTGCGGGTGGAGCGGCTGCGCGACCCGGACCGGCGCCCGCTGCTGGTCGTGGTGACCGACGGCCGGGCCACCGGCGGGCGGGACGCGCTCGCCCAGTCGCAGCGCGCGGCCGCGCTGTTCGCCGCGCAGAGCACCGCGAGCGTGGTGCTGGACTGCGAGTCCGGGCCGGTCCGCCTGGGCCTGGCCCGCACCCTGGCCGGGCTGCTCGGCGGCAGCGCCGTCAGCCTGGACGAGCTGCGCGCCGAGGGCGTGGCCTCGCTCGTCCGCGAGAACCGTTCGGTGAGCCGTTCCGTGAACCGTTCGACCACTGCGATGCGAAAGGCGGCCTGAGCCGACATGCCCAAGGGTGTCCCCGAGAGCGTTCCCGACGACGGACTGACGACCCGCCAGCGCCGCACGCAGCCGATCACCGCCGTGCACACCGGCCCCGGCAAGGGCAAGTCCACGGCCGCGTTCGGCATGGCGCTGCGGGCCTGGAACCAGGGCTGGTCGGTCGGGGTGTTCCAGTTCGTGAAGTCCGCCAAGTGGAAGGTCGGCGAGGAGAACGCGCTGCGCGTCCTCGGCGCCTCCGGCGAGGGCGGCACCGTCGACTGGCACAAGATGGGCTCCGGCTGGTCGTGGATCCAGCGCTCCGCCGAGCAGGAGATGTCCAGCGAGGAGGCGGCCAAGGAGGGCTGGGAGCAGGTCAAGCGCGACCTCGCGGCCGAGACCTACCGCTTCTACGTGCTGGACGAGTTCACCTATCCGATGCACTGGGGGTGGATCGACCCGGACGAGGTGGTGTCGGTGCTCAAGGACCGCCCGGGCAGCCAGCACGTCGTCATCACCGGCCGGTACGCGCCCGAGGCGCTGACCGGGTTCGCCGACCTGGTCACCGAGATGACCAAGGTCAAGCACCCCATGGACGCCGGCCGCAAGGGCCAGCGCGGCATCGAGTGGTGAGTCTGCGCACGTGAACATCCCCCGCCTCGTCGTCGCCGCGCCTTCCTCGGGCGCCGGCAAGACCACCGTCGCCACCGGCCTGATCGCGGCGCTCGCCGCGCGCGGGCTGGCGGTGTCCCCGCACAAGGTCGGCCCTGACTACATCGACCCGGGCTACCACGCGCTCGCCGCCGGGCGCCCCGGCCGCAACCTGGACGCCTTCATGTGCGGGCCGGAGCGGATCGCGCCGCTGTTCCTGCACGGCGCGGCCGGGGCGGACGTCGCGGTGGTCGAGGGGGTCATGGGGCTGTTCGACGGGGCCTCCGGGCGCGGGGAGTTGGCGTCCACGGCGCACGTCGCCAAGCTGCTGCGGGCACCCGTGGTGCTGGTGGTGGACGGCTCCTCGCAGTCCCGGTCGGTGGCCGCGCTGGTGCACGGCTTCGCCTCCTGGGACCCGCAGGTGCGCCTGGCCGGGGTGATCCTCAACCGGGTCGCCTCCGACCGGCACGAGCAGCTCCTGCGCGAGGCCCTAGAGGAGGGCTCCGGGGTGCCCGTGCTGGGCGCGCTGCGCCGCTCGGCGGCGGTCGCCACGCCGTCCCGGCACCTGGGGCTGATCCCCGCGGTGGAGCGCTCGGCGGAGGCGCTGAAGGCCGTCGCGGACATGGGTGAGCTGGTCGCCTCCTCGGTCGACCTGGACGCCCTGCTGGAACTCGCCCGGACGGCACCGGGGTTGGACGCCGAGCCGTGGGACCCGTCGGCCGAGGTCACACCGGTCGCCGGGCGGCCGCGGATCGCGATGGCGGGCGGCGCCGCGTTCTCCTTCTCGTACGCCGAGAACGCCGAGCTGCTCGGCGCGGCGGGCGCGGAGGTCGTGCCGTTCGACCCGCTGCACGCCTCGGCGCTGCCGGAGGGGACGGCCGGTCTGGTCATCGGCGGCGGCTTCCCGGAGCTGTACGTCCGGGAGTTGAGCAGGAACGCCGAACTACGGCAGGCCATAGCGGAGTTCGCCGCCGCGGGCGGGCCGATCGCCGCCGAGTGCGCCGGACTGCTCTACCTGGGGCGGGAGTTGGACGGGCTGCCGATGTGCGGGGTGCTGGACACCACCGCCCGGATGACCGAACGGCTCACCCTCGGCTACCGCGAGGCCGTCGCCCTGCACGACTCCCCGCTCGCCGCGGCCGGCACCCGGCTGCGCGGGCACGAGTTCCACCGGACGGTCTGCGAGCCGGGCGCGGGCGAACTCCCCGCCTGGGGCTGGCGGCTGCCGACCGGGCCGCGCACCGAGGGTTTCGCCGCCGGGAACGTGAACGCCTCGTACCTGCACCTGCACTGGGCCGGATCGCCCGCGCTGGCCTCGTCGTTCGCCTCCGCCGCGGCGGCGTTTGACGCCGTGACGGAGCGAGGTGCACGCTCCTAGGATGTGCGCATGCATGTGATCGTTCTCAACGGCGGCTCCAGTTCCGGAAAGTCGAGCATCGCCCGGTGCTTGCAGGAACTGCTGTCGGAGCCGTGGCTGCACCTCGGCGCGGACACCATGGTGGACGCGCTGCCGCCGTGGCTGCTCGGCGGTGACGGGGGCATCGGCGGGCTGGAGGACGGCGACGGCACGGTCGAGGTCGGGTCGGCCTTCGCCGCGCTGGACGCCGCCTGGACGGTCGGGGTCGCGGCGATGGCCCGGGCCGGGGCCCGGATCGTGGTGGACGAGGTGTTCCTCGGCGGGGCCGCCTCGCAGCAGCGCTGGCGCGCGGCGCTGGAGGGCCTGGACGTGCTCTGGGTCGGCGTGCGCTGCGACCCGGCGGTGGCCGCGGCCCGGGAGGCCGCGCGCGGCGACCGGGTCACCGGGATGGCCGCCGCGCAGGCCGAGTCGGTTCACCGGGGCGTCTCGTACGACCTGGTGGTGGACACCTCGCAGGCCTCGCCGGGTGATTGTGCCGAGTCGGTCCTCGCGCGGGTGGCGAACTGCGGTTGACTGTCCGGTGCCAGACTCATCCGTACGGAGGCACGCGCATGGCCAGGCAGCACAAGTACACCGCCGAGATCCGCTGGACCGGCAACCGGGGCACCGGCACCAGCGACCACCGCTCCTACTCCCGCGACGTCGAGGTGTCCGCCGAGGGCCTGCCGACCGTCCCCGGCTCCGCCGACCCCGCCTTCCGCGGCGACCCGGCCCGCTGGAACCCGGAGCAACTGCTGCTCGCCTCGCTCTCCCAGTGCCACCTGCTCTCGTACCTGTACCTGTGCGCGGTGAACGGGGTCGTGGTGACCTCGTACGTCGACCGGCCGGTGGGCACCATGGCCGTGACGCCGGAGGGCGGGCACTTCACCTCGGTGGTGCTGCACCCGCGGATCGAGGTCGCCGAGGCGGGGATGGCGGAGAAGGCGCTCGCCCTGCACGCGGAGGCGCACCGGGCCTGCTTCATCGCCAATTCGGTCAACTTCCCGGTGCGGAACGAGTCCGAGGTGACGGTCGCGGGTCGACCCTAGGGCGCGGATTACAGCGCGAGCGTCTGCCAGCCCCGGGTAATCTGGTCGTGGACGCCCGCCGGGTCCGGCGCCGTCGGCTGGGCCGCCGCGAGCGCCGCCAGCAGGGCGGTACCGTCCGCCGGGCGCTGCGCCGGGTCGATGGCCAGAGCGCGGGTGACGACGGCGGCGAGGCCCGGGTCGAGGGTCTGGACCGCCGCCAGCGCGGCCGGTTCGGGCCCGGTGTCCACGATCCGCCGGATCACCGCGCCGGTGCTGGTCGCCGCGAACGGGCTGGCGCCGTGCGCCGCGCACACCACGCAGCACGCCCAGGCCCACACGTCGGCGGGCGGGCCGACCCGCTCCTCGCCGAACTGCTCCGGCGCCATGTACGTCAGGGTGCCCGGCCCGCCGCCCGTGGCGGTGAGCCGGGTGCCGTCCACGATCGCCGCGATGCCGAAGTCCAGCAGGCGCGGGCCGGCCGTGGTCAGCATGATGTTGGCGGGCTTGAGGTCCCGGTGGACCAGCCCGAGCCGGTGCACCCCGGACAGCGCCACGGCCAGCGCCAGCGCCAGGGCGCGCAGCGCCTCGGCGGAGCGGATCGGGCCCTGCTCGCGCAGGTGGACGTCCAGCGGGCGGCCGTCCAGCAACTCCATGGCCAGGTACGGGCGTCCGGCGTCCACGCCCGCGTCGAGCACCCGGGCGGTGTAGGCGCCGGGGACCATGGCCAGCACCTCGGACTCGCGCTGGAAGCGGCGCAACAGCTCGGCGTCGTTGAGGAGTTCGAGGTTGATGGTCTTCAGGGCGACCTGGGTGGCGGAGCCCTGGCGCTGGGCGAGGTAGACCGTGCCCATGCCGCCGGAGCCGATCCGGCCGAGGAGCTGGTAGCCGCCGATCGTGCGGGCGTCGTGGGGGCTGAGGGGCTGCCCGATAGGCGGGGTCGGTGGGGTCGGTGGGGTCGGTGGGGCGAACTGCTGCGCGGGCGGTGCGAACTGCGGCGCGAGCGGGGCCGGTGGGGCGTACTGCATCGGGACGTACGCCTGCGGCGGCGCGTACGGGTTCGCCCCGGCGCCGACCGGCTTGGGCCGGAAGCTGGCGATCACCGCGCCGAACTGGAAGAGCATCGCGACGAAGATCAGCCAGTACGGCAGGGCGAAGACGCCGATCACCGCACGGAGAGCGAGCAGGCCGACGATCCGGAACCAGGTGGCGCGTGCCGACCGGACCTGCTTCGGCATGCCGATGGTCAGCAGGTTGCGCTGGGTCAGGAACCAGGACAGCAGCCAGAGCACCAGAGCCGGGATCACGCAGACGAGGTACCAGAACCGCGCGTCGGCGAGCCTCATACCCGCGTCGATGGCCAGGTAGCGCGCATTGTGGGAGTCGATCGGCTCCCTCAGCATCCGGATGACACCGCCGTCGGCGAGGAACAGCAGGGCCTCCACCCCGGCCGCACCGACGAGACCCGCCGCCAGCGCGGCGATGACCGCACCCCGGCCGACCGGCGCGTCCTCACCGACGGCCGCCAGTGCCCGTTGGCGCGTCGCCGTCTGGAGCCGTACCAGCAGCGGTGAGGTCACCAACCGCACGACCACCACGAACAGTACGAGCAGCGCGACGACGACGATCAAGCTCATGTAGTCCCCCTTGGCCGATCGGGCACACGGAGTATAGGCGGGGCAGCGGCGGGCGGGTCCGGCTTCTAGAACCCTCGGTCGAGCAAGGCCGAGAGATAGCCTGCCACCTCGTCGCGCAGCTCGTCCGGGGTCGGCACGTACCAGTGCCCGCTGCCGGCCGTCGCGTTGAACAGCACGCCGTCGCACCAGCGGATCAGCCGGCGGGCGTCGGCCGTCGGGTCGGCGGAGCCGGAGCGGGCCAGCAGGGCGGCGGCGAGGTCGGCGAAGCCCGCGCCCAGACGGTCGTAGACGGCGCGCAGTTCGGGCCTGCGGGTGGCCTCCAGGGCGAGTTCCAGGCGGGCCAGGGTGAGCCTGCGCCCGGTGGTGAGCGCCCGGTGCAGCACGTCGGCGCCGACCTCGACCAGCAGCTCGCGCGCGGGCGCGGAGGGCGCGGGCGCGGAGGGCGCGGGCGCGGAGGGCGCGGGCGCGGAGGGCGCGAGCCCCTCCTCCGCGGTGAAGACCGGGTAGTCGGCGGTCTCCCGCTCGACGATCCGGGTGAGCACGAGATCGAGCAGGGCGGCCCTGGTCCGGGCGAGGTTGGAGGTCGAGCCTGCGGGCAGGCCGGACTCCTCGTCCACGGCGCGGTGGGTCAGCCCGCGCAGGCCGCGTTCGGCGATCAGGTCGATGGCGGCGTCGGCGATCAGGGTCGGGCGCGGGGGTGTCATAGGTCCGATCATGGCCTTTCCGCTGGGACTCCCCCAACTCACTACAGTCGTAGTTTTACGGTTCACTACACCTGTAGTACGGTGCTGAGTCATGGGCACTGCACCTGTAGTGCGAGGAGAGGAGCCCACCATGGGCATGCATCAGGCGATCGTCATCGGCGGCGGCATCGGCGGTCTCACCGCCGCCCTCGCCCTCCACCGGCAGGGCGTCCCCGTCGCCGTCCACGAGCGCGCCGCCTCCCTGGAACCCGTCGGCGCCGGCCTCGCCCTCGCCCCCAACGCCCTGCGCGCCCTCGACCGGCTCGGCGTCGGCCCTCGACTGCGCGCCCTCGCCACCCCGCACCCCGCCATCGGCGTGCGCCACCCCTCCGGCCCCTGGCTCGCCCGCACCAGCACGGCCGCCGTCCAGGCCCACTTCGGCGACCCGATCGCCGCCGTCGCGCGCGCCGACGTCATCGCCGCCCTGGTCGACGCGCTGCCGAAGGGCACCGTCCGCACCGATTCCCCCGCCACCCTGGTCACCCCGGGCGGCGCCGAGGAGCCCGCCGTCGTCCGCACCACTGACGGGGAGCAGCCAGCCGGACTGGTCGTCGCCGCCGACGGCATCCGCTCCGCCACCCGCGGCCTGCTCTTCCCCCACCACCCCGGCCCGCGCTACAGCGGCTTCACCACCTGGCGCACCATCGTCACCCCGGGCCGCCGGCCGGCCGCCGCCGGCGAGGTCTGGGGCCGCGGGCGGCTCGCCGGCATCGTCCCGCTCGCCGACGGCCGGGTCTACGTCTACGGCGCGGCCCTCGCCCCGGCCGGCGCCCGGGCGGCCAGCGAACACGCCGAACTCCAACGGCTGTTCGGCGACTGGTGCGAGCCCGTCCCGCAGCTGTTCGCGATGGCCGAGCCCGACCGCGTGCTCCGCCACGACGTCTGGGAACTCGCCGACCCCCTGCCCGCCCACCACCACGGCCGGGTCGCCCTCCTCGGCGACGCCGCCCACGCCATGTGCCCGTTCCTGGGCCAGGGCGCCTGCCAGGCCATCGAGGACGCCGTCGTCCTCGCCTCCCTGCTCACCTCCGACACCGACCTCGCCACCCCCCTCCCCGCCTACACCGCCACCCGCCTCCCCCGCACCACCGCCATCGTCACCGCCTCGCGCCGCATCGGCTCCCTCGTCGCCCTCCGCACCCCCACCACCGTCCTGCTCCGCGACACCGCCCTCACCCTCGCCGGCCTCCTCCCCACCCGGGCCCTGCTCAGCCGCTCCACCACCACCTACGGCTGGCGACCCCCGGCGCTGCGCACCGGGGCGTGATGCCTACGCCTGACCGGGCAACGGCCCGGCCGGCCGATCCACGCCGACCACGACGGCCACCATCGCGAGCACGCAGAGCGCGACCACCGTCTGTCTTCCCATCCTTCCTTTGCACTCCGTGCGGTCGCGACAGGAGTTCGCCGGAACGGCACGAACTCTGGCCAAGCCGGGCCGGATGTCGGTGCTGGTTGCGAGGATGGCAGGCATGGGTGACTCCAGCAGGGCCATTGCCGAGTACTGGGACGCGGCCGCGTCGTGCTTCGACGAGGAGCCGGATCACGGGTTGCGGGCGGCGGTGACGCGAGAAGCGTGGGCGCGGCGGGTTCGGGGGTGGTTGCCGGCGGGGCCGGTGGATGTGCTCGATGCCGGGTGCGGGACGGGCTCGTTGGCGGAGCTGGTCGCGGCGGGCGGGCATCGGGTGACGGGGGTGGATCTCGCGCCGCAGATGGTGGCGCGGGCGAGGGCGAAGCTCGCTGCGGCCGGGGTGGCGGGGCGGTTCCTGGTGGGCGATGCGGGCGCGCCGCCGGTGCGGGCGGGCAGCTTTGACGTGGTGCTGTCGCGCCATGTGATCTGGACGCTGCCCGAGCCGGAGCGGACACTGCGCGCCTGGGTACGGCTGCTCCGGCCCGGCGGGCGGCTGGTGCTGGTCGAGGGACGGTGGCGCGAGGCCGGCGGGCAGACGGCGCCGTACGTCGCCGACGCGGAGCGTCTGCCGTGGGGCGGGGGCGTTGGCGCGGAGGAACTCGCTGCGGCGGTACGGCCGTTGGTGTCCGAGCTGCGCGCCGAGCCGCTCAGCGGGGAGTCGGCGCTGTGGGGCGGCCCGGTGAGCGACGAGCGCTACGCGTTGATCGCGCAGCTTTGACCCGCCTCGGGCTCACGGCCCGGCCAACTCGCCCGGTTCGTCGGCCGGCAGATGCCCGACCCAGGACAAGGCAGCCTCAGGACCCGCCCGTACCGAAGGTCCCGTTGAGCGGGTCCCCGCGGAAGCAGGCGGCGCAGCGGAGGCGGGTGTAGATCGCCACCGTGCCCATGCAGACGTCCTCGCGGCCGTCCAGCGGGGAGCACGAGTCGGCGGGCTTTCCGCAGTCCATGCACAGGCGGTGGGGGCGGGCGGCGACGGAGCAGGCGCGGCAGACCAGGTGGGTCGGGTGCTCGGCGTGCACGACGACGGGCTGCGGACCGCCGTGCAGCAGATGGTCGCACCAGGTGCAGGACTCGTCCTGCTGCGCCGCCAGCATCCGGTCCCGGGTCTCCCGCTGCCACCTGGCCGCGTTCTGCAGCGGCACCTTCACCGGCGGACCCCACCCGGCGGCGGCGAGCCACCGAGCGCCCTCGGCGCCGGCCGCCCGCAGCTGGTCGTCGACGGCGATGTCCCTGGGGGTCTTGCGCTTCATCGGGCCTCTCCTCCAGTACGGCGTCCCCGTGGGATAACGCGGCCGGGCAGGTAGTGGACACGCGAACTACCGCGCCGTTACGGGCGCATGCCGTGCACGAGGGCAGGAAGCATCGCCTGCCAGGCGAGGAACGCGAAGGCGTGGGAGATGCGGCGAGGCCGTCCGGGCCACGACGTCCGGGAGGCGCTTCTCGCCCACCCAGTGCGGCGAGCTGCGGCGGGTGGTTTCGGCGGCCTGGTCGGGGCCGATCCGCCGTGCCGCCTGCTCGATCACCACCCCGCCCCCCTTGCGCCTGCCGCCGGGGACAGCACGGCAGGGGGCACTGGCGGCGGCTCAGTCGAGGAGCGATTCGGTGTCGCCGTGGGCGACGAGGAACTTGCGCAGCAGAGTGTCGAGCTGGGCGCGCTCGTCGGCGTCGAGTGCGGCGAGGATGCGCTCCTCGTTCTCCAGGTGGCCGGGCAGGATGGCGTCGATGAGCTCCTTGCCGGCCGGGGTGAGGCGGACCAGGACGGCGCGGCGGTCGCCCGGGCAGGGGTTGCGCTCGACCAGGCCCTTGGCGGAGAGCTTGTCCACGCGGTTGGTGATGGCGCCGGAGGTGACCATGGCGGACTTCAGCAAGCCGCGGGCGTTGAGCTCGTAGGGCTCGCCGGAGCGGCGGAGGGTGGCCAGGACGTCGAACTCGGAGGAGTCCAGGCCGCAGCTGGCGAAGTACTCGCGCAGGGCGTTGTCGACCCGGATGTTGGCCCGCCGCAGCCGGCCGATCAGGGCCATGGCCTCCAGGTCCAGGCCGGGGTCGGCCCTCCTCCACTGCTCGGCGATGTCGTCGACGGTGTCGCGCTGCTGCATGGTGGTCCGCCTCTCTACGGCCGGTCGCTGTCGTCGCGTATATCTTAACATTCACATACTTGACGTTCACCGATCTCCAGGCGTAGAAATACCTCAACGTTCAGATAATCAACGTTGAGGGGAACGCCATGGACCGCAAGCGCGCCGCGATCGCCGCCACCGCCGCACTCGCCCCGGCCGCCTGGGGCACCACCTACCTGGTCACCACCCAGCTGCTCCCCGAAGGCCGCCCGCTACTGCTCGCCGCCCTGCGGGCGCTGCCGGCCGGGCTGCTCCTGCTGCTGATCGGCCGCAAACTGCCCAAGGGGCGCTGGTGGGGGCGCGCGGCGGTGCTCGGGATGCTCAACATCGGGCTGTTCTTCCCCCTCACCTTCGTCGGCGCCTACCGGCTGCCCGGCGGCGTCGCGGCCACCATCGGGGCGATCCAGCCGCTGCTGGTCGCCGGGTTCTCGATCGGCGTGCTCCGGGTACGGCCCGGGCGAAGGGCGCTGCTCGCCGGGCTGGCCGGGGTCGGCGGGGTGGCGCTGCTGGTGCTCAAGAGCGGGGCCACGCTGGACGGCGTCGGGATCGCCGCGATGGTCACCGCGATCGGGCTGATGGCCATGGGCACCGTCCTCACCCGACGCTGGGGCCGCCCGGAGGGCGCCACCATGGTCGACCTCACCGCCTGGCAGCTCCTCGCCGGGTCGGTCTTCCTGGTCCCGCTCGCGGCGCTGGTCGAGGGCGCACCGCCGGCCCTGAGCGCCTCCAACCTGGCGGGCTTCGCCTACCTGGGGCTGCTCAGCACCGCGCTCGGGTACGTGCTGTGGTTCCGC
Organism: Kitasatospora sp. NPDC023118; assembly: GCF_055560875.1. NCBI lineage: Bacteria > Bacillati > Actinomycetota > Actinomycetes > Kitasatosporales > Streptomycetaceae > Kitasatospora > Kitasatospora sp. NPDC023118. The sequence goes on from NZ_JBVHHW010000026.1 coordinate 94,089, forward strand.
GGCATCGAGCGCCTGGGCGCCGGGCCGGCCTCCTTCCTGGGGCTGATCAACCCGGTGGTGGCGACGGTCGGCGGCCTGGTCGTCCTCGGCCAGACCCTGACGGCCTGGCAGGTCCTGGGCCTCGTGCTGGCGCTCGGCGCCATGCTCGTCGGCCAGTCCCCGGCCCGCCGGGCCGCCACGGCGGGCCCGGCGCCCGACTCGGTGCCCGCGCCCCAGGCGGCAACGCCCCGGGCGGCAGCCGCCCGCTGACGGCTCCGCGCCCCCTCAGTCCCGCCGACCACGCGACCGGCGGGACTGAGGCATGGGGCGCGGAGCGGCTCAGCCGGTGGCGCGGATGTAGATGTCGGCGGAGCCCGGCAGGCCGCCGGGGATGGTGGCGACGTAGATCCGGCGGGCGCCGGCCGGGTGGACGGGGACGGCGGAAGGGGTCCAGCCGGGGGTCGGGGTAGCCGTCCAGGTGGGCGTGGACGCCGGGGAGGGAGTGACCTCCCCGGCCCCGGCCTTGGCGTCCGGCTCGGCCGAGGGCTCAGAGGGTCCATCGGACACATCGTCGGCGTCGGCGTCAGCGGCGGCGTCAGCGGCGGCACTCGCGTCGGCGGAGCCGCCGTCCGGCGGCTGCGCCGCGATGGCGACCGGGGCGGAGCTGGTCTCGGACGGGGACGGGGACGCGACCGCCGACGGAGCCGCGGAAGGGGACGCCGAAGGCTCCTCCTCCGGCAGCTCCGGCGCCTGCGCCGGCTCGTCCCCGCCCAGCGCCGCCGCCAGGTCCGGCGGCAGCGGGGCGGCCGGCCCGGGCGCCGGGAGGTCGTAGGTCTGCAGGAACTCCCCGAGCCCCGGGTCCTTCCCCCCGCTCAGCCGGTAGTGCAGGTACGCGACCGGCGCGCCGTCCGACGTCCGGGTGTAGACCGTGCTGACCGGCACGTAGTACCGCCCCGCGCCCGGGTGCTGGGAGGGGTGGAGGTCGGCCAGGCGCTCGGCGCGGTCGCGGTCGGTCTCCCGGCCGACCTGCCCGGCGGTGAGCGCGTTGACGCCGCGCACCACGAGGGCGGCGGCGACGGACACGCCGAGCACCAGTCCGACGGCGACGGTGCGCCGCAGGACCGGGCGGCCGTGCAGGGCGGGCCAGGAGTCGGTCACCATCCGCTCGGGTGGGATGCCGTCCACGGTTTCTCGCTCCCCCGTTTCGATCAGGACGTCCGATCGGAACATTCGATCAGTTCGATCAGGACGTCACACTCTGCTCGACGTGGGACCGTAGCCCAGAGTTCCTCAGCCCAGGTAGGCGGGGGCGACCGCGGCCTTGGTGACCAGCCGGGCGCTGCCGGAGCCGTCCGCCGGGACGGTCCACAGGTCGGCGCCGTAGTCCCCGGGCAGGGCGTAGAGCAGGGTGCCGTTGTCGGACCAGAGCGCCTGGTCGTCGATGTTGCGCTGCTCGGCGGTGGCGGTCTCCGTCCCGGTCGCGAGGTCGAGCACGTACAGCCGCCACGGGGAGTCGGCGGGCAGGCCGGGGACGCGCTTCTTGTACGCGATGCGGGTGCCGTCCGGGGAGAGCGAGGGGCACTCGACGTTGTCGTGCAGGGTGGTGAGGGTGCGGGCGGCGAGGTCGCCGCGGGCGAGGTGGGTCTGCCCGCCGGTGGCCACGGTGGCGTAGAAGGTGTTGTCGTCGGCGAAGGTGACGCCCCAGATGTTGATGTCGTGCGCCTGGTACGGGTGGCCGTCCTTGATGACGGTGAAGTCCTCCAGGTTCTCCCGCAGGTTCCAGTCCCGCACGTCCACGATCGAGCTGCGGGTGGAGAAGTTGGTGCCCGCGTAGGAGTCGCCGCTGACGAAGACCGTCCAGGCGGCGAGGTGGCCGGACGGCGAGACCCGGGAGCGGGTGGGGATCCCGGCGGCGGGGAAGGAGCGCAGCTCGTGCAGGTGGCCGTCCAGGACGACGGCGCGGTAGGTGTCCTCCAGCGCGCCGTGCTGGGCCTGCAGGCAGATGCCGGTGCCGGCGGCGGCGTGGAAGCGCAGGCACTGGACGCCGGAGGAGGTGCGCGGGCCCTCCGGCCGGTCGGCGGGGACGGTGGTGATCTCGTCCCGGTGCGGGCCCCAGGCCATGCTGCGGAACAGCAACTGACGCCCACTCGACGGGACTTGGAGGGACACCGGCCCCGGGTTGACGACCGGCCCGCCGGCCTGGGTGCGGTCGCGCTCGGCGGTGCGGTCGGCTGCGTAGAGCACGGCTCCGGTGCCGACCGCGCCGAGCACCAGGACGGCGACCAGCAGCACGATCACTCTGGTGCGGTTCTGCAGGTTCACAGGCTCTCCTCGTTCACGCGGTCTCCTCGGCGGCAACGGGTTCCGACCGGCGCAGCACCACCGCGGCGCCGCCCACGCACAGCGCCAGCGCCCCGGCCGACCAGGCCAGGGCGGTCGCGCCGCCCACCACGCTCCACAGCGCGCCGAACAGCAGCGAGCAGGCGAACCGGGCGAGCGCCTGCCCGGTGCCGACCAGGGCCAGTCCGGCGCCGCGCTGTTCGGCGGGCACCGTGTCGGCCGCGGCGGCGGCGAGCACCCCGTCGGTGGCGGCGTAGAAGGAGCCGTGCAGCACCAGCACGCAGATCACCGCGGGCAGCCCGCGCAGCGGCGACAGCAGCAGCCCGTACGCGAGCAGCAGCACCCCGTGCCCGAGCAGGAAGAGCCGGCGGCGGCCGATCCGGTCGGCGAGCGAGCCGAACGGGACGGCCAGCAGCAGGAAGGCGGCGGCGGTGCCGAGCGGCAGCAGCGGGAACAGGCTGACGGACAGGCCGAGTCGGCGCTGGGTCAGCAGGTAGAGGAAGGAGTCGCTGACGGTGGTGAGCCCGAGCAGCACGGCGCACAGGGTGAGCCGGCGCAGCCCGGGCAGGCGCAGCAGGGTGAGGCTGTCCCGTAGCGATGGGGCCGACGTTGACGGCACGTCACCTTCCTGCCGGTTCGGCACGAACAGCAGCAGGATCAGCACGCCCAGCGCGGCGACGCAGGAGCTGACCGTGAACACCGCGTCGTAGCCGTGCCGTTCGCCGCCGTCGGCGAGCAGCGGGCCGCCCGCGAGGCGCAGCACCAGGAAGGCGGTGAGCGGGCCGAGCAGGGCGCCGGCCGTGTCCATCGCGCGGTGCACGCCGAACGCCCTTCCGCGGTGGGCGGGTTCGGTGGCGAGCGAGATCATCGCGTCCCGGGGCGCGGTACGCAGGCCCTTGCCGGTGCGGTCCACGGCGATGACGGCGCCGATCAGCGGCACGGTGTGGACGAACAGCAGCAGCGGCCGACACAGCGCGGACAGCCCGTAGCCGACGGCCGCGACGGCCTTGTGGCGGGCGGCCCCGTCGCGGCCGCGGCGGTCGGCGAGGTGGCCGCCGACGAGGCGGACGAGGGCGCTGAAGCCGTTCTGGATGCCGTCGAGCAGCCCGAAGCCGAGCGGGGAGAGGCCGAGTCCGGTGAGCAGGTAGAGCGGCAGGACGGCACTGACCATCTCGGAGGAGATGTCGGTGACCATGCTGACGGCGCCGAGGGCGAGGACCGCCCCCGGCACGGCGCGCGGGGCGGCGCCCCGCCGCACCGGGCCGGGGGCCGGTGCGGCGGGGGCCTTGGAGCTGCGGGAGTCCGCGACGTACACGGGCGTCAGTTCCAGATGCCCGTGATGTCCGCGGCACCGGCGGAGTTGCCGGCGTGGGCGTTGACCCCGGCCAGGTCCTCCAGGGTGTGCAGCACGTCGTAGTGGTTGTAGGTGGTGGCGGTGGAGCTGCCCGGGGCGACGTGGGCGCCGTAGACCAGCGTCGGGATGCGGTTCCCGGCCAGTCGGTTGTCCTCGTCGAAGGTCACCACCAGCAGGCTGTTGTTGCTCTTGGCCCACTGGGCGTACGCGTCGAGGTTGGTCTGCAGCCAGGAGTCGCCGGTGCCCACCGAACAGTCGTGCATGTCGTCGCACAGGTCCGGGATGACGAAGGAGACCTTGGGCAGGGTCGTGAAGTCGGTCGGGAACGCATCCATGCCGTAGGCGGTGGAGGTGGGCACGTTGCCGAAGCCGAACCACGGGTTGTGCTTCTGGGCGTAGTCGCCGCTGCCGCAGTCGGTGGCGCCGGGGGCGGGCAGGCCCTCGTTGTAGCTGGCCCAGGTCTGGTTGGCGGCGAGCAGCTCGGAGGCCAGGTTCGGCTGCTGCAGCGCGCCGACGTCCACGCAGCTGTCGTCGACGATGCCCTGGGCACTGCCGGAGAACAGCATGTAGTAGTTGGGCTGGCTGGGGTGGGTGAGCGCGTACGACTGGGTCAGCGTCGCGCCGCCGGCCGCCAGGGTGCCGTTGATGTACGGCGCCTTCAAGCTGCCGATGACCTGCGAGTACGCGTGGTTCTCCAGCATGACGACGATCACGTGGTCGGGCGAGGGCAGGCCGGCGGCGGTGTCGGCGGCCGCGCTGCCGCCCGCGGCCCACAGGCCGAGCGAGCCGGCGACCAGGCCGAGGCCGGTGGCGAGGGCGGTGAGCGGACGGAGCTTGCGACGACGGGCGGGGCGCGGGCCGGCGGTGGGGGTGCCGGGGGTGCGGAGTCGTGCGAAGGCCATGCGGTCCTCCGTGTGTCGGGGCTTCCGGGGCGGGAGCGCCGAGAACAGTAGGATCGCGGCGTGTCGTGTACCGCACAAGAGAAGTGAAGAACAGACGAACAGCTGCGACGCCGTCCCCGCACGAAGCAACCGGGTCCGCGTCACGGGGGCGACGGAGTCCGCGTCGGATCTCACACGCGCCGCGATTGACCGGTTTCGGCCGCCCGTGGTGGGATCACGGGGGCCCGTCCATGTGGGGCCGGGGACGGTGAGGAGAACGGTACGTGATCGGACTGGTCGCCATCGACGGGGCCGTCCGGCCGCTCGCCGACGAACTGCACGCCGCCTGGCCGGAAAGCAGCCGCGTCCACCGCGCCTCGACGGGCAACTGCTTCCAACCACCTGACGCGATGTCCTTCGCCCTCAACCAGTACCGGCGGGTGGTCGCCTTCGCACCACTGCCGACGGTCGTCTCACTGCTCCAGCACTGGCACATCGATGTTCCGCGCGGTACGAGCCTGCTCTGCGTGGACCCTCAGCGGCGCTGGGTGATCCCGCTGGCCGGCGGGGAGACCGCCGAGGAACTGGCCCGGGAGGTGGAGGCCGCCCTCGGCGTCACACCGGTGCTCACCGGCTACCCGCCGGAACCCGAGCGCCCCGTGCCCACGCCGTCCCCGAACGTCCGACCCGACACGCCCGCGGACACCCCGATCCTGCGGGTCATCGACCAGGAGGACCCGGGCGACAGCGACATCCTGGTGTTCCCGCGCACCCTGGTGGTCGGGATCGGTGCGGGCAGCGGCACCGGGCGGGCCGAGGCGATGCGGCTGCTGGTGGACACCCTGGAGGAGAACGGCTTCGCCCGCTCCTCGGTGGCCCGGCTGGCCACCGTGGCCGGAAAGGCGGACCATCCGGCGGTGCGCTGGGCCGCGTCCTGCCTCGCCGGCGTACCGGTGGACGAGCACCCGACGACGAAGCTGGCGGACGTGCCGGTGCCGAACCCGTCCGCCGTGGTCGGTGCGGCCGTCGGCACCGCGAGCGTCGCCGAGGCGGCGGCGCTCGCGAGTGCACCCGGCGGTCAACTCCTGGTGACCAAACGGAAGTCCGCGACGGCGACGGTGGCGATCGCCCGAGCGGCAGTGCGCGGACGGCTGACCGTGATCGGTCTCGGGCCGGGCGCGCCGGACCAGCTGGGAACGCACGCGTTGACGCAACTGCGGAGCGCGTCGGCGGTGGTTGGCAGGCCGCAGGCGATCGAGGCGGTGGCCGAACTGCTCCGGCCGGGGACGCGGCAGGCCGCCGTGGCGGCGCCCGGGACGGTACTGAGCGCCAGCGGGCGGGTGGTGCCCTGGGCCTGCGTGGCGGTGGACGGCGCCGGAACGGTGGTCGACCACATCGGGGCAGCCGCCCAACTCGCCGCCCACGGCCACACCGTCGCGCTGGTCGCGCTCGGCGACGGCGCCGGGATCGCCGTGCCGCCGGGCCCGTACGACGTCCACCGGGTGCCCGGCCTTCCCGTTGACCAGCAAGGAGCCTCCACGTGACCGCCCCCGAACCCGACCTGCGCCACCACGGCGACGCCGAGGTGCGCGCCGACGGCCGCGGACTGGTCGACCTCGCGGTCAACGTCCGCACCGGCACGCCCCCGGCCTGGCTGCGCGAGCACCTGGCCGCCACCCTCGGCGACCTCTCCGCCTACCCCGACCAGGGCACCGCCCGCGCCGCGGTGGCCGCCCGGCACGGGCGCCCGGTCGAGGAGGTGCTGCTCACCTCGGGGGCGGCGGAGGCCTTCGTGCTGCTCGCCCGAGTGGTGACGGCGCATCACATCACCGTGGTGCACCCGCAGTTCACCGAGCCGGAGGCGGCGCTGCGGGACGCCGGGCACCGGGTGCACCGGGTCCTGCTCACTGCCGAGGACGGCTTCCGGCTCACCGCCGTCCCCGAGGAGGCGGACCTGGTCGTCCTCGGCAACCCCACCAACCCGACCTCCGTGCTGCACCCCGCCGGGGCCGTCGCCGCGCTCGCCCGCCCCGGGCGCACCCTGGTGGTGGACGAGGCGTTCATGGACACCGTCCCGGGCGAGCGGGAGTCCCTGGCCTCGGCCCGGGACCTGCCCGGCCAGGTCGTCGTCCTGCGCAGCCTCACCAAGACCTGGGGCCTGGCCGGGCTGCGGATCGGCTACGTCCTCGGACCGGCGCCGCTGATCGCCGCCCTCGGCGCCGCCCAGCCGCTCTGGCCGGTCTCCACCCCGGCCCTGGCCGCCGCCGAGGTCTGCAGCGGCCCGGCGGCGCTGGCCGAGGCGGAGCAGGCGGCCGCCGAACTGGCACTGTGGCGGGCGTACTTGGTGAAGGGCCTGGCCGCCGTCCCGGGCCTGCGGATGTACGGCGAACCGGCCGCCTCCTTCGTCCTGGTCCGACTGCCGGGCGCGGCGGCCGTCCGTGAGCGGCTGCGCGAGCAGGGCTTCGCCGTCCGACGCGGGGGCACCTTCCCCGGACTCGGCGAGGACTGGCTGCGGATCGCCGTCCGGGACGAGGAGACCACCGACCGCTTCCTCAACACCTTGGAGACGGTGCTCAGTTCAACCTGACACCGTTCAGCCTGACCCCGTCGCCGAGCTCGATCCGGCCGGGCGCGAGCACCTGCGCGTACACCCCGGCGCAGGGCAGCTCCGGCATGCCTTCCAGCGGGACCAGCCGGTTCCGCTCGGCCGGGATCCGCAGCGCCTCGGTGCGGCGGGGCAGCGGGCCGTGCCGCAGGGTCCGGCCCCGCCGGTCCACCTCGGCCGCCGAAAGCTCCTCCCCCAGCAGCGACTTCACCGAGTAGCGACGCAGCCGCTCGACGCTGCCGATCAGCACGCGTCCTGCGCCCACTCCCGCAGCGCCGCGAAGTGCAGCTCCCGCAGGCCGGCCCGCGGGTCGACCCACAGCGGCAGCGCCGGAGCCGGGTGGTTCGCCGCGATCCACTCGATGTCCTGCGGGCCGAGCTCGTCGTCCAGCCAGACGAACGGCCGCCCGGCCGCCCAGGCGACCAGCTCCCTGGTCTTCCAGTGCAGCCCGTCCGGTTGCTCCCGGAACACCTCCGTCCACGGTATGTACGGGAGTTCGGGCAGCCCGATGCGCGGCCCGATGAAGGTGTTCGCCTCGTCCATCCAGGTCGTCGCCCACACCAGCTCGTACGGCAACGCCAGCAACTCCGGCCCGTGGGCCGGGTTCAGCCACACCCGCAGCGGCTTCACCCGCTCCCTCGACTGCGGCGCGTTCCGGGCCACCCAGGACTCGGGCAGCAGCCGGTGGGTGTCGTAGCCCTCGGGCCGGCGCGTCTTCGGCGCGGCGTAGGGGTTGAGCGGTCCGTCCACGTCGAGCAGGAGCAGGGGCTGCTGGGTCATGCCGTGAATTGTCCGGCGACGACCGCTGATTGACCAGCGATTTGCCCTACCGCGCCCTGCCCACGCGGACGGCCGCCGTGGCCGGTGGACGGACAGGACCGGGGCGTTCACCGTGGTCGTGATCGCCCGCTCGACGCAGGAGGCGATCGTGCGCTCCTCCCCGCCGTTCTCGCCGAGGAAGACGAACTCGGGGTGACCGCTCACCACGTGGACCGCCGACTCCGAGTCGCCGTGATGTCGACGCCGAGGGCTGGCGGAACGCCCGCAGGCCCTCCCCCGAGCGGGGAAGGGCCTGCGGGCGTGGGTGCCTCAGGGGCGGATCAGACCTGGCCGGCCTTCTCCAGGGCCTCGCAGCAGGTGTTGATCAGGAGGCGGGTGACGACGTAGGGGTCGACGTTGGCGTTCGGGCGACGGTCCTCGATGTAGCCCTTCTTCTCCACCTCGACCTGCCACGGGATGCGGACCGAGGCGCCGCGGTCGGAGACGCCGTAGCTGTAGACGTTCCACGGGGCGGTCTCGTGCTTGCCGGTCAGGCGGGACTGGATGTCGTCACCGTACTGGTTGACGTGCTCCAGCACCTTCTCCTGGGAGGCGCCGAGGGACTCGCAGGCGGTGATGATGGCGTCGTAGCCCTCGCGCATCGCCTTGGTGGAGAAGTTGGTGTGCGCACCCGCGCCGTTCCAGTCGCCACGGGCCGGCTTGGCGTCCAGGGTGGCGTCGATGCCGAACTCCTCGGCGGTGCGGTACAGCAGGTAGCGGGCGATCCACAGGTCGTCCGAGACGGTCAGCGCGTCGACCGGGCCGATCTGGAACTCCCACTGGCCGGGCATGACCTCGGCGTTGATGCCGCAGATGGCCAGGCCGGCGTCGATGCAGCGGTCGAGGTGCAGCTCGACGATCTCGCGGCCGAAGACCTCCTCGGCGCCGACGCCGCAGTAGTAGCCGCCCTGCGGGGCCGGGAAGCCGCCCTCCGGGAAACCGAGCGGACGGGAGCCCTTGAAGAAGGTGTACTCCTGCTCGATGCCGAAGATCGACTCCTGCGCGGCGTACTTCTCCTCGACCTCACGCAGCAGGGCGCGGGTGTTGGACTCGTGCGGGGTACCGTCCGTCTCCAGGACCTCGCAGAGGACCAGGATGTTGTCACCACCGCGGATCGGGTCCTTGACGACCTTCACCGGCTCCAGCACGCGGTCCGAGGCGTGGCCCTCGGCCTGGTTGGTCGAGGAACCGTCGAAGCCCCAGGTGGGGATCTTGTCGGCGTTGGGCAGGACGCGAGTCTTGGAACGGAGCTTCGCGGTCGGCTTGGTGCCGTCGATCCAGATGTACTCGGCCTTGATTGCCACAGCGTGTCCCTCGCATTGCTGGGTGGTGGGTGCCCGCGTAGCGTCGCAAGCCGCCGTTTCCCGGTTGTTCCTCTCATGTAACGCGCATGTGAACCAACCGTCCGCGTTGGCACGGTCACGGTGCGGGAGTGCCGGGTGCGGCACTCCCGCCCTCAAGGGTGCCCCCGGCCCGGTGCCGGCCTCAGCGCCCCCGGCCCGGTGCCGGCCTCAGTGCCGATGGGCGTGCGCGGCCCGGCGGCGCCGGGTGGCCCAGAGAGCGGCCGCCCCGCCCGCGACCAGGGCGGCGGCCCCGGCGGCCAGCGGGCCGGTGGCGCTGCTGCCGCCGGTGGCGGCGAGCTTCTGCGGCTTCTCCACCGCCGCCTGCGGCACGGCGGCCCGCGAGGTGGTGGCGTCGGCCACCGGCTGGGCGGCGGGCGCGCTGGTGGGGGCGGTGCTCGGGGCGTCCGTGGCGGAGGGGGTGGCCGGCGGTGCGGTGGGCTTCTCGCAGCTCACCGAGGCGACGGTGATCGTCCCGGTGACCTTGGCGACGTTCAGGTTCAACGGGTTCACCTCCACCTGTACCTCCAGTGCCGAGGCGGCGGCGGTGGTCGTGGTGGTGGTCCTCTTGGAGAACTCCACCGACACGCTGCCGACCATCGGCACGTCGACCTTGGTCGGGCCGTACAGCCCGACGGTGACCGGCTTGCCCAGCACGCTCAGCCTGGTGGGCGCGACCACGTTCGCGGTCGGCTGCCCGTCGACCGGGCAGGTCACCTCGGCACTCATCGCCTCCAGGCCGAGCAGCGCGGTGGCGGGCAGGCCGGGAGCGTGCACGTCGGCGTTGACCAGCTTGACGGAGGCGGCGGTGCCCTTGGCGTCGGCGCGGGTGACGGACTTGCCGATGTCGGCCTTGACCAGCTCGACCGGGCCGGGCTGGTCGACCCCGTCCACCTTGGCGGTGAGCACCGAACCGTCCCTCTGCTCCGGTGTCTCCACCTTGTTGAGCGCGATGTTCACGGGTACGTCCACCGCCTTGTTCAACAGGCTGACGTCCAGGTCGAGTTCGGCGGTGACGGCGCGCGCCTTCCCGGGGGAGGGCGTGGCGGCCGGGGCCGGGGCGGCCTGGACGGGCGCGGCGGTGAGCAGTGTGCTCACCACCACGGCGGCGGATGCGGAAACGACTCGGCGAGAAGACATGGCGGTACCCCTACACAGATGAAACGATGAGCCGCCAGTCTTCTCGAACTATCCGTCACATGAGCAATACGGAGCGTCATTTCACCCGTTGGAGTGAGATCGACGTTCCACGCCGACCACGGTCTGCTATGGCAGCAACTCCCCTACGGCAGCCGCCAGTCCACCGGCTGCGCCCCCTGCCGCACCAGCAGCTCGTTCGCCCGGCTGAACGGCCGGGAGCCGAAGAAGCCGCCGTTCGCCGAGTACGGGCTCGGGTGCGCCGACTCGATCGCCGGGATCTCCCCCAGCAGCGGCCGCAGGTTACGGGCGTCGCGCCCCCACAGGATCGCCACCAGCGGGCCGCCGCGCGCCGCCAGCGCCCGGATCGCCTGCTCGGTGACCTCCTCCCAGCCCTTGCCCCGGTGCGCGGCCGGCTTGCGCGGCGCGGTGGTCAGCGCCCGGTTGAGCAGCAGCACGCCCTGGTTGGTCCACGGGGTGAGGTCCCCGCTGGACGGCTGCGGCAGGCCGAGGTCGTTGCCGTACTCCTGGAAGATGTTGATCAGGCTTGCCGGGATCGGCCGCACCTCCGGCCCCACCGAGAAGCTGAGCCCGACGGCGTGGCCGGGGGTCGGGTACGGGTCCTGCCCGACGATCAGCACCCGCACGTCGGCGAAGGGCTGCTGGAAGGCCCGCAGCACGTTCGGCCCGGACGGCAGGTAGGTACGGCCGGCGGCCAGTTCGGCGCGCAGGAAGTCGCCCATGGCGGCGACCCGCCCGGCGACCGGCTCCAGGGCGGTGGCCCAACCGGGCTCGACGATCTCGTTCAGTGGACGCGGTGCCATGGTGGCCACCCTATCGGCCTACACCGACAGCGCGTTCAGCGGATGATCATGTGAACGAGAAGCCGGACGAGGGCCCCGTGCGGAGCACCGGATCACCCCACCGGCCGCCCCCGCAGCACCACCAACCCCGGATCCGCGAGCACCCGGACGTCCGCCCGGGGGTCCTCCCCGTACACCACGAAGTCCGCCGAGGCGCCCTCCGCCAGCCCCGGCCGCCCCAGCCACTCCCGCGCGCCCCAACTCGCCGCCGACAGCGCCTCGGCCGGGCTCAGCCCCGCCTTCACCAGCTCGGCCACCTCGTCCGCGACCAAGCCGTGCGCGAGCGAGCCGCCCGCGTCCGTACCGACGAAGATCGGGATGCCGGCGTCGTGCGCGGCGCCCACGGTGTCGTACCGGCGCTCGTGCAGCCGCCGCATGTGCGCCGACCAGGCCGGGAACTTCTTCTCGCCGCCGGCCGCCAGCTCCGGAAAGGTGGCGATGTTGACCAGCGTCGGGACGATCGCCACCCCGCGCTCGGCGAAGGCCGGGATCAGCTCCTCGGTCAGCCCGGTGGCGTGCTCGACGCAGTCGATCCCGGCCGCCAGCAGGTCCGGCAGCGACTCGGCCGCGAAGCAGTGCGCGGTGACCCGCGCGCCCTCCTCGTGCGCCGCCGCGATCGCCTCGACCAGCGCGTCGCCGGGCCAGCAGGCGGCGAGGTCGCCGCGCTCGCGGTCGATCCAGTCACCGACCAGCTTCACCCAGCCGTCCCCGCGCCGGGCCTCGGCCCGGACGTAGGCGGCGAGGTCGCCGGGCTCGATCTCGTGCGCGTAGTTGCGGATGTAGCGGCGGGTGCGGGCGATATGCCGCCCGGCGCGGATGATCCGGGGCAGGTCCTCGCGCTCGTCGATCCAGCGGGTGTCGGCGGCCGAGCCGGCGTCGCGGATCAGCAGGGTGCCGGCATCACGGTCGGTGAGCGCCTGCTTCTCGCTGGTCTCGGCGTCCACGGCGCCGTGCGCGTCCAGTCCGACGTGGCAGTGGGCGTCCACCAGGCCGGGCAGCACGAAGCCGGTCACCGTCCGGACGTCCCCGGCGGTCGGCGGGCAGGTGAAGGTCACCCGGCCGTCCACCACCCAGAGTTCGTCCCGGACCTCCTCCGGACCGACCAGCACCCGACCCCGGACGCGCAGCACCGCACCTTCGCTCATGGCCGCACTCTACCGACGGGGGCGTTCCGTGTAAGCAGTGAGAATGCGGCAGACTCGTTGCGGCACCCACCCACCCTGCGAAAGGTCGCCCAGTGAGTCCGTTCCTCGACCTCCCCCCGCTCAGCGCCGCCGAGTTCGCGGCGATCGAGGACCAGGTGGCCGCGCTGCTGCACACCGAGGCCGACGTGATCGTGACCCAGGGTGAGGCGCTCCTCCCGCTGGAGGCCGCGATCCGCGGCGCCGCGCACCCGGGCTCCACCGCGCTGAACATCGTCACCGGCCCGTACGGGCAGACCTTCGGCACCTGGCTGCGCTCCTGCGGGGCCGAGGTCGTCGACCTCGCCGTCCCCTTCGACAGTGCCGTGAGCGCCGAGCAGGTGGCCGAGGCCCTGGCCGCCAACCCGGCCGTCGACTTCGTCTCCCTGGTGCACGCCGAGGCCGCGACCGGCAACACCAACCCGGTCGCGGAGATCGCCGCCGTGGTCCGCGAGCACGGCGCCCTGCTGATGCTCGACGCGGTCGCCTCGGTCGCCGCCGAGCCGCTGCTCACCGACGAGTGGGGCATCGACCTGTGCGTGATCGGCGGCCAGAAGGCGATGGGCGGCCCGGCCGGGGTCTCCGCCGTCTCCGTCTCCGAGCGCGCCTGGGAGCGGATCGCCGCCAACCCGGCCGCCCCGCGCCGCTCCTACCTCTCCCTCCTGGACTGGAAAGAGCGCTGGACCGACGCCGGTCGCGCCGTACTCCCGCACGCCCCGGCCCAGTTGGAGATGCTGGCGCTCGGCGCCTGCCTGGACCGGATCGCCGCCGACGGCCTGCCCGCCGTGATCGCCCGCCACCGCGCCGCCTCCGCCGCCACCCGGGCCGGCGTCCGAGCACTCGGCACCCTCACCCCGTACGTCCACGAGGACGCCCACGCGGCCCCGGTCGCCACCACCCTGCGCACCCCGGCCGGCCTGCACGCCGCCGAGCTCGCCGCCACCCTCGACCCGGCCCTGCCGGTCCAGCCCGGCGGCGGCGCCCTGGCCGCCGGGATGCTGCGGGTCAACCACTACGGCCCGGCGGCCTCGCTGGAGACCGTCGGCTCCTGCCTGACCGCCCTCGCGACGGCCACGAAGGCCGAGGCCGGGCCCGCTCTGCTGGCCGCCGAGGCCGCCTGGGCCGCGACCGTCCAGGCGTAGCGTCACGACGAAGCGGCCCCCTGTTCTCCGAGCGGGGGGCCGCTCCTCGTCCAAGCGCTCAGTGCCCGCCCGCGTCCACCACCTCGACGCCGCGGATGTTCCGCTCGATATCCTCCGCCGGCAGCGAGACGGACAGCGCCCAGTAGTAGACGACCAGCGAGAACAGCGCCACGACCGCGATGTCCCACCACAGCGGCAGGTTCCCCCGGGCGCCCACGCCGAAGGTGCCCTGCCAGGAGATGATCCCCATCCCGACCAGGTAGACCGGCAGCCACTGCCCGGCCTTGAAGTCCATCCGCGGCGCGTTCGGCACCCCCTTCGCGGCGGCGTACGCGGAGTACCCGCCGAGCAGCACGTACCCGATCACGATCGCCAGCCCGAGGCGCCACAGGGTGTCCCAGCCGGACCAGTAGATGACCAGGCCCGACACCACGAAGGCCAGTGGGGAGATGATCGTGCCGCCGGGCACGCGGTACGAGCGCTCCATCCCCGGCAGCCGCTTGCGCAGCACCCCGAAGGCCAGCGGCGCGCCCGCGTACATCAGCACGACGGCCGAGGTGATGAAGCCGACCAGCCGCTGCCAGCTCGGGAAGGGCAGGAAGCAGAGCACCCCGGCGACCCAGGCGATGACCAGGCCGAGCCAGGGCACCGAGTTGCGGTCGGTGTACTGCAGGGCGGGCGGCGCGTATCCGTTGCGGCTCAGGCCGTAGGTGACCCGGGAGCTGGAGGTGATGTAGACCAGCCCCGTGCCGGCCGGCGAGATGACGGCGTCGATGAAGAGCACTGTCGCCAGCCAGCCGAGGCCGATCAGCGTCGCGAGGCCCGCGAACGGGCCGCTGATGCCGGGGTAGTCCAGCTTGGCCCAGCCGCCCGCGAAGGCCGACGGCGGCAGAGCGCCGATGAACACCACCTGGAGCAGCACGTAGACGATCGTGCCGATCACCACCGACCCGAGGACGGCCCGGGGGATGTCCCGGCGGGGGTTGCGGCTCTCCCCCGCCCACTGGATGGCCTGCTCGAAGCCCAGCAGCGCGAAGATCACCCCGCTGGTGCTGATGGCCGCCAGCACACCCTTGGCCCCGCCCGGCGCGAAGCCGTGAGTGGTGAGGTTGGAAACGTGGAACTCGGTGAACCCGAGCGCGACGATGGTCAGGATCGGGATGGCGACCTTCCACACGGTGGCGGCGCTGTTGGTGTGCGCGAGCAGTCGGACGCCGAGGAAGTTGATCGCGACGAACACACCCAGCAGCACGGCCGCGACCAGGAAGCCCGTCCCGGTCAGCGTCAGATCCTTGTTCAGGAAGCCGTGCGCCCAGGTCCAGTGCCGGGCGTAGTTGATCATCGCCTGCACTTCGATCGGCGCGATGGTCGCCGCCTGCAGCCAGGTGAACCAGCCGAACGACATTCCCGCGAACCCGCCGAAGGCGTAGTGCGGATACCGCGCTGTACCACCCGCCACCGGGAACAGCCCGCCCAGCTCGGCGTGGATCAGTGCCAGAAGGATGATCGCCACCGCGCCGATGCCCCAGGACAACAGGGCGGCGGGCCCGGCCGCCACCGCCGCCTTCTGCGCCCCGAACAGCCAGCCCGAGCCGATGATGGCTCCGACCGAGGCCCAGAGCAGTCCGACGAGGCCGACCTCACGCTTGAGCCCGGCCTTCCCCGTGGGGGGCGATGACGCGGTGTCGGGATGGGCCATGGCGCAGCCGCCTCTCGCCTCGGGGAAATCCCCCCGACAGTGCCGCAGCACCCGGGACTCCCCCACGCCGAAACGCGCTCCGGCCCACCCCTGTCAGCCAGACGGAGGAAGAGGCCTCCGGTGCCGCCCGGTCCCTCTCCTCAGCAATGCCACCGGTGTGTCGTCCTGCGGCTCGGTCAGCTCCCCGTCGCGCCGCATGATCAGCGGATACGCCTCCGAGAAGTCTGCGGCGACGGCCACCGGCCGCCAGGCATTCCCGTCCCACTCGACCACCAGCCGGGGAACATCCTCGAACGGATGCAGCCCCCGCCGGTCCTCGGGCGCGAGCACCAACGCATCCCGCGTCCCCGCCGGCCGGTCCCGACCGGCCCGGGCGCCGTACCACTCCACGAGCGATTCGTCCTCGGGAAAGACCACGTCCTGATCCTCCAGCTCGGTATCGCCCCGAGGTTAGCCCGTTGCGCTCGCTCGAACTCGGAACAAACCGCCCCGGCCGACGAGGCCGGGGCGGTTCATCCGCTCGCTCAGACGGCGCCGAACTCCCCGCATCGCACGGCGAAGACGAAGGCCGACCAGGCGTCGGCCGGGAAGACCAGGGCGGGGCCGTCAGGATCCTTGCTGTCCCGCACGGGCACCCGGTCGAGGAAGCCGTCCGCGACCTCCACGCACTGCCCCTCCTGGACGCTGTAGCTACTCGTGCGCCATGCAGCGCCTGTCAGATCATCCATCCTCAAAACCTCTCCGAACTTGCCGGATGAACTCTCGGCTCTCCGAGCGGGACAACGCCTCGACTTGTAGTTGATCGTACTCACCAGCCCACTCGGCCAAGGTGCCTGGTTCCCGCTCAAGGAAGCCGCGTCGCTGTGTCTCGCCGTATCCCACGATGGTCCTGTTCGGCAGAGTCAGCAAGGTAATTGGAAGCCCAAACGGCCTGTCCTCGCCGAGCGAGAACGGGCTGATCTGCACAACCATCTGAGGCTGGGCGGACAGTTCCTCCAGATGTTCGAGCTGCTCCACCATGACGTCCCGGCCGCCGATAGCTCGGCGCAGGCAACCCTCGTCTATGACCGCGTGGACTCGGGGTGCCGGATGCTGGCTCAGACGTTGCTGTCGATGCAGCAGCAGCAAGAGTCGATCTTCCGCCTGCTGTTGAGTTGCCCACCCTCGGCGAACTCGCGCTTCCTGGTAGGCCCTCGCGTAAGCAGGTGTCTGGAAGAGGCTCGGAATGATGTTGATCTCGAACAACCGCAGGGCCACGGCATCCGCCTCACTGCGCAGGTACTCGCCGAATCCCTCAAACAGAACTCTCTGCCCCAACTTGCGCCACCCTCGCTCGAATCGCTCAGGCGTCTCGAACGCGACATCAAGTCTTCTAGAAAATGGAAGAGTTGGAGGCTTGCGGCCAGTTTCGACGGCGGACACATGAACGGCCGAGTATCCAATGAGGGCCGCCAGGCGTTCCTGCGTCCAGCCTCTCGCCTCTCGCAACTCGCGAAGCTCCGCACCGAACTTGGCAGCGGGCGAGGCATCCGGATCAAGTTCCTTGCGATTCATGATCGTTGGAGGCTCTTCCTTCCTTGGGGAAAGGTTGAAGTACTCCACACCCTAGACCACAGTTGGGACTCCGGGTAGCCATCTCACTACTGAGAGGAGTGGGCCTTGGAGCTGCAACAAACCCCTTCCGCCCCGCATTCCCCCCACCTCCGCGAGGCCAGCACGACCCCCACCGGGCGCTTCCAGGTGGTGATCTATCTGGCCAAGACCAGCCCCGCCTTCCCCGAGTTGGAGATGTGCAGCTGCGAGGAGTACGCGCTCACCCACAACTGGGACGTCGCCCTCACCGTCGTGGACGACGAGATGGAGAAGCCCCCGGATCAACGCCCCCTGCTCCTGGCCGCATTGCAGACGATCAAGGACAGGAGCGCCGGAGCGATCCTGATCCCTTCCAAGGCGGCCCTCTCCCCCATCGAGGGCGAGTTCGACGAGTTCGCCAGCCAGGTCGAGAAGGCCGGCGGGTTCGTCCAGGTGGCCCGCCGATGAGCCAGCGCTACGGGATCGTCCCCGCCGACGCCCACAACGGCGCGTCGTACCCGGTCTGGTTCATCCAGGACCGTGAGACCGGCCACCTGGTGAAGGCGCTGCCGCCCCGCCCCGAACCGCTGCGGTTCTACTCGTACGACCAGGCGGAGCGATGGGCGCGCGCCAACGAGAAGGCTTGCCCGGACCCGGAAGTCGCCTGATGCCCACCGCCCTCTCCCACAAGCGATACGAGATCCGCCTGATCAACTCCCGGAGCCCGCACTTCCTCCTGGTGGAGTGCTGGGGCCTGTGGGACCCGAACCAGCATCAGTACCTCCGCGTGCGAGGCGGCTCGGACAGGATCAGACGCTTCTACACCCAGGCCGCCGCCGAGGCCTACCTCCGCTCCACACCCGACAGCTGCCCGTAGCGGGCACACGGGGTTTCCGAGCGGCCCGTCCTGCCGAGCAGGACGGGCCACTCGACAGGACCGCCGGGCTCAGGACGGCGCCTCGGCGAGGGTGCGGAACTCGCGGGCGCGGGCGGCGGTCGGGCGGGCATCGGACCGCCCAGGCCCGACCCGGTGACCGAGGGCACCAGAGAAACCGCCTTCCCCGGACCGGACCACGTCGGCGGGGTGCGGGTGATCGTTTCCTGGCACCCACAGATTTGGCAGGTCTGGACCACTGCGTGCAACCACTTTCGGCCGCTCCTCCCGGCACAGTTCCCGCAGCGTTCACCCGCCCGGCACACAGAACTCACCGGGGACCGGCAGGCTCCGGCCCAGCGGGTGAAGTTGGCTATACAACTCAACCCTGGCTGGATGCCGAGGAGTCTCAATGATTGAGTCAAGCCGTCTGCGCGGCCGGATCGGGGGTGAAGACCCGGTTGTCGCGCAGGAGGGCCCACAGGACGCTGACCCG
>NZ_JBVHHW010000027.1:0-54223 GCF_055560875.1 Kitasatospora sp. NPDC023118
GCGCCCCCACCCGCACCCACCCCCCCCCCCCCCCCCCCCCCCCCCCCCCCCCCCCCCCCCGGCCACCCACCCTCCCGAAAGCCCCCCACAACAGACACCCCCCATCCGGTACCGTCCAGGCTGGTCCGACGACGCCAACGGGGGGCGGGATGACGCAACACGACCACGAGGAACTCACCACTCTCGTCCGCGCGGCACAGCAGGGTGACGCCCTCGCCCTCGACGAGCTCCTCTCCCTGCTGATGCCGTACGTCGGCCGGGTCTGCGCCCCGATCGCCCTCCAGGACGCCCCCGACGCCACCCAGGAGGCGATGATCGCGATCGTCCGCGGCCTGCGCCAACTCAAGGCGCCCGAGGCCCTGTTCGGCTGGGCCCGAACGATCGCGGCCCGCGAGGCCGTCCGCCTCGCCACCTGCCGGTCCCCACCGCCGACAGCCCCCGCCGACCAACCCGACGACCACGACCCCGAGTTGGCCGCCGACATCCAGGACGTCCTGGAACGCCTACCACCCGACCATCGCGCCATCCTGACACTCCGGCACATCGAGGGCTTGGACGAGAAGTCCGTCTCCGAGGTCCTCGACCTCCCACTCGGAACGGTCCGTTCACGACTCTTCCGCGCGCGTCACGGCTTCCGCACCGCCTGGGGCACCGAACACCGCTGATCCCGAAAAAGGCCCCCACCCCACGGATTGCAACCCCCTCTCCCGCCCTCTCCTCTCCTGACAGCCCCCTTCAGGAAGGAGCCCCCTGATGACCGACCCCCGCCCGCTGCCCGACCTTCCCGCCCTGCCCGACCTTCCCGGCGTACGCCACCACCACCTCGACGCCGACGGCGTCCGCCTCCACCTCGCCGAGGCCGGCCAGGGCACCCCGCTGCTGCTCCTGCACGGCTTCCCCCAGCACTGGTACGCCTGGCGGCACCTACTCCCCCTGCTCAACGGCGAGTTCCGGCTGCTCTGCCTGGACCTGCCCGGCTTCGGCTGGTCCGAGGCGCCCCGCCACGGCTACACCACCGACGATCGCGCCCGCCTCGTACTCGCCGCCCTCGACCGGCTCGGCCTGGACCGGGTGGGCCTGGTCGGCCACGACTGGGGCGCCTGGACGGGCTTCGAACTGGCCCTGCGCGCGCCGGAGCGGTTCACCGGCTTCCTGGCGCTCAACATGACCCACCCCTGGCCGCGCCAACGCGCCCTGCTCGGCACCGCCTGGCGCTTCTGGTACACCGCCCTGCTGGAGTACCCGGGCATCGGCCGCCGGGTCGTCCGCCACCGCCCCGGCCTGCTCGCCCACCTGCTGCGGCGCGCCACCAGCGCCGAACACCCCTGGCCCGCCGAAGAGTTGGCCGGG
Source organism: Kitasatospora sp. NPDC023118 (assembly GCF_055560875.1). Taxonomy (NCBI): domain Bacteria; kingdom Bacillati; phylum Actinomycetota; class Actinomycetes; order Kitasatosporales; family Streptomycetaceae; genus Kitasatospora; species Kitasatospora sp. NPDC023118. The sequence continues at coordinate 1,351 of NZ_JBVHHW010000027.1, forward strand.
TACGTGAGCGCCGGCAGCACCCCCGCGGCGGCCCGCGCCGCCGAGCGCCTGCACTGGGGGTTCGTCGTCCGCGACATCCCGCGCCTGGCGCTCGGCCGGTTCGGCAAGCGCCGGCTCACCGTCCCCACCCTGCTGCTCGGCGGCGAGCAGGACCCGGTGATCCGCCCGTCCCTGCTCTCCGCGGCCGGCGCCCCCGCCGACGACCTGCGCGCCGAAGTCCTGCCCGGCTGCGGCCATTTCCTCCCGCACGAGCACCCCGAAGCGGTGGCCGAAGCCGTCCGCCTCCTACTGCGGCGATGAGAGTTCCGCCACCCGCGACTCCAGCCGGTCCAGCAGCACCTCGCCGCGCCGCTCGGTGAGCCCGCCGAGGAGTTGCTGCACCGGCCCGGCACCCGGCACCCGCAGGCTGCCGAGCAGGGCGAAGCGCGTCCCGTCCCCGTCCGGTACGGCCGCCATCCCGCCCAGCAGCACCCTGCTCTGCATCAGGCACCAACCGCTGCGCAGCACGATCTGGAACCGCTCGCGGTGACCGACGACGCTCACCGCGAGCCCCTCCAGCCGCCCCCCGCCCCCTGAAGGCCCGACCTCGAAGGATCGCAACCCGCTGATCAGGCCCGGGAGTTCGCCGGACAGGTCACTGGCGACCGCCCACACCCGGTCGAAGCCCGCCGCAAGGCGCCGTTCGGCGAACAGCGGCCGCCCGGCCCCGGCCGCCGCGAGCACCCGCAGCCGCCGCACCGGGTCCAACTCGACCGTCGGCCACCCGTCCGCCATCCCCGCCCCTCCCACCGCACGACGCCCACCGCACGAAGCTCATCGAAGACGGTACCGGCCCGGCCCCGGAACGCCGACGGGGCGGCGACCAACCGGTCACCGCCCCGCCGGAACTACCCAACGAACATCCCAACCGGTGGATCAGACCGCCGGGGCCGGGAAGGTCGGGTACTCGACACCCGAGATGTACTGCACGACCCGCACGACCTGGCACGAGTAGCCGAACTCGTTGTCGTACCACAGGTACAGGATCGCGTTGTCGCCCTCGACCTTGGTCGCGCCGGCGTCCACGATCGAGGCGTGGCGCGAGCCGATGAAGTCGCTGGAGACCGCGTCGGGCGAGTCGGTGAAGTCGATCTGGCGCTTCAGCGGCGAGGTCAGCGAGATGTCCCGCAGGTAGTCGAGGACCTCCTCGCGGTTGGTCTCGCGCTTCAGCTGCAGGTTCAGGATCGCAATGGACACGTCCGGCACCGGCACGCGGATCGAGCTGCCGGTGATCTTCGCCTTGAGGTCCGGCAGGGCCTTGGCGACGGCCGAGGCGGCACCGGTCTCGGTGATCACCATGTTCAGCGGCGCCGAGCGGCCACGGCGGTCGGCCTTGTGGTAGTTGTCCAGCAGGTTCTGGTCGTTGGTGAACGAGTGGACGGTCTCCACGTGGCCGCGCACCACGCCGTACTCGTCCTCCATCGCCTTCAGCGGCGGGACGATGGCGTTGGTGGTGCAGGAGGCGCAGGAGATGATCTGCTCGTCCGGCTTGATCATGTCGTGGTTGACACCGTGCACGATGTTCGGCACGTCGCCCTTGCCCGGGGCGGTCAGCACGACCTTGGCGATGCCGGGGCGCAGGTGCTTGGACAGGCCCTCGCGGTCACGCCACTTGCCGGTGTTGTCGATCAGGATCGCGTCCTTGATCCCGTACTCCGTGTAGTCGACCTTGGTCGGGTCGTCGGAGTAGATCACCGTGATCTCGTTGCCGTTGACGACGATCTTGTTGTTCGCCTCGTCGACGGTGATCGTGCCCTGGAACTGGCCGTGGATCGAGTCCCGGCGCAGCAGCGAGGCGCGCTTGACCAGGTCGTCGCCGCCGCCGTTGCGCACGACGATGGCCTTCAGGCGCAGGCCGTTGCCGGAGGCCTTCTCGATCAGCAGGCGGGCGACCAGGCGGCCGATGCGGCCGAACCCGTACAGCACGACGTCCTGCGCGGACCGGCGCTCCAGCTTGTTCTCACCGGTGGCACCGGCGACGGCCCGGGCGGTGAACTCCTCCACCGACAGGCCGCGGTCGTCCGCCCGGTAGGTCGAGGCGAGCATCCCGAGGTCGATCTGCGAGGGGCCGAGGTCCAGGGTGGTCAGCGCCTGCAGGAACGGCATGGTCTCGGTGACCGAGAGCTCCTCGCCCGCGATCTGCCGGGCGAAGCGGTGCGTCTTGAGGATGCTGACCACCGACTTGTTCACCAGGGACCGGCTGTGGAGCAGGACGGTGACGTCCTTCTCCCGGTGCAGCCGCCCGATGATCGGGATCATCGACTCCGCGATCTCCTCGCGGTTCTTCCAGTCCGTGAACACGTCGTCGTTGACAGTCACAAGTCCATCTTTCGAGCTGAGGGTGTTGCCCACATGGTAGCTTCGCCCGCTCCCGCCCCAACGGCCGGTCCCTCCTCCGACCACCTCACACCACCCTCCCACCTGCGTTTTCCCCCGCCGCCCCGCCCCCAAAGGTGATCACCGCCACGCCCCCCACCCAACAAGAGCCGACCCGGGTGGGGTTCGTCACGCCCGTCATCACTCATCAGAGGGAACCAGCGGGCCCGCTTCCCCGCCCGGTAGAGGGAGGGCACGCCAGGTCGGCGAGCAGATCCTCCAGGACCAGCTCCTCCTCGATGCGCCGGCCCGAGGCGAGGAGTGCCGGGCTCAGGTCCGGGTCCCAGGGCGCTTCGGCGGGGATTCCGACGAGGGCCGCGGTGCCGGGGTGAGCGTCCCGGGCGGTGCGGTAGTCGGCGGCCGTGTAGCGCCACGGGATCCACGGGACGTGGGCGAGCAGGCGGGTGGCGATCCGGATACCGCCCCAGTCGAAGTCTCCGTGGTAGCGGAAGGTCCAGCCGGAATCGGCGTAGAGCGACAGGAGGCGTAGGGCGGCCGTACTGGGCTGGCCCTGGAGGCAGACCAGCGGGGCACAGTCGGGGCCGAGCCGGTCGGCGGCGGCCAGGACGACGGCGGGGTTCTCGCAGACGTACGCCGTGCCGCCGCGCGGCGGCCGGGGTGCGTCGTGGACGAGCTGGCGGAGCGTCAACGCCATCGGTTGGCCGACCGACCCGAGGGCGTCGAGGGCTCGTCCGGTGGCGGTGGTGCCGTCGCCGGGCAGGCCGAGGACGAGGACCTGGGAGGAGAGTTCGTCGAGCAGGAGTCCGGCTGCCGCCCAGGCGTCGCGCCGTGCTTGGGCGCCCTCGCCGGGCGGTGTGCCGGTGAGCGCCCGGACGGCGTCCAGGGTGAGGGTCGCCAGGGGGCCCTGGTCGAGGGCGTGGGCGTCGCCGGTGTGTTCGGCGGCGAAGGTGCTGAGCGAGCAAGGCGCCGAGACGGGCAGGTGGGGAAGCAGCCGAGCGAGACGGACGAGCAGCGGTGCGGCTTCCTCGGGGGTGTGGACCAATCGGCGGACCAGGCCGGTGGCGCGCAGGGAGGCGTACCAGTCGGCGAGTTCGGGTCGGGCGGCCACCGCGGATTCGAGCGGGGCGAACGCGCCGGCCCAGGCCCGGGCCAGCCAGTCGGCCGTCTCCTGCCTGGGAATGACCGGCCCGGTGAGCGCGACGACGGCGGCGGCCAGGCCGTCCGGGCTGGCCCCGCTGTCGCGCAGTACCCGGTCGACCGCCGTCAGCGACACGGACAGTGAGCGGCCGGGGCGCGGGACACGCCCCAGGAGCCGGGCCACGGCAGCCCGTTCGGCATCAGCCGCACCGGTGAGGGTGACGGTGCCGTCGAGCGACTGACCCGCCTCCATCCGTCGGCGGGCGCGGTCCAGCAGCCGGGCGAGTTCGGGCGTGCCGATCAGGCGTTGAAGTCGGGGAACGTCCATGGTCAAGAGAACACGCTCTCCTGCCGCGGGCCCGGCACCTCGCCGTCCTCCACGCGCGAGCGCCGACGGCCGTCCCATTCCCAGCGGGTGACCAGCACGGCGGCGATCTCGTCGACCCGGGAGAGCTGGGCGATGGCCAGCCCCGGCACCTGGGGGTAGCAGCCCCACTCGCGTTCCGAGGTCATCACCACGTCCAGGTCGAAGGCCGCGAGCAGGCCGAGGGACTTGGCGCGGGAGTCGTCGTCCACGCCGGCGAACGCCTCGTCCAGGGTGACCAGGCGCGGCGCGTGCGGGTTCCCGGCCGAGGCGTAGTGCGAGGAAGCGGCGGCGAACAGCGGCAGCGACACGGTCAGCACCCGCTCACCACCCGAGGCCGGGCCGGTGGCGGACTGCCACTTGCCGTGCTGGTGGCGCTCGATGCCGAACTCGTGCCAGGAGCGGTAGTCCAGGGCGGTGGTGAGGTGTTCCAGCCAGGTCCCGGAAGGGTTGTCGGTACGGGCCCGCTCGATCTGGGCCTGGAGGAACTCGCCGAGCGCGGTCCGGTCGGCGGTGGTCCAGGCATCGGAGGACTGACGCAGGAGGCGCTCGCGGGCGGCGGCCAGACCGCCGGGGGCGTTGCGTGCGGGACGCCACACGAGCCGCAGCAGCATGCCGGTGCTGGTCGGACGGTGCTCGAGTTCCCCGTTCATCCGCAGGACCTGGTGCTCGGCGGCGCTGACCAGTTCCTGGAGGGTGCCGGCGACCTCGGTGATCAGGTGGTTCTCCAGGATCTCCTGCTCACGGGCGGAGAGCAGCTGCTGCCGGTCCGCGACCTCGGCGGCCAGGGCGGTGGCCAGCTCGGGGACGGACCGCTCGCGGCCCTGGAAGACGATGTCGACGACCAGACCGACCTCCAGCATCCGGGCCGCCGCGGTGTGCCCATGGCGGGCGAGGGCATCGGAGAGCTCCTTGAGCTCCTCGGTGATCCGACGCTGGACTCGCTCCCAGGCCGGGTCGGCGTCGTCGACGGACTCCAGCTCACGCTCGACGGCCCGGGCGAGGCGGACGGCCGGCTCGGGGGCCCAGGAGTCGCCGACGTGCTCCTCGGCGAGCTCGGGCAGAGCGACGGCGAGCAGCCCGGTGGCGGCGAAGCGGCGCAGCGCGTCGATCGCCTCGGCGCGTGTGCGGGCGGTGTCCTCGATCTCGGTGCGCACCCGGGCCCGGAGAGCGTCAGCAGCGGCCTGACGGCCGATGGCGGCGCTCTGCGCCTGGCGGGTGGCGCGCTCGCTGTCCTCACATTCCCGCAACGCGGCTGCCACGTTGGCGAGTTCGCGCTGCAGCTCGGCGACGGCGGCGCCGACGATCGCAGCAAGCGTCTCGTGGCGCTCGCCTGCCGTCACGGCCTCGAGCCCCGCCTCGCGAGCGCGCCCGGCCAGGTCGGCGGCGTGCTCGGCGGCGCGGCCGTGGTCAACCTCCTCGGCTGCCAAGGCGGCCCGGGCGGCGCGGGTCTCACGGACGGCCGGCCAGAGTGCGGCCAGGACCTCCCGGTAGGAGGCGAGCGCCTCACGGGCCTCGCGCAGCCCGATGCCGGTCGGGGGAAGGGCGAGTTCCTGTGCCAGGGCGTGCAGTTCGTCGGTGGCCTGCTCGGCGAGGACGACAGCCTCCGCCGCCGCCCGCTCAGCCGTCGCACGGTGTTCGGCGGCTCGGGCGTGCTCCCGCTGGGCCGCGACCGCGGCAGCGTGTGCACCGCGCAGGGCAGATTCGTCCGGCAGCGCGGCCTGTTCCGCCGCCAGGGTGCGGACCTCCGCTTCCATACCCTCGAAGCGGACCGCCAGATCCTCCGACCGGGTTTCGAGCAGCCCGAGTTCCGCGCCGATCACGGCCATCCTGGCACGCCGGGCCTGTTCGCGGGCGCCCTCGCCGAGGTACTCGGCGGCGGGCTTGGACCAGGCGCCGGCGAGCGCCCCCAGGCGGAACCTCCCGTCCAGACCGATCCAGCTGCCGGCGCCTGGCAGGTCCCCGTCCGGGTGGAGCAGGCCGATGCCGTCGAGCAGTCGGACGACCAGTTCGTCGGACAGCGCGGCCGCACCGGGGTCGGCACGGTCCACCGCCGGGCGCAGCACGGTGCCCAGTGACGGGCCGTCCACCGCCGGACCGACGATCGCCAGGGTGTCCCAGGTGTCAGCCGCGGCCACCGTACCGTCCGGGGCGACCCAGGCGTCCAGCAGGCCGGATGCCTCCAGGGCCGCTTCGAGATCGGCCGCCTGCTGCTGCGTCAGGCCTTCCGTGAAGTCGACCAGATGCCAGAGCGGTGCACCGGGGCGGCCCTGCCGGGTCTCGGGTGAGCGGGTGTACGGGGCCCGCGGGCCGCGCCGGCCACCGGCCTGCAACTCGGCCAGCTCGACCCGCAGCCGCCCGCGGCGCTCGGCCACCTCCCGCTGCTCGGATTCCAAGGCCGCGCGGTGTCGGGCGAGTTCGGCGCCGACGACGGAGGCTGCCTGCTGCGCGGCCGCCCTGGATGGGTCGACGCCGACCAACGTCCCTGTCCACTCCGCCAGTTGGTCGAGCATTCCCTCGACGTCGGCGGGGCGGAGCAGCGCGCACGCGGCGAAGTGCGCGCGGACGGCGCCGAGATAGTCCCGACCTTCCTGCGCCGTGTTCTCCTCGGCCTCGGCCCGCAGCTCGGCCCGGTGCGCCAGTTCGCCGTCCGCGTCCTCCAGCCGGCGGCGCGCCCGGTCCAGCTCTCCGACGGCACCCTGCGCGGTCGCGACGTGCTCCTCGACCAGGGCGATCGAGCGCTGGCGGCGGTCGGTGAACTCCGCTGCGTTGCGCTGCGCGGTCTCGGGCGTCTCACCCTCGCCGAGCGGGCGAACGACCCGGTCGGCGTGTTCCCGCTCCAGGCCTGCCGCCGTCGCCGTCGCGCCGGCCCGGTCCAGTGCGGCCTGACCGACCCGCTCGGCTGCCTCCGCGCGCGACCGCGCGGAGCCCAACTTGGCGGCGCCCCTGTCCAGTTCTCCCTCGGCCCGGAGACGGTCCGCCTCAGCTCGTTCGGCGTCCCGCGCGGTGCGCTCGGCCAGGGCCGCGGCCCGCTCCAGCTCCCGGGCGCTGCGCATCTCCGGGCCGGCTCGCAGGGCTTCGTCCTTGGCTCGCAGTCCGGTGCGCTGTCGGTACAGGTCCGCCAGCCGGGTCTCAGCCTCGACGAGTGCCGTTCCGGCGGCCTCGAAGTCCTGCTCCGCGGTGTTCAGCTCGGCGCGCAGTGCCTCGTACCGGGAGTGCTGTGCCCGGGGAGCGCGGGCCTTGCGTCGGGCGGCCACCCGGGCGTAGCGGCGGTAGTGCTGGAGGAACGCGCCCGCGGCGCGCTCGGCGGCCGTCATGACCGCCAGCTGCTCCTTCTCCTCGTCCAGTGATCGGAACGCCTCCGCGACGTCGGCAACCACCGCCTGGTCCATCGGCGGCAGCGACTCGGTCAGGGCCTGGGAGAGCGCCTTCTCGCTGGGCCGCTTGGACAGCTGCGGCTGGCGCAACTGGATCAGCAGGTCGACGAGCGCCGCGTACCGCTGCTCCCCGAGGCCGAACAGGGCCTCGTCCACCGCGCGCCGGTAGGCCTTGGCCGAGTCGTACAGCAGGCCCCGGCCGTCCAGCGCCTCGGCCAACCGGTCCCGGCCGATCGCGGCGCCGGTGGAGTCCACCAGCCGCAGCTCCGGACCGATCCGCCGGTCGGTCACGAAGTACCAGTGACGGGCGATGCCCCGGCCGCTGACCGCCTTCAGGCCGCAGCCGAGTGTGGTGTACTGCGCGCCGCCGCCCTCGTCCAGGCGGCCGAACTCGATCCAGGTGTATCCGAGCCGCTCGGGGTGCGGATGCTCGCCGCCGAGCAGCAGGTTCCACTCCATCCGCTTCTTCGGGTCGGCGTCCGGCTCCACCCGGTGCGGGGAGAGGTCGCCGTCGAACAGGAAGGGCAGGGTCAGCGCGAGCACCTTCGATTTGCCGGTGCCGTTGTTGCCGCGGAAGAGCAGCCTGCCGTCGCGGAAGTGGAACTCCTCGATGTCGTAGTAGAAGAGATCGACCAGGCCCACCCGCAGCGGCTGCCAGCGGGCTCGGCCGGGCAGTGGCAGCGGCAGCCGCTTCTCGGCGGTGGTGTTCATCGGGTCCTCGCGCCCTTCGTACGGCCGGCAGTCGTCTTCGTGTTCTTCCGGGGAGCGCTCCGGCCGGGTTCCAGCAGAACGGCCTCGCCGACTCGATAGCGGTCCAGGGCGGGCCTGGAGCGCGCCAGCGCGGTACCGTCCGGAGCCTCCGCGCGCTCCAGCAGCCCGAGCGCGACCAGTCGCTCCACGGCCTGCTCGGCCAGCTCCGCCTCGGCTCCGGGGGCGGTGGCGCTCCGCCTCCAGAACCCCGCGTGCTCCTGCGCCCAGCCGGCGATCTGCCGTTGCAGCTCGGCCAGTGGCACCGGGCCGCCCCTTCCGGCGAGGTATTCGGCCACCAGCAGGGCCACATGACCGTCGGTGCCCGACTCCGGCATCCGCAGGTCCGTCAGGTCGTCGTCCGGGTCCACCATGGCCAGCCCTTCCGCCCTGACCTCCGGGACCAGGCCGGTGAGTTCGCCGATCCGCCGGGTCAGCGCGCCGCGCTGCGAGGTGAGGTAGGCGCTCTCGCTCTCGGTGAGCCCGTCCAGGTACATCACCGGGTCGTCCAGCAGGCGGCGGGTCAGGCTGTGCCGCAGCGCGCGGTTGCGCAGTTCGTCACTGTCCGGCAGGACCTCGGCGTTGAGTTCGGCCAGGCGTTCCTCGAAGCCGTCCGCGCGTACGGTGCTCGGACCGCGCCGGGACACGAGCAGGACGGCGAGCACCCGGCGGTCCACGTCGTACAGGGCGTCCCCGGCGGACTTCAGGAAGGCCTCCTCGTCTCCGGCGACCTTGGCCAGCACCCCCCACTCCAGCAGCAGCCGGACCACGGCCACCAGATCTGTGCGCTGCTCCCGGTCGGCGAGCGTGAACGCCACACCCGCGGCGTCGAGCGCCGGATCCGCCGCGGCGAGCACGATCTGCTCCGCCAGCCGCCCCAGCGCGATCTGGTGCTCGGCACGTTCCAACACCGCCAGGCACAGGCAGACCAGGACGTAGCGGCGCCGCGAGAACGGCAGACCGATGCGATCGCGGGCCGGATGCGTGGCGTCGTCAGCCCGGCCCGGAGTGCGCCGCAGCCGGGCCACCTCGGAGTCCACCAGCAGCGGCCAGCCGGTGTTCCGCTCGAACCAGGCGCGCAGCTCCGTCGCATGCTGCCGCACCAGGCGGAACTCATCGGATTGGGAACCACCAGCCCGCAGCAGCGGTCGGCGCAGTAGCGCCCGCGCGGCGCGCCGCACTTCGGCTGCGCGCTGCGCCGCGAGGGCGTCCCCCAGGCGGTGATCAGTCACGGTCAGCTCCCACCGGATCGCGTTCGCTCGCCAGGTCGGTGACCTCGACCAGGTGTTCCGGGCCCCACAGCACACCGTCGAGGGTGTGGATCTCGGCGATCCCGCCGCCCGGCACCCTGGTCAGCCTGATCTCCATCGTCCCGTCGTTGGTGGTGGTCGAGACCGACTCCGTGCCCGGGCGCCAGGCCGACAACGCGTCGCCGAGGAGCAGCAGGAACAGCCGGAAGGCCTCCCGATCCAGTTCGTCCAGGTCGCTGAGCCGCACCTCGCCACGGGTGGCCAGCCGGGCGCGGACCGCCGCCGTCTGTTCGGCCTGCTTGCGGGCCAGCTCGGCCAGGTACGCCTTTGCCTCGCCACGGTCCTGCACGGCCCGGGCCCGGCCGCGCCGCTCGTACGAACCGGTGCGCCGCAGTTGCGGGCTGATCCGCACGCCCGGCGCGTCGCACCAGGACGTGGAGACGGGAACGGGGTCGTTCTCCCGTTCAGCCAGGGTATCCTGATCGACCGTCAGATGCCGGGCTGAGTACATCCCGAAGGCCGAGCGCCACAGGCGGTGCCGGGCGTCGTCGTCGGGCGCCTCGGCGAACCATCGGGCGAGCTCGCGGAAGTCCGCCGACCGGTCCGATCGGCCGGCCCGGCGCTCGTTCAACGCCTGGATGACACTGAGCAGTTGGGGAATCGCCTGGCGGGCGGCGGAGCGTAGCAGCTTGGCTTGGGAGCTGCGGCCCGGCACACTGAGGAACCAGGCCCGCAGGCCGTCCCAGCGACCGAGCCAACGCCGCTCCGCCGCCGTCAGTGCCTCGGCTGCCACATCCGGGGCCGCATCGGCTGCCTCACGCTCGGCGGCCAGCCGCAGCAGCGGCCCGATCCGCCCCTCCTGCTGCGTGCCGAGGCTCTCCAGGAGCTGCGCGATCTCGGCACCCCGGGTCACCAGGTCCTCGATGAACCGCTCCAGGTAGTCGATCAGTCTCTGCTTGTAGGCGAGGAACACCTCGACCTCGGCCTCGTGCAGATCAACCGTCCGCTGGAGCGAGTTCATGAAGGCGCGCGCGTTCTCAGCCAGCCCCGAGAAGCGGTCCACCAGGGCAAGCATCGCGAGGTGCGTCACGGCCGGGTCCGGTTCGTCCCGGTCGGCCAACGCCAGCAGGGCCCGCAACTGCACGACGATGTCGGTGAGGGCGACCGCCTGCAACTCGCCGCGTCGGCCGAGCGCTTCGTCGTACGCGCCCAGCGCCTCCTCGGCGGCCTCGCCCTCACGCGTGAGCTGATAGATGTACCGGGACCGGTAGAAGTCCTCCAGCGCCGTGACCCGGCCGGTGTCGGGATCGGCCCGCAGATTCCCCCACTTGGCCAGCCGTTCCAGTGCGATGGCCACCGCCTCCAACGACGGCCGGCCCTCGGGCGAAAGGCCCAGGTGGACGTCCTCAGGGCGCAGGTGGACGGTGAACTCCTGCTTGGCCCGGACGAACACCCCCATCACCTGGCGGTAGAGCTCACAACCCTCGGTGGTGAGATGCGCGAACGGCCGGTATCGCTCGGCAGCTCGAACGGCGTCGCCGACGGGTGGGCTCGCACTCGGGTCGTCGGGGCTGATCATGGGCCTCATTGTGCCGGAGAGCCGTATCTGCCGAACGGCTTTGGCGGAACCGAGCGCATCCCGGCCGAGGATTTGCCGGGGGCGCGGTGGGGTGGGGTAATGGGAGGCGGCCGGTGTTCGAGCGTTCCGTAGAGACCCGGGAGCTTGCCATGAGCGGTGGGCCGGAACCGATCAGTGCCGAGGGGCTGCGTGTCGTGCGGGAGGAGCTGGCGCAGCTGCGGGTGGAGCGGGGGGAGGTGGCCGCGACGCTGCGGGGCGAGGAGCCGGTGGGGGACCGGGCGGATGCGGCGGACGAGTTGCAGCGGGCGTCGGAGGTGACGCGGTTGGATCGGAAGATCGCGGAGTTGGAGGGGCGGTTGCGGGAGGCCGAGGTGGCCGGGGCGCCGTCCACGGATGTGATCGGGGTGGGCTCGACCGTCACCGTGCGGTTCGCGGACGGTGAGGAGGAGACCGTCGAGATCTCCGAGGTGGCGGAGGAGCGGGAGCTGACCCTGGTGACCTACGACAGCCCGTTCGGGAAGGCGCTTCTGGGCCACCACGCCGGGGAGACGGTGAACTACGAGACGCCCGGCGGCGCGGCGAGCGCGGTCGTCCTGGCGGTGGGCAACGCGGCATAGCCGCTCGAGCGGGTATCCCCGATCGCGCGATCAGGGATACCCCGCAGTTCGCTTTCCCGCCGCCGACCGGTACGGCCGGCGGCGGACGGTGGGCGGCGCGCCGGGCCTGGCGCGCCGCGCCGGGCTGCCCGCTCGTCTGCGGGTGGTCTGCGGGCCGCCCGCCGGCTCCCGGAGACCACCCCTGGCCGCTGCACGCCACAGCGGCCTACCTCCGCCTTGCTCTACCGGAGCACCACCTCCAGTGGCTTCCTCACCCCGCTGCTGCTCGCCGGGACCTCCGGCCACGCCTCCTGCCCGGCGCTGCTGGCGGGCACGGCGGTCGTGGGCCTGCTCTGCCTGGCGGTGACCGCCGCGCACAGCCGCCGCCACCTGCCCGGACCGGACCACCGCCCCCCGCCGCCACCCGAGGCCGCGGAAAGAGCGAGGATTCATCCATACAGTCCGGACCGACACCACCGAGGAGCCGAGGACGATGGGCCGAGTGACCGTACCGCGCAGGGTGCTGCGACTGCGCCAGGGCGTGCCCTCGCACCGCCCCGACACCCTGGCCGCCGAGGAGCCGATGGAGATCCGGGTCGGCGGGCGCCCGCTGACGGTGACCATGCGCACCCCGGGCAGCGACTTCGACCTGGCGGCCGGTTTCCTGGTCAGCGAGGGCGTGCTGCACGCCGCCGACCACCTGGCCGGGATCCGCTACTGCGCGGGGGCCACCGCCGCCGACGGCAACACCTACAACGTGGTGGACGTCGTGCTCGCCCACGGCGTGCCCGCCCCGGACGCCTCGCTGGAGCGCAACTTCTACACCACCTCCTCCTGCGGCCTGTGCGGCAAGGCCAGCCTGGACGCGGTGCGCACCACCGCGCCGTGGAGCGTCGCCGAGGACGGGCTGCGCGTGACCCCCGCGCTGCTGTCGGCACTGCCCGAGCGGCTGCGGGCCGCCCAGAAGGTCTTCGACAGCACCGGCGGCCTGCACGCGGCCGGCCTGTTCGACGCCGAGGGGCGGCTGCTCTGCCTGCGCGAGGACGTCGGCCGGCACAACGCGGTGGACAAGGTGGTCGGCCACGCACTGCGCGAGGGCCTGCTCCCGGCGCGAGGCACGGTGCTGATGGTCAGCGGCCGGGCCTCCTTCGAGCTGGTGCAGAAGGCCGTGATGGCGGGCGTCCCGATGCTCGCCGCCGTCTCCGCGCCCTCCTCGCTGGCGGTGGACCTGGCCGAGGAGAGCGGGCTGACCCTGGTCGGCTTCCTGCGCGGCGACTCGATGAACGTCTACACCCGCGCGGACCGCATCGACACCGACCGCGTCGGCCCTGTCCACCTCGACCCTGCCCGCCTCGACCCTGCCCGCCTCGACCCTGCCCGCCTCGACTCCGCGCACAGCGGTACCGTCCCGGGGGCCGAGTAGATGCTCTTCCGCCAGCTCGAGTACCTGGTCGCCCTCGCCTGCGAGCGCCACTTCGCCCGCGCCGCCAGGCCTGCCACATCTCCCAGCCGGCCCTGTCCGAGGCCGTCCGCAAGCTGGAGGACGAGCTGAAGGTGCTGCTGGCCGCAGAATACGGCTGAGCCGTCACCGGTTGGGGGTGGGGCCTGGCCCCACCCCCAACCGGTGACGGCTCAGCCGACGTTGACGGTGAACTGGCGCCTGGTCTGCTCCGGACCGCCGGAGAACGTCATGCCCTGGACGTCGCGGTGGCCGACGTGCAGGGTGACGGTGGTCCGGCCGGGGTTCGGGGCGGCACGGAAGACGAAGTAGTAGTGGCCGCCGGAGTCCGAGCCGATCGCACCGCCCAGATTCGCCAGACCGACGCTCCGGACGTACTCGTCACCGACGGTCTGCACCACCGCGGGGTCCGGGGTCGGGTCGGTCATGGTCCAGACGTCGCCCCACACCCGGTGGGCGCTCACCTCGACCGAGAACAACTGGCCCGGCTTGACGAGAAGTTCACCCGAGGTCGCGGTGAACACCGTGCCGTGGTCGAGCTTGCCGGTGGTCATCTTGTGGATCGCCACCGCGCCCGCCGCACCCGCGACGGCCAGCAGGACGACCGCGACGAGGAGGATCCGCTGCCACTTCTTCTTCACGAGTTCGACTCCCGGTTGGTTACGCGCAGTGCCAGTACGGCGGCGACGGCGTCGAGCCATCGGGCGACCAGCCGGTCCCCCGCCGGGTCCCGCACGACCGTGGCGGCCGCCGCCAGCCAGCCCCGGGCCACCGCGGCGGCCGGGCCCGGCAGGGGTTCGGGCAGCTCGGCCGCGAAGGGGGTGCCACCGGAGCGGACCACCTCGCCGAGGAAGACCACGGCGCGCGGCAGCACGCCGAGCCGGTCGGCGGTGATCGCGGCGGCGACCGCGCCGTCGCCGAACAGCACGGAGCGGACCACGCCGGGGGCGGGCAGGCCGAAGCGCAGCAGGACCTCGATGTCCATCTCGGCCAGCCGGTCGTCGCTCAGGGGTTGGTGGTTGGTGCTCAACTCTCAGGCCTCACTTGGGCATGCGGACGCTGTCGGCGATGGGGAGCTCGTCCCCCTGGGTGGCGCCCCCCAGGTGGTTGTGGATGAAGTCGTCCTCGCTGACCCAGACGGTATAGCCCCAGGGGTTGTAGATCTCCAGCTGGTCGCCCCGGTGTCCGATGATCATCATCTGGTGGCCGTCCGGGATGAACTTGTCGTTCTTGACCGAGATCGGGACCGGCTTGCCCTGGTCCACCGACGACTCGACCTGGGCCAGCACGTCCTTGCGCTGGTCCGCGTCCCCCAGGTCCACGTTCTTGTAGCCGGCCCCGGTGTGGTCGCCGATCTCGGAGTTGGCGATGTCCTTGGACTCCCAGTCCCACATCCCGTCCGCCCCCAGGTGCATCCAGGAGCGGGAGTCGTAGACGCGGTTCGTCTCGTTGTCCCAGCGGTCCTTGGCGGCCTGCCCGTTGTCGTACTTCGGGTCTCCGGGGTGCCCACCGGTGGTGAGCTGGAAGGCGAACAGCGGATCGACCATCGCCCGGGCGGTCACGGTCGAGGCGGCCACGCAGGTGTTGTGCTGGCCCTGGTCCCACGCCACGCCCCCGTAGCCGGTCCCGTTCTGGCCGGGCGTGGCCGAGTCCAGTTGCACCGGGGAGATCCGCGCCGCCAGCCAACCGGGATCGTCCGCGTGATCGTGGATCTGGTCGTCGAAGGCCTTGATCTCGTCGTAACCGTGCCCGGCGGCCAGCGCCTTCATCAGGTAGGCGCGCTCCTCCGGGGACTTGCTGCCGGCCAGCAGCTGGTCGAACCGGGCCCGGTCCGCGTCGCTCATCTGGTCCATCAGCTGGGCGGCCCGGGTGGCGTTGGCCTCGGTCAGGATGGTGCCGTCCCCCTGGTTGCCGCCGACGAAGGCGTCGACCAGGACCAGCTTGTCCTCCGCGCCCAGGCCCTTGTTCTTGAACTTGCCGGCCAGCGCCTTGTCCGCGATCGCGTTCAACTCGCGGGCGGCCGTCCGGCCCGCGTTCTCGGCCTTCACCGCAGCGTCGTAGATCGACTTGATGCCGTCCTTCGCCTTCGCGTGGGCGCTGTGCATCTTGTCGTCGTCCCAGTTGACCGGGTCCGGCGCCCCACCGATGGTGATGTCGTGCAGCAGCTTCAGCGCCTCGCTCAGCGGCGCGGCGCCCTGGCCGTGCAGGGTCTGCGCCTCGCTCAGGGCGGTGGACAGCGTCTTGAGCTGCTGCCGGCCCTTCTCCATCGCGTCGCGGCAGCGCGTCAGGTCGTCGGCGGAGGCCTTGACCACCTCGGCGGCCTTCTCGCCGACCTGCCCGGTCCAGGCGTCGGGCAGGTGCTGGGAGCTGACCTTCGCCACCTTGATCTGGATCTGGTCCAGCTGGCCGACCGCCTTGTAGTAGGCGGCGGCGAGGTCGCCGACCTTGCCGGAGTCCCCCTTGGGGGCGGGCAGTTGCAGGGCGTCGTGGACGGCGTACTTCAGGTCGCCCGCACCCCACATGCCGTGCGACTCGTCGATGGTCTTCTTCAGCGACTCGGCCTGCTGCCGCTGGGTGCCCGGGTCGGTGCCGAGCGGATTGAGGTCGTGGTCAGGCACGGTCAGGCCCCCGGCTTCTGGTACTGCTGCTCGACGCTGCTGTCCGTCTTGGCGTAGTTGGCCGCGGTGGTGTGCACCTTGCCCCCGAGGTCGGTCAGCGCGTCGAGGTTCACCCCGAGCTCGTCCTGCCAGGCCGACCAGAAGGCCTTGGCCGCGTCACCCGCGTACTCCCCGAGCACCGCCGGGTCCGACATGTTCAACTTGCCCAGGGTGTCCTTGACCGAGCGGACGTCCTGCCCCGCCGCGATCAGCTGGTCACCCGCGTCCCCGAGCTTCTCCGGATGCGCACCGAACCCCGTCCCGGCGCCCTCGCTACCCATGCTGTTCCCCCGATTCCCCGTCATACCGTCCGAAGATCGCCGGTCAGCATAGCGGCAGTTCCGCCGCCTCCCACCAGGGAGGACGGCGCAGTGGAGGGGCGTGCGCACAACCCGTCGGATCTGTACGGAACGGGCACAGAATCGGGGGGAAGTCTTGGGGAACCCGGGACCCGGCCGTGCCGACGAGCGCCGGTGCGGCGTTCGGGGATTTCGCGACGCGCCGTCCCAGTAGAGGTTGGATCAAGGTGCCTTATAGGCCGGCTGACGATACCGGTCCGAACGGGGATCACACCAGGGACAAGCGCCGCAATCCAGGAGGAGCTATGGACGACGACCGGCTCGGCCCCGTTCGGATCCCCCACCCGCTGTCCGTGCTCGACCAGATCGAGCAGGACCACGAGGCCGAGGAATCGGCCCACCTCCAGTCCTCCGACATCCATTGGGGAGAGGTCCTCGCCGCGTACATCGACGTCCTGACGGAGCTGATCACCTCGCAGGCCGAGGGCGACGACCCGGGCGAGCGGTCCGGCGAACCGGAAACGGCGTGTGAAAGAGAATCGAAACGGCCCCCCAGCCCGGTGATCACCACTCTGCGTGGGCCAGTCTGCCCCGACATCGCCATCCCGCCCTCTCCGTCTGCTGTTCCGGCCGTGCCCTGCCCTGCCCTGCCCTGCCCGTACGATGTCGCCGATTACCAGCCGGCAGCCTGGGAGACGACCTCGTAAACACCCTTGAGGTTCACCATGCGGGCCAGCTCGGACTGGTCGATGGTGACGCTGAACTCCTTCTCCAGCTTCGCGAGGATCTTGATCGAACGAAGCGAGTCGGCGGAGTGGTCCTCCTTGAAGAGGCTGGTCTCGGTTACCTCGTCCTCCTCGATTTCGAGAATGTCGCAGACGATCTCCTTGATCTTCTGAACGTTTTCGTCGTACGAAGCCATAATGGGTACCCTTCCTTTTCGGCGCGGCACCTCTGGCCACTACCCCGTTTTCTTCCGGAGATCTTTCTAAGGCACTCCCGTTGAACCCGGCAATCCCGGTTGCAGAAAGCTGCCAAGTCTGCCGGCGGGGAATGACAGCCTCCTGCCCCGCGGCTACGCCGCGGCGGGAAGCCCGGCGGCGGACGGGGCCGTCCGTCGGCGAGGTGCCGATCGACGCCGCCTCCCGGCACCGACCAGTCCGGAGGCCACACCTCCGGCACGGGCGACGAACTCTGCTTCCAGCGGTTCGCCCTCGGCTGCGAACTGACCGACGAGGACACCCCGGTACGGCCGCTCACCCGGCTATGGCTGCGCGCCATCGGCGTCGACCTCGACACCGTCAAACAGGCCGAGCACACCGGCCGGCGCGCCCGCCGGACCACTTGAGCCGGGCGCGGCAGGGCATCGCACCAGGCCCGTACGGCGGGCCACGAACGGCAGATCCACCGGCGCAATCTGGCGCACATTCCGCGCGCTCTGAATTCACGGTTCCAGCATTTTCACAAAGGAAAGGAGGACAGAACCAGCTCCGACTGTCCCGCAGTTCACTCTCCGTCGCACACCCGGAAGAAGGGGTGAACAGAATTGCGACCCTTTTCGCCGGCCTCGGCGCGTGTCATGTTGACAGGGACACCGACTCGATGCCTGACTGTAGTGGCGTGGACGCGGTTATTACAGCCGGGAGTTGAATTGTTACACTGCGAAGCCGTCTGCAAGCGCTACGGTGCGGGCCGGTGGATCCTCAGCGATGTGGACATGAAGGTCTCCGCCGGCGACGTGGTCGCGGTGGTGGGCACCAACGGTTCCGGGAAGTCGACCCTGCTGAAGATCCTGGTCGGGCTGTCGCAGCCCACGTCCGGCACGGTCTCGGCCCGACCACCGACCATCGGGTACGTACCGGACCGTTTCACCGCGCACGAACGCATCTCGGCGATCTCCTACCTCACCCACATGGGGCGCATCCGAGGCATGTCGACCTCCGCCGCCCGCTCCCGGGGAGGCGACCTGCTGGAGCGACTGGCCCTCGTCGGCGGCCCGACCGCGTCGCTGCGCACGCTCTCCAAGGGCAACGCGCAGAAGGTCGCACTGGCTCAGGCCCTGCTCGTCCGGCCCGACCTGCTCGTCCTCGACGAGCCCTGGTCGGGCCTGGACGCCTCGGCCCACAGCGTCCTGGGCGAGTTCATCGATGAAGTGGCCGCCCACGGCGGCGCGGTGGTGTTCACCGACCACCGCGAGGCGATCACCGGGACGCACGCCAACGGCGCCTACGCCATCACCGACGGCAAGGTCACCTGGCGGGGCGCCACGCAGGCCGGGAGCCCGGCCCCGATGGTGGAGCTGGTCCTGACCCCGCCGGCCACCGGCGCCGTTCCGACCGAGCTGGACTGGTACTCGCTCCCGGGCGTGGTGGACGCCGCCCGCCGGGGCCAGGGCATCGTCCTGCGGGTGACCCGGGAGCACTCGGACACCGTACTGATGACCTCGCTGCAGCACCTCTGGTCGGTGGACGCAGTGGCCAGGGCCGCGCACGACCACGGCTCCCGGACCGACGCCAGGAGTGCCGCCCTGTGATCTCCCTGGTCCGCTACATGTTCACGGTTCTGCTGCTCTCCCAGCGCTACCTCGCGCCGCTGCTCCTGTTCGTCGGCCTGGCTGCCGTGCTGACCAGCAGCGACACCGGTCCGCTCGCCGCCACCTACTCCGCGGTGGCCGGCTCCATGCTGCTGTGCTCCGCCTGGCTCACCATGGCGCTGATCGGCCTGGAGGACCCGCCGCACCGCTCGATCGTGGTCGTCAGCGCGGGCAGCCACCTGAGGGTCCTGCTCGGATCGGTCGCGACCGCCGCCGCCTGGTGCCTGCTGCTGACGGTGGCCGGTCTGGCGCTGCCGCTGCTGTTCGGGACGCACACGGTCGGCCCCGCCGATCTGGCCCTCGGTACGGAGGCGCAG
Organism: Kitasatospora sp. NPDC023118; assembly: GCF_055560875.1. Classification (NCBI taxonomy): domain Bacteria; kingdom Bacillati; phylum Actinomycetota; class Actinomycetes; order Kitasatosporales; family Streptomycetaceae; genus Kitasatospora; species Kitasatospora sp. NPDC023118. Next base: position 20,102 of record NZ_JBVHHW010000027.1, read on the forward strand.
CTCATCAGCGCCTTCACCGGCATGGCCATCGGGCTGGTCTGCTCCCGGCTGGTGTTCCGGCGGCAGGGCTACGCGCTCGTCGTCGCCCTGGTGCTCCTGCTGGCCGTCATGCTCGGCAAGGGCGTGTCCCCGGTCAACGTCATGCTGACCGACCTCCAGCACGCGTCGAACTCGGCGGACGTCCTGGGCTCCACCAGCGTCCTGGTCGCCGCCGCCGCGCTGCTGCTCGCGGTGGGAACGGCCGTCACTTACGCGATCGCCCTCAAGAAGAGCTGAGCCGACCACCGGGGGAACGTCCCGCGCCGGCGCCGGACGTTCCCCCGGTCACTCACGCGGCCGCCGCCGTCTCGCTCGCCGCCGTCCCGCCGGCCGTGGTGGCCCTCGACCGGCGGTTACCACCGCCCCACCGATCGCCCCAGCGCGACACCCAACAGCACTACCCCGCAAGCGCCTTGGAGGAAGAGCGGCGACGGATCCGGGACGACATCCACGACGGCCTCAGCGGCACGCTGGCCGGCATCCGGCTCCGGCTCGACACGGCGGTCTCCCGGCTCGGCCACGACCCGGGCCTGCGCCGCCTGGTCCTGGACGCGGCCGCCGAGACCGCGCGCGCCGTCGAGGAGATGCGGTCGGCCCTGCACGGGCTCGTCCCCCCGGACCTGGCTGCCAACGAGGGACTGGCCGTCGCGCTGCACCGGCTGGTCTCGCGGACCGCCAAGGCGAGCGAGGACGTGCTGCTGGTCGCGGACCTTCCGTACGAACCGCTCATGCTGGCGCCCGTGGTGGAGGCGACCGCGTACCGGATCGCGGCCGGGGGACTCGGCAACGCGCTGCGCCACTCCGGCGCCGGCACGGTGACGGTCTGCTTGCGGGCCGAGCGGACCTGTCTGGTGCTCGACGTCCGAGACGACGGTGTGGGCATCGGGCGGACCGTCGGCCGGGGCACCGGCCTGCGGTCGATGCGCAGAAGGGCGGAGGAGGCGGGGGCTTCTGCGTGGTGATGAGCGTGCCTGGTGGAACGCTGGTACGGGCCATGTTGCCGCGGGGGGAACGATGACCGTCCGGGTCTTCCTGATCGAGGACCACCCGATGTTCCGCGAGGGGGTCCGCCACGCGCTGGACGGTGCGGAGGGCATCGTACTGCTGGGCGAGGCCTCCTCGGCCGCGGACGCACTCGACCAGCTGCGCGAGCTGGACCCGGGGCCGGACGTGGTGCTGATGGACCTGCGGCTGGGCAGCGAGTCGGGCATCGACGCGACCCGGGCGATCACCGGCGGCGCCGGGCCGGTCGACGGCCCGGGCTCCACCGAGCACGGGAGCGGGCCCGCCGACGACACCGGGCGGACCGGCGGCGCCGCGGGGCCGACCGGCACCGGTTCGGCGGCACCGGGGGCCGCGACCCCCCAGGTCCTGGTGATGTCGGCCTCCGAGGAGGACGACGCCGTGGTGGCCGCGATCCGCGCGGGTGCCCGCGGCTACCTGGTGAAAGGCGTCTCGCGGGAGGAGCTGTGCCGGGCCATCACGACCGTGGCGACCGGGGCCGCGGTGTTCTCGCCCTCGGTGGCGCTGCGGTTCGGCAGCTACTTCGAGGCGATGCAGCAGGGCTCGGGACGCGTCGCGTTCCCGGACCTGACCGAGCGCGAGCGCGAGGTGCTGGACCTGCTGGCCCGGGGCTGGACCAACCACCGGATCGCCCGTGAACTGACCCTGGCGGAGAAGACGGTGCGCAACCACGTCACGCGGGTGCTGCGGAAGCTGGAGGTGGAGCGGCGCGGGGAGGCGATGGTCCGGGCGCGCTCCGCCGGGCTGGGCGAGTGAGCCGGGAGCCGGCCGCGGGCCGTCCCGGACGGACGTGCTGCGACCGGCCCCCTGTCCGGGGGCTCCTTGTCCGGGAGCTCCTTGTCCGGGGGCTCCTTGTCCGGGGGCTCCTTGTCCGGGGTGCGGCGCCGACCGGTCAGACCCGGTGGCGCGGGGTGAGTAGACCACTCTCGTAGCCGACGATCACCAGCTGGACCCGGTCCCGGGCGTCGAGCTTGTCCAGCAGGTGGCCCAGGTGCGTCTTCACCGTCGCCGCGGAGACGTGCAGCTCCTGCGCGATCTCCGCGTTGGACCGCCCGGCGCCCACCAGTTGGAGCACCTGCCGCTCCCGGCCGGTCAGACCGTCCAGTGCGGGCGGCGGACCGGCCGGTTCGGTGGCCGGGTGGCGGCAGAACTCCGAGATCAGCCGCCGGGTGACGTTCGGCGAGAGCAGGCTTTCCCCCGCGGCCACCACCCGGATCGCGTGCAGCAGTTCGGCCGGCGGGATGTCCTTGAGCAGGAACCCGGCGGCTCCGGCCCGCAGTGCCGCGAAGACGTGCGCGTCCAGGTCGAACATGGTGAGCATCAGGACCCGCACGCCCGGGCTCCGCTCACAGATCCTCCGGGTGGCCTCGATGCCGTCTGTTCCGGGCATCCGCACGTCCATCAGCACCACGTCGGGCTGCTGCTCGGCGGCCAGCTCGATCGCGGCGGCGCCGTCCGCCGCCTCGCCGACCACGGTCAGCCCGGGTTCGGCGTCGATCAGCATCCGGAAGCTGCCGCGCAGCAGCGCCTGGTCGTCCACCACCAGGACACGGACGGGCTCGGTCATACGGTCCTCCACACATTCGTCGTTCCGCCCGGGGGCGGGGTGCCCACCCGGCCGGTCCGGCCCGGCCCCGGGCGGTGTCGCGCCGGTCCTGATCAGGGCTCCTCCCCCACCGACACCGCTGTCCGGTAGGGCAGTTCGGCCCGAACGGCGAAGCCGCCGCCGGCCAGCGGTCCGGCGTCGAAGCGTCCGCCGAACAACTCCACCCGCTCCCGCATGCCGATCAGGCCGTGGCCGTGACCATTCCCGTGCCCGGCCGCCTCGGTCGGCCCGTGCCAGGTCAGGTACCTGCCGGCGTGGCCGGGCCGACGGGCGCCGCGGGCCGTGCCGGCGCCCTCGTCGGTCACCTCGATCCGCAACTCCCGCCCCTCGGCGACCAGCTCGACCCGGCAGCGGGTCGGCCCGGCGTGCTTGAGCACGTTGGTCAGGGCCTCCTGCACCACCCGGTACGCCGAACTCTGCACACCCTGCGGCACGTCGGCGGTGCCGTCGGTGCGCAGTTCGGCGGTGAGCCCGGCCGCGGTCGCACCGGCCACCAGCTCGGGCAGCGCGGCGAGCCCGAGCGCCGGCCGCAACCCGTCCACCCCGTCGGCCTCCGGCCCGGACTCGCCGGCCCGCAACACGCTGAGCATCTGCCGCATCTCGGTCAGCGCCGAGCGGCTGGCCGTCTCGATCACCCGCAGCGCCTCGCCGGCCCCCTCCGGGTGGGTGGCCAGCAGGTGATTGGCCACGCCGGCCTTCACCGCGATCACCCCGACGTGGTGCGCCACGATGTCGTGCAGCTCCCGGGCGATCCGCAGCCGTTCCTCGGTGACGGCCTCCACGGCGACCCGCCGGGCCGATCGGGCGACGTGCGCACGCCGCTCGCGGACCGCCCGGCCGAGCACCCAGGCCATCCCGGCCACGGCCAGGCCGGCTAGGTGGAGCACGAGGTCCTGCCCGCCGCCGCTCGGGGAGCCCGAGATCAGGAGCAGCACCAGCACGCCGCCGCTCACCGCCCCGATCACGGGGGTGGGCACCCGCCGGGCCGGGGTGGTGACGGCCACCTGGTAGAGCGCGAAGGCCACGGCGAGGAACGGCTCCCGGACGGCGCCGGCCACCGAGGCCACCACCGAGGCCACCGCGACCACGGCACAGACCGCGGCCGGGCGGGTCCGGCGCAGGGCCAGCGGCAGTCCCATCGCGGCCGCGAGGGCGAGCCGGACCGACCACCCGCCGTCGGAGCTCCACGCCGGGCCCGGCAGGGCCACGAAGAGCGCGGTCAGCGCCACCGCCACCAGGCTGTCGACGGCCACCAACTCGCGGCGGCGCAGCGGTCGGACGGCGCCGTCGCGGTACAGCGGTTGCCAGGTCGACGGGAGTTGGGCCATGCGCTCACCGTAGCCGTCCGGGCACGCCGACGCCTCAGCCGCGGGGATGACCGACCGTGGTAGGAGACGGCGCCGGTGGAGCCCGCCGCCTCCGCCGCCCGGTGGAGGCCACAGTTCGGAGCGCCGGCCGATGTGCCGGGGCCCCGCTCCACGGCAGCCTGATGTCGTGATCGAACTACGGCAACTGACCAAGCGCTATCGCGACACCGTCGCGATCGACGGGCTCACCTTCACGGTGCGGCCCGGCCGCGTGACGGGCTTCCTGGGCCCGAACGGGGCCGGCAAGTCCACCACCCTGCGGATGATGCTCGGCCTGGACCGCCCCGACAAGGGCGACGTCCGCTACGACGGCAAGGCCTACCACGAGCTGCGCGAGCCGCTGCGGCATGTCGGCGCGTTGCTGGAGGCCAAGGCGGTGCAGAGCAGCCGCACCGCGTACCACCACCTGCTGTGGCTCGCCCAGACCAACCGGATCGGCCGCGACCGGGTCCGCGAGGTGCTCGCCATGGTGGGCCTGGAGTCCGTCTCCTCCCGCCGGGCCGGCGGCTTCTCGCTCGGCATGGGCCAGCGGCTCGGCATCGCCGCCGCGCTGCTCGGCGACCCGCAGGTGCTGCTGCTGGACGAACCGGTCAACGGCCTCGACCCGGAGGGCGTGCGCTGGATCCGCACGCTGCTGCTGGGCCTGGCCGCCGAGGGCCGGACGGTCCTGGTGTCCAGCCATCTGATGAGCGAGATGGCGATCACCGCCGAGCACCTGGTGGTGATCGGGCGCGGCCAGCTGCTCGCCGACACCAGCATGGACGACTTCATCGCCGACAACTGCCGTCCGCAGGTGATGGTCCGCACCTCGGATCCGGCCCGGCTGCTGGACGTCCTGGGCCGCGCCGGGCTGACGGCGCACCAGGAGGAGCGCGGCGCCGTGGTCGTCGACGGCGCCGGAACGGAGAAGGTGGGTCGGATCGCGGCCGAGGCCGGGCTCGTCCTCGGGGAGCTGGCCACCCGCACGGCCTCCCTGGAGGACGCCTTCCTCCGTCTCACCAGCGACGCCGCCCAGTACCGGGCCGAGGCTTTCACAGGAAGGGACCGGCATGCCCTCTAACGCGGCCACGGCCGTGGTCCGGGCCGAACTCACCAAGATCAGGACGGTCCGGTCGACGCTCCTCCCACTCGTCATCGCCCTGGTCGTCAGCGTCGGGATCGGCGTGCTGAACGGCGCCTCGGCCCGCTCGGCGATCGACAAGAAGAGCAATCTGCTCCGCTCCGACTTCAATCCGGTGGACGCCGGCTTCGTCGGGGTCCAGTTCGGCCAGCTGGCCCTGATCGCCTTCGCGGTCCTGCTGGTCTGCACCGAGTACGGCAGCGGCATGATCCGCACCTCGCTCGCCGCGGTGCCCAACCGCGGCCTGTTCTACCTCTCCAAGATCGCCGCCGCCACCACGGTGGCCCTGCTGCTGGCCGTACCGACCGCGTTCCTCGCCTTCCTCGCCTCCCAGACGGCCCTGGGCCCGCACGGCGTCGAGCTGAGCCATCCCGGAGCGCTGCGCGCCGTCCTCGGGGCCTGCCTCTACCTGCCCCTGATGTGCCTGTTCTCGGTGGGCATCGCGACGATGCTGCGCAGTACGGCGCTCGCGCTCTCGCTGCTGTTCGCCTTCGTCTTCGTGCTCTCGCCGGTGGCCAACGCCATCCCGGCGCTGCGCGCCGCCGCCCGCTACCTGCCCGACCACGCCGGCGCCGAGGTCATGAAGGCCGATCCGGGCCTCAGCCCGGCAACGGGCCTGCTGGTCCTCGCGGCCTGGGCGGCGGCGGCCCTGCTGGCCGGCTACCTCACGCTGCGCAGCCGTGACAGCTGACTGATGCCCACCTGTCCTGCTCGAACCCAGCTTGACGGGACCCGCCCGCCCGAGCGGGCCGGGAGATTCGACGGGACCAGAACAGGACGGATGCCCCACGCAATCGGGACTCCCGCCCGCATACGTTCTTCATTGTCCGAACGGACAGGCAGGGCTGGCCAGTTGGCAGCCGCGCCAACCTCTATCCCTTTGGAGGGACACCATGGAGAACACCACCGTGTACGAGACCCCCGCCCTGGTCGAGATCGGCGACTTCACCGAGCTGACCCTGTGCACCCCGTGGGGCAGCTGCCGTGGCTTCCTCGGCTGCGGCAGCGCGCCGGTCTGCGTCGGCTGACGCTCCGTTCTAGCACCAGCCGGTAGTCAGTAGCACGCGATCCGGCCGAGGCAGGAGGCCGACGGTGGCGGACCATCCCGCTGCCGTCGGCCTCCCCGCACGCTGGGACCAGGAAGAGGGACGGGGAAAGTGGAATTCATAATCCTCCCGGACTGTCCGGGAGCTGGGGAGCTACTCGCCGAACGCCGGCCCGGGTTCGGGGCGATGAGGGTGGATCATCACTCGGGCCGTCCCTGGCTGGTCGGCCGCTGGAACGACTCGGACCTCACCCTGGTCACCGCCGGCCCGCGCCGGCTCGCCGTGTTCGGACGGACCAGGTTCGACGGCGGACAGGCCGAGCGCCTCCTCGACCGCGCCCGTTCCTCGCACGACCTGGACCGGCTGGCCACCCGGATCCACCGGATCCTGCCCGCGGAGCGCCCGGCCAACTGGTTCGACGCCGCCCCGGCCGGCGACGAGCCCGGCGCCGACGGCGCCTCCTTCGTCCCCCGGTTCTGCACCGAGATCGACGTCCCCGTGCACTCCGTCAGCGTCAAGCCACCCTCGCTCGACGACGTGTTCCTGCACTACACCGGCCGCAGCATCCGCGACACCGACGGTGGCAAGGCCACCATGGGCGACATCGGCAGGAGGGACGTATGAACGAGATCTCGGCACCCGTCGCCGCGGGCCCGCACACCGCCCCGGCCGCCGGCGCCAGGCCGGTGCCCGCACCGACCCCGGCCGTGGTGATGGCCCGCTCCGTCGCAACGCCCGCGCGATCAGGATGCTCTGGCACCGCGAAGTGGTCCGGTTCGGCCGCAACCGGGTGCAGATCGGCATGGCCCTGGTCACCCCGCTGATGTTCCTGCTGGTCCTGGGCACCGGCCTGCAGGCCGCCCAGAGCGGCTCGGACGCCGGGTTCGACGAGTACCGCGCCTACCTGTTCCCGGGCACCCTGGTGATGGCCACCCAGGCAGGCCATCGCGGTCGGCATCTCCGTCGTCTGGGACCGCCAGGCCGGCTTCCTGCGCCAGGCGCTGGTCGCCCCGGTCCGGCGGGAGAGCCTGCTGCTCGGCCTCGGCCTGGGCGGCGCCACCTCCGGCGCGCTCTACGGCGCGCTCTACGGCGCCATGGTGCTCCTGATCGCCGGCCTGGTCGGGATCCCGTACCACCCGCTGCTGCTCGTGGCCCTGCTCGAAGTCGCCCTGGTGGCCCTGACGTTCACCTCGATCGGGATGCTGGCCGCGGTCTGCATCCGCCGGATCGAGGTGTTCCAGGTGGCGGTGAGCCTCTGCCTGATGCCGCTGATGTTCTTCTCCGGCGCGATGTTCCCGGTCGGGGGTCTGCCCGGCTGGCTCGGCATCGCCGTCCTGATCAACCCGCTGACGTACGCGATCGACGCCATCCGTCGCACCCTGCCCGGGGACGTGCACATGGGCGGCTACGCGGACGGGCCCGCGATCTTCGGCTGGACCCCGCCGGTGATCGTCGAGATCGGCTTCGTCGCCCTGCTGGCGACGACCGCGCTGGCCATCGCGGCACGCCGCTTCTCCCGGGGGGAGTGAGTCGTCATGCGGACACCCAGTGGAGACACGCGCGCCGATGGTCTGCGCGCGGCCGAGGCGGAACCCGGCGGCGTGGTCGCCGGTACGGCGGGCCCCGGCCGGCTGAACGGCCGGGCCGCCCGGTACACCGATCTGGCGGGCACCCTGGTGCGGTTCGGCCTGGCCGCGGTCTGGTTCGTCGCCGGCCTCGCGAAGCTGACCGACCCCGGGGCGAGCTACCTCGCCGTGCGGGCCTACGAGTTGCTGCCGAACGGGCTGGTCCGGCCGGTGTCGATCGGCCTGCCGCTGCTGGAACTGCTGCTCGGCCTGTTCCTGATCCTCGGACTCGGCACCCGGGTGGCGGCGGTCTGCTCCGGCCTGCTGCTGCTCGCGCTGATCGCCGCCATCGCCCAGTCCTGGGCCCGCGGGCTCAGCATCGACTGCGGCTGCTTCGGCGGCGGCGGCGAGATCGACGCCGGGCAGACCCGCTACCCCCAGGAGATCGCGCGGGACGTCGGCTTCCTCGCCCTCGCGCTCTGGCTGACGATCAGGCCGCGCACCCTGCTGGTGCTGGCCACCACCGACACCCGACGGACGGAGGCCGACGCATGACCGGGACCACCCAGGACCCCCAGGCCGGGCTGAGCTCCCAGGCCCTCGCCACCATCGAACGCAAGCAGCGCGAGGGCCGGCGCCGGCGGGGCATCCAGGCCCTGGTGGCCGTCGTCGTGGCGGCCGCCCTGGCCGGCGGCATCGCCCTGGCCACCCGGGCCAGCGACCGCTCGGCGGCCGAGCACGTCATCCCCGCCCAGGACACCGGCCACATCCGCGCCGCCTACTACGGCACCCGGGACGGCACGACCGTGCTCTCCGGCGGCAGCGCACCCCACACCCTCGATCTCTACGCGGACTTCCTCTGCCCGCAGTGCGGCCGGCTGCACAAGACCCTCGGCACCGCCATCGAGCAGGCCACCGAGTCCGGCAAGCTCCAGGTCCGCTACCACATGGTCCCGCTCCTGGTGGACTTCTCCAACCCGGCCGGCTACTCCCTGGACGCAGCCAACGCGGCCCTGTGCGCCGCCGACGCGGGCAAGTTCCTGCCCTTCCACACCAGCCTCTTCGCCGACCAGCCCAAGGAAGGCCGCCGGGGCTACGACCGCTCCCAGCTGGCGGACCTCGGCCACCGCCTCGGCATCACCGGCCAGACCTTCGACTCCTGTGTCACCGCCGGCACCTACGACGCCCAGCTCCGCCAGGAGCTCACCCGCGTCTCCGCCGACCCCGCCCTGCAACAGCCCGGCGCCCGCAACTCCCGCTTCGGCACCCCCACCGCCGTCGCCGACGGCACGCACCTCGTCGACCTCACCACCTCCGACTGGCTCGACCGACTCCTCGCTTCCTGAGCGACCACAAGCCACACCGTCCGTCCGAGCAGCACCGGCACACCCCCGAACTGCCACTGCTCGGACGGACGGTGTGTCCGTGAACCCGATGCGCACGGCGCGTACGACCACCGGCACAGGGGCGGGGGACGACCCGCTAGACGGCGGGCTTCCAGAGGGTGAGCAGGACGCCGTACGCCGGAGGGTCGAACGGCTGCCCGGTCGGCTTCACGTCGGTGATCCTCAGCATCGCGAGGTTCCCCTTGTCGGTGACCGTGCAGAGCACGTCGCCCTTCTTCAGGACCTTCTGGTCGATCAGCGCCGTGTTGCTGAGCTCCGCGGGCAGCGGGGCGGTGTCCACCGACTGACGGCACTGCTCCGGTGACGTCCCCGGGCTCTTGGCCATGGGGGTGCGGAAGTGCATCCACTGGAGGAGGTAGTAGAAGTCGGTTTCGTGGTCGCTGAGATCCCCGTTCGGTACGACCTTGGGCACGTCCAGATCGACGGTGATCACCGCGCCGGTCACCGGCGGGCCGATGAGCAGCGGGCGGTCGACGAAGATCGGCTCGTAGCCGCGGTTGGGGGCCGCCGTGGCGGACGCCGTGGCCTGCGGGGCGTCGGCGGGCTGCTTGCTCGGGGTCGCGGCCCCGACCGCAGGGGCGGGCGCGGCCGTCGCCGACGTGCCGGTGGCCGCGGTGGTCCCGGACTTGTCGTCGCCGGACAGGAACCAGGCCGTACCGGCGGCCACCACGGCCAGGGCCGCCACGAGGGCGACGGCCAGCGGTGCCCGTCGACGCGGCGGCCGCCCCGTCGACGTGGCTGCCGCCGCTGTCGCCGGCGGGGGCGGGGGTGCGGTCCGTGTGGGCGCGCTGTGCACGTCGCCGCCGGGATGCCCCGACACCTGCGTGGGCACGTACGTGGCCGCACCCGCGCCGGCCCCCGCCGCCGGTGCGGGATCCGTCGCCGGTGCAGGATCCGCCGCCGCCAGCAACCGCTCCGTCCCGCGCTCGCGCTCGGCGACGGCCGCGGCGAGCAGGGCCGGCAGCCAGCCGTCGCGAGGCTGCAGGGCATGGCCCAACACGCGCTCGCACAGCTCCGCCAGCTCGGTCGGCGTCGGCCGGGCCGCCGGGTCGGCGGCGAGCGTACGCTCCAGCAACGGCCGCAACTGCTCCGGATACCCGGTCAGATCCGGCGGCCGCAGCTCGGTGTTGGCGATCTGGGTGGCGACGGTCAGCGCGCCGCCCGAACCGTACGGGTGCCGCCCGGTGGCCGCGACGGCGGCGATCAGGCCGAGCGAGAAGACGTCGGCGGCCGGAGTGACCTCGGCCCCTGTGCCGTGCTCGGGCGACATGAACTGCGGGGTGCCGATGAAGCCGCCGCTCCTGGTGAGCTGGGTGGCCTCGGCGGCGCGCGCGATCCCGAAGTCGATCACCCAGGGGCCGTTCGCGCCGAGCAGGATGTTGGCGGGCTTGAGGTCACGATGGACGACCCCGGCCGCGTGCACGGACGCCAACCCGCGTGCCACGCACCCGACGAGCTGCAGCGCCACGGGCACCGGCAGGGGGCCGTACCTCGCCAGCGCCTCGTCCAGCGCCAGCCCCGGCACGTACGCGGTCGCCAGCCACGGCTGTTCCCCGCTCGCGTCGTGGTCCAGCACCGGCACCAGGTGGTAGCCCCGCACCTGCTGCGCCGCACGCACCTCGTGCTGGAAGCGGCGGAGGAACTCCGCGTCACCCGCGAACTCCCGGCGGACCACCTTCAGCGCGACCGGCTGGTTCCCGCGCGTGCGCGACAGATACACCGACCCCATGCCGCCCTCGCCGATCCTGGCGAGCAACCGGTAGCCGGCGATCTCCCGCGGTTCATCCGCCCCGAGCGCACTCATCGCGCCGCTGTTCCCACTGATGGAACCCACCCCCCGATCACCTTGAAGATCAACAATAACCGTCGGCCACAGCCGGTCGGACGGCACGGTCCCCGAACGCCGGAGCGCACCGGAGACGGCGATGGTCGGCGGGCGGCAAGGCGAATGACGCACCGCGGAGTCAGATTCGCGTTCGGGTGGTAGGCGAAGGGCGCGGCATCAAGTGCGGACTCCACCATGGCCGGTTCAGCGTCGGCGGCCGCCTTCCGGACGGCGGCCGGAGTACGGGCCCGGACCCGCGCGGTGCGGGCGGACCGCACTGGCCTGCGACTTCTGCGCCCTGTCAGCTGTTCACGATGACGGTTGTCATACGGATCAGGGAACACGCGTCACTGACGTGACGTCAGGTCGGCCGGAAAGGCTGGAGGCAGGCACGGCGCTGACGCCTGTCGCCCCCTCCGGTGGCGAACCAGGCCTGTCTTCAGCCTGTCGGTTCAGCACAGGACGCTCCGTCATCCAACCCCTGAAGGAAAAGGCGCCATGCACAAACGAATCACCGCCCTCGCGGTCGGGACCGCGATCCTCGTCGGCGGCCCGGCCGTGGCCCCGGCGGCGGAAGCCGAGGAACCACCGCCCACCGCGACCGTCACGGTCGACGGGCGCGTCATTAACACCGTCCCGGCGGACGCGGTCGGGGTCGACACCCCCTTCTGGGAGCCGAATTTCGCGCGGCGCGACACGGCCCGGCGGATCCGCGAAGCGGGCATCACCACGTTGTCGTTCAACGCCGGCGGGCCGGCCGACCTCTACCACTTCGACCACGGCGGCTGGCTCAGCCCGGACCCGTACGGCCCGTACAACGGCCCCGACGGCCACGGGTACGAGAGCCTCGCGCCGCGATTCACCTTCGACCGGTTCGCCGAGACCGCCCGCGCGGCGGGCGCGGGCATGCTCGTCCACGTCAACTACGGGACCGGCCCGACCGACACCAGAGAGCACCCCAGCACGGACGCCGATCCCAAGCCCGGAGATCCGCAGGAGGCCGCCGCCTGGGTGCGCTACGCGAACGTCACCCACGACTACGGCGTGCGCGACTGGGTGATCGGCGAGGAGACCTACCTCAACGGCTGGAACAAGCCGCCGGGCCCGACCGAGCCCGGCAACAAGTACCGGGTCCGCGAACCCGACGCCCACCCCGACAAGTCCCCGCAGGCCTACGCCCGCAACAGCATCGAGTACGCGAGGGCCATGAAGGCCGTCGACCCGGGCATCCGCGTCGGCGTCGAACTCTTCCCGTACGACCCGGCGGCCCTGGGCCAGCCCGGGGTCAACCGGTCCGCCAAGGAGTGGGACGACGCCATGCTGGCCACCCCCGGGCTGGCCGACGCGATCGACTTCGTCGACGTGCACTGGTACCACGCCCACTACGCCGGCGCCACGACCGACGCCGACCTGCTCGCCGACACCACCGCCACCGCACCCGCCATGGCGACCGTGCGCGCGGCCCTCGACCGCGCCTCGGCGCCGGGCCACCGCATCGACATCGTCGCGGGCGAGACCAACGTCAACAACACGGGCGACCCGCACCAGCGAACCGCCGCAGGCGCCCTCTACCTCCTGGACAGCAACCTGTCACTGCTGGACAACGGCGTCTCCCGGGTCGACTGGTGGGCCCTCTACAACGGCCCGCAGTGGACCGAGGACCGCAAGGACTGGGGCGACCTCGGGCTGCTCTCCTCCGGCGAGTGCCCCGCCGACTGGGCCGGCCCGCAGCCCTGCGAACCGCCCGCCGGCACCCCGTTCGCGCCGTTCCACACCATGAAACTGCTGACCACCGCGCTCAGGGGCGGCGGCGACACCCTCGCCGTGTCGTCGGACAGCGCCACCCTCGGCGCGCACGCGATCCGACGCCCCGACGGCACCCTGGCCGTCGTCGTGATCAACAAGGACCCGGAGCACACCCAGCCCTTCCACCTCGACCTGCCCGGCGACTACCGCGCGCAACGTACCCTCACCTGGCGCCGGGGCGACACCGCGCCCATCACCCGCCGCGGGCCGGCACCCACCGCCCTGGCCCCTTACTCAGCCGCGGTCATCCTGCTCACCCCGCGCAACTGACACCCCACACTGATGTGCCGTCCTCGGGCAACGCCTGGCCTCGGCAACGGATCCTGCACGTCGCGGGAGCCTCTGGTCGACCACGTCATGCCGTACCCGACTCCGTACGAGGGATTGACACCATGGAAAGCACCGATGGCGTTCTGGAACTGCGTCCGGCCCGGCCGGAGGATGCGGACACCATCGCAGACATCTGGTACCGAGGATGGTGCGACGCCCACCTGGGAAACGTTCCGGAGGCCCTCCTCGCGGTGAGGACGAAGGAGTCGTTCGGCGTGCGCGCCGTGCAACGGGTCGGCGACACGACCGTCGCAATCGTCAGCTGCGTGGTGGCCGGCTTCGTGATGGTGGTCGACGACGAGGTCGAGCAGCTCTACGTGGCCGACAGCCACCGCGGAACCGGTGCGGCCGTGGCACTGCTCACGGAAGCCGAGCGCCTCGTCGCTGCCGGCGGTCACCGGCGCGCATGGCTGGCGGTGGTGGCAGGCAACACTCGCGCCCGCAGGTTCTACGCACGCAACGGCTGGCAGGACACGGGAACCTTCGACCACCGAGCGCCAAGCGACCAGGGACCGGTACGAGTGCCCGCACATCGCTACGTCAAACCGCTTGCCTGATGCTGTGACCGCCTGGGTTCGCCGGGCTGGTGGTCGTGGCGGTCGGATGCGCGGTGGCCGATCCGACCGCTCGCCGCGATCACGAGCAGGGCGGATGGGGCCTTCGGCAAGCACACGTCGATCTGCCCGGGAGTCAGCAGGCCGACCGAGAGGCGGCGCTGGTGGGCTGCCTCGGGTGCGTCGTGGAGGTGGTGCATCGGGGTCCAGAGCACCCCGCAGTCCAGCCGAGTGCCCCTCCACCGGCCGCTGCGATGTGCCGGATCGGGTTGATCGGGGTGCGGAGCTTTCACTCACGGACGTCCTGGTGACGCAGACCGTGCCGGGCGGGTGCGGCGGTGAGTTCGGCCGAATTCCGAGGACGTCCGGACACCCGAGGGAAGTGCGATCAAGAGAATTGCGATGGCCGGGAATTGGGGACACGCGCGATCCGGAAATGCCGTAGGCGCCCGGCCCGCCCGGCGCCGCCCTCGCCTTGCGAGACCTCTGCGCAGGATTGATCCTGAAAGTGAGGCATGCCTACCGACCACACGGACCGAGCGCGGACGGCTGCGGGGCTCTCTACCGCGGCCCCGTGCAGGGAGCGGGTTCCAGATGAGGCTTGTCGTCGATCTCAACCGGTGCCAGGGATTCGCGCAGTGCGTCTTCCTCGCCCCGGACGTCTTCGCCCTGCACGGCGATGAGGCGCTGCTGTTCTCCCCCCGCTTCGACGAGGCGCAGCGCGACCGGGTGGAGAAGGCCGCTGCCGCCTGCCCGGTGCAGGCCATCCTTGTCGACTACTCGGACGAGCCGACGGAGGGTGTGGAGCCCCATGTCGGCTGACACGGACGTCGAGGTTCTGCGGCGGGAGGGTCGCATCGTCGTCGTCGGTGCTTCGCTGGCCGGTCTGCGTGCGGCGGAGACCTTGCGGGACGAGGGTTTCACCGGATCGTTGACCATGATCGGTGATGAGCCGTACGAGCCCTACGACCGGCCGCCGCTGTCCAAGCAGGCGCTGCTCGGGCGGGCGCGGGCCGAGGACACCGCGCTGCCGCGGCGGCGCGAGATCGATGCGGATTGGCGTCTGGGCGTCGCCGCCGAGGGCTTGGACCGGGACGCCAAGCGGGTACGCCTGGCGAACGGGGACACCGTCGCCTACGACCGTCTGCTGATCACCACCGGGACCAGAGCGCGGCCCTGGTTCCACCCGGAACAGGCAGCTCTTGACGGTGTTTTCGCACTGCGTACGCGCGGCGACTCCGCGCGCCTGTACCGGAGGCTGACCGGGGGCGTGTCCCGGGTGCTGGTGATCGGCGCCGGTTTCACGGGCTCCGAAGTCGCCTCCGCCTGCCGGGAGTCGGGCCTCGAAGTCACGGTCGCCGAACGCGGCCCCGCACCGCTGGTGGGCGCACTGGGCGGGGTGATCGGCGAGGCCGCGGGCCGGCTGCAGCGCAGGAAGGGGGTCGATCTGCGCTGTGGCATCAGCGTCACCGCCCTGGAGGGCGACTACGCCGGACGGCTCAGGCGCGCCCATCTGTCCGACGGCTCGGCGATCGAGGTGGAGGTGGCGGTCGTCTCGCTCGGAGCCATCCGGAACACCGATTGGCTCGCCGGCTCCGGGGTGGCCGCGGGCCCCCAAGGGATCGCGTGCGACGCCGGGTGCCGCGTCTTCGACGTCAACGGCATCGTCACCGACGACATCTACGCCGCCGGTGACGTCGCGCGCAGCCCGCACCCGCTGTTCGACTACCAGTTCCTGTCGCTGGAGCACTGGGGCAACGCGGTCGAACAGGCCGGGACCGCCGCCCACAACATGATCTGCGCGGGCCCCGAGCGCCGTCCCCACCTGTGGCTGCCGATGTTCTGGTCCTCCCAGTTCGGCGTGAACATCAAGTCCGTGGGTGTGCCCTCGCTGGGCGACCAACTGCTCGTCGCCCAGGGGGCGCTCGCCGAGGAGCGGTTCGTCGCGGTGTACGGCTACCGCGGCCGGGTCATCGCAGCGGCGTCCTTCGACGGAGCCAAGTGGCTGGGGTTCTACCAGCAGCAGATCGAGGCCGCCGCGCCGTTCCCGCCGGAGTACCGCGTGGTCGACCGCCGAACCGAAGCATCGCAGCCGGTCGACCCGGCGTTCCCCGACCCCCACCTGCCCACCCACGGGCCCACCGTCACGCTGACGGGCCACTCACCAAGCGAGCGGCGTGTCGAGTTCGTTCCGCCGCGTGCCTGATCACCGGCCCTGTGCCGCCCGGAGCCCTCAGGAGACACCATGACGCTCGGTAGCATCTCCGCGCAGATCGCCGACTACGCCAATCGAGCCGATCCGTACCCGCTCTACGCGGAACTGCGCAAGACACCGGTCAGGCGGGAGGACGACGGCACCTACCTGGTCAGCACCTACTACGAGGTGCGGAGCCTGGCCAACGACCCGCGGCTGAGCAACGACACGAGCAACCGCCCGGCCGGCTACGCCCGTATCGGGCAGCCGGCGAAGGAGACTGGCCTGCCGCCCGGCTTCATCTTCACGGACCCGCCCGTGCACGACCGGCTGCGCGACACCGTCAACCGGCCGTTCGGTCCCCCGCACAGCCCCAGGTTCCTCGACGGCCTGCGCGGGGAACTGGCCAAGGTCGTCACCGAGCTGCTCGACGCCTTCGACGGCAAGGACCAGGTCGACATCGTCGAGGACTTCTCCTACCCGCTCCCCGTCACGGCCATCTGCAAGGTCCTGGGCGTACCGCGCGAGGACGAACGGAGCTTCCACGGCTGGGCCGACGCCCTGACGTCCGCACTCGATCCCCACCCCGGCGGCGACACCGACCAGGGAAAGGCGGAGCAGGCGCGCGCGGACCTGGGCGCCTACCTGTCCGACCTGATCGAGACCAAACGCCGCCAACCCGGCCCCGGGATGCTCAGCGCGCTCGCCCCCGAAACCGGTCCCGGAGGCAGCATGACACCGGCGGACCTGGAGGCCACTGCGGTGCTGCTCCTGGTCGCCGGCCACGAGACCACCGTCAACCTGATCTCCAATGCCACCCTCACGCTGCTGCGCCACCCGGACGTCCTCAAGCGGTTCCGGAAGGACCCGGACCTGGTCGTCCCGCTCATCGAGGAAGTGCTGCGGTACGAGCCCCCGGTCCAGTTCGTCACGTGGACCACTGCCCTGGCCGACATCGGCATCGCCGGCACCACGATCCCCCAGGGCTCGCCGGTCTGGCTCATGCTGGCAGCGGCCAACCGCGACCCCAAGCGCTTCGAGGACCCCGACCGGTTCGATCCCGAC
The DNA here is from genome assembly GCF_055560875.1 of Kitasatospora sp. NPDC023118. Lineage (NCBI taxonomy): Bacteria > Bacillati > Actinomycetota > Actinomycetes > Kitasatosporales > Streptomycetaceae > Kitasatospora > Kitasatospora sp. NPDC023118. Next base: position 37,048 of record NZ_JBVHHW010000027.1, read on the forward strand.
CGCAAGGACAACGAGCACCTGGGCTTCTACACCGGCATCCACTACTGCTTCGGTGCGCCGCTCGCCCGCATCGAAGCACAGCTCGCTCTGCCCGAACTGTTCCGCCGGGTCACGTTCTCCCGGCTGCTGGAGGATCCGCCGCCCTACCGCACCAACGCCGTACTGCGCGGCCCGCGCCACCTTCCCGTGGCGGTCGAGGGCCTGACGGCTTGAGCACCACTGAAGGAGGATCGGCCGACATCGGGGCCGGGCGCCCCGTCCGGGCCTACCGGATCGACAAGGAGTGCCATGACCGCACCGGCGAGCACCGCCGCCGATGTCCTGGTGATCTTCGGCATCACCGGGGATCTGGCCAAGAAGATGACCTTCCGGTCCCTGTACCGCCTGGAGCGCCGCCGGTTGCTCCAGTGCCCGATCGTCGGCGTGGCCCGCCAGGAGTGGTCGGCCGCGACCCTACGGGATCACGCGCGCCGCGCCATCGAGGACACCGGCGAGACGATCACCGAGGACGTGTTCCAGCGGTTCGCGGAGCGCCTGTCGATGGTCTCCGGCGATTTCGGGGACCCGGGGACCTATGACCGCGTCGCCCGGGCGATCGAGGCCTGGCAGACTCCGGTCTTCTACCTGGAGATCCCGCCGTCGCTGTTCGGCCGCGTCGTCGAGGGCCTGGCCGGTGCCCACCTCACCGGTCGGGCCCGGGTCGTCGTGGAGAAGCCGTTCGGCCACGACCTGGCGTCGGCCCGGGCGCTGAACGCCCGGCTGCGCGGGCTCCTGGAGGAGCGGCAGATCCTCCGCATCGACCACTTCCTCGGCAAGGAACCGTCCCTGGACATCCTGTTCCTCCGGTTCGCCAACTCCATCTGGGAGCCGCTGTGGAACCGCGACCGGATCCAGTGCGTGCAGATCACCATGGCCGAGGACTTCGGCGTGGAGGACCGGGGCAGCTTCTACGACCCGGTCGGGGCGCTCCGCGACGTCGTGCAGAACCACCTGCTCCAGCTCATCGGGCTGTTCGCCGCCGAGCCGCCGAGCACTTCCGCCGACGGACTACGCGACAAGCGAGTGGAGGTGTTCCGGGCCATCCCGTCAGCGGACCCGAGGCACTACGTCCGCGGCCAGTACGACGGGTACCTGGCCGTGCCGGGGGTGAGCCCGGACTCGCAGACCGAAACCTACGCCGCGCTGCGGTTGGAGATCGACAACTGGCGCTGGTCGGGCGTCCCGATCTTCATCCGGGCCGGTAAGGCCCTCCCGGAGCGAGTCACCGAGATACGGGCTGTCTTCAAGCAGCCCCCCAGGCTCGCCTTCGCACCGACGTTCGCGCCTGACCCGAACGAGCTCGTCCTGCGGATCGATCCCCACCCAGGTATCGACCTGATCGTGCAGGCCAAGCAGCCCGGCGCCCAGGCAAGCCGGACGGTGGATCTGTCGCTGATCTTCTCCGAGGAACTCGGAGAGGCACCGGAGCCGTACGAGCGGCTGCTCGGCGACGCCATGAAAGGGGATTCCAGCCTCTTCACCCGGGAGGACGGCGTCGAGGAGACATGGCGCATCGTCCAGCCGCTGCTGGACGCCCCGCCCCCGGTGGAGCCGTACAGGTCGGGATCCTGGGGGCCGGCCGGCGCGGACAAGCTGCTCGTCGGCCACCCGCGCTGGCGCGACCCCTGGCTCCACTCCCATGCCATGAGGCAACACCGCATGCAGGTGGAGACGCCGGACAGGACCGACTGAACGCTCCGGTTCCCGGACGAGGCCGGCAGATCCTGATGAGGACCCGCGGTCGGTCAGTGGACGGTCAGACCTGCCGGGAACCGCTCATGAACATCCTCACGGTCAGCGGACGACGTCGATGTAGCTCATCATGCCGTTGTCCTCGTGGGCGGCGATGTGGCAGTGGAACATCCACTTGCCGGGGTAGTCGGCGAAGGCGACCCGGACCACCACCTTGCCCGGCACGCCGTCCACCGCGTGCGGCACGGGGACGGTGTCCTGGCGGTGGGTGTAGGGCTGGGGCGCGCCGTTGACGGAGACCACCTGGAAGGCGTTGGTGTGCAGGTGGAAGGGGTGGTCCTCGCCGGAGTGGTTGACGACGGTCCACTCCTCGACGGTGCCGACCTTGGCGGGGGTGTCGAAGACGGAGCTGTCCATCGCGAACTGCTTGCCGTTGATGTAGAAGGTGTTTCCGTCCGTACTCTCGGACAGGTCCAGGGTCCGCTGCTGGGCGACGGGCACCGCGGAGAGGTCGGCCGGGGCGGTGGGGATGGCTCCGGTGACGTCCGCCAGCCGGTGTACGGGGGCGCCCGCGACCTTGACCGTGGCCAGCTCCGTGTCGGGGTAGGAGTCGCCCTGTGGGCCGTTGCTGTAGGCGGTGGTGCGCAGCGTCGTCCGGGCGGGGTGGGCGCCCGCGGTGACGAGGACGTCGTAGCGCTTGCCCGGGGGGAGCAGGAGGGTGTCGGCGGTGGTCACTTGGGCGACGGGGGTGCCGTCCTCGCCGATGACGGTGAAGTGGTAGCCGTCGAGCCGGAGTTGGTAGAAGATGTCGGCCCCGGCGTTGGCGAGGCGCCACAGTTGGGTCTCGTTCGGCTTCATCGACAGCACCGGCCGCAGCTGGCCGTTGACCAGGCGCACGGTCGGGTTGTCGGAGTTGATCGAGGTGGTGCCGGTGTTTTGCAGGATGTGCCCGGTGGGGTCGAGTTGGACGTCCTTGAGGACGAGGGTGTGCGCGGTGATGTGGCGCAGGTCCGCCGGGAGCAGGGTGCGGTCGTCGCCGACGGTCAGGGCGCCGGACAGGCCCGCGAAGATCTGGTTCTCCACGTCCCCGGGCATGGCGGCCATGTCCGGCATGCTCCCGGCGCCCGGTGCGGGGCAGGTGGTGCCCATGGCGTGGCTGTGGTACCAGAAGGTGCCCTGCGGGTGGTCGGCGGGGATCGCCAGCTCGTACGTGGTGGACTGACCCGGTGCCACGCACAGGAAGGGGTCGTCGGACTGCCCCTCGGGGGAGACGTGCAGGCCGTGGAAGTGCAGGTTGGTGGCGACCGGCAGGTGGTTGACGAGGTGAACGGTGACGGTCGACCCCGGGGCCACCTTGATGGTCGGCGCGACGAACGCGCCGTTGTAGGAGTCGCCGTGGACCTCGCGCCCGGAGACGTCGAACCGGGTGCGGGCGGCCCCGAGGTCGATGGTCAGGTTCGGGTCCGTGCCGTCCGTCTCGGCCGAAGCCGGGTCGTGGAACGGCAGACCCGCCCGCATGCCCTTCTCCTGGTCGGCCGTCGAGGGCGGCTGGGGAACGTCCGCCGGTGAGGCCGCCATCGCCTCGACGCCCACGGCGGCCGACAGCAGGACCGCCACCGCGGTGACGGCGTGGATGGCTCGCCGGGTGCGCCGTATCTGCTGCCGGTGGGTGTCGGCAGCGTCTTCGATGTCGCGGGACATCAGGTCTCCGTATTCGTGTTGTCCGTGAGGGTTGGTGGTGCGAGCCACGGCCTGACTCCGCCGACAAGCATGAGCGGGAAGGGCCGCTTCCGCCAGAAGGAGACCGGGGACCGGGCGGTCCCGAGTCACCAACCGGGTGTGGGGCCGGCGCCCGGTGGACGGCCCGGCTCGGTGGGGTCGTTCGCCTTCGCCCAGCAGTCCGGTCCGGCCAGGTGCGCGAGGTCGCCCGGGAGGTCGAGCGTGACGAGCAGGCCGAGTGCCATGTGGGAGAAGAACCGGGCCACAGTCGGCCGCGGCAGTCCGGTGCCCTTGTCCACGATCTCCCAGACCCGCTGCCAGCCCGCGGCCGCCTGAAGGGCGATCTCGCGGTCGCCGCAGGCCGCCGCGCAGACCTGGCTCTGCATCATCGGCAGCTCGGGCTCCTCGATCAGCTCCTCCCAGGCGCACCACATGGCGTGCATCGCCGCCTCGCCCGCCAGGTCACGGGCCGCGGTCTCGAACGCCTCCGATATCCGCCCGAAGCAGTACCGCGAAGCCGCCAGGAAGATCGCCTTCTTGCCCGGGAAGAGCCGGAACAGGTACGGCTGGGAGACCTCGGCGGTGCGCGCGATCGCATCGGTCGAGGTGCCGTAGAACCCCCGTCGGGAGAATTCCCTGACAGCCGCGCGCAGCACGGATGCTCTGCGCAGATCAGCAGTCATCCGCACGCGCGCCTCCACTGGTCGTCAGGGCTCGGCGAGGTGCGCCGCCGTGCAGCGGACGGCGCACCTCACGGGATGGACCGGGCAAGTGCATCAGGCCGAGGTCGGGGTCACGGATCGCGAACCGGCGGCCGGCTCCCCGTCAGCGGCGGTCTCGGGGGCGGTCTCGGGGGCGGTCGCGACGGGCCGCGGCTGGCGCGGGATGCCCAGGGCGCAGAGTCCGCCGAACACCACCACGCCGACGCCGACCCAGGTCGCCGGGTGCAGCCCGTCGACGAACGTCTGCGGGCTGAGGGCGCTGCCGCTGTGCGCGAAGACCGTGCTGAGGACGGCGATGCCGAGCGCGCCGCCGATCTCCCGGACGGTGGCGTTGGCCCCGGAAGCCTTGCCCTGCTGCTCCGGACCGGCCGAGGCGAGCACCACGGAGGCCGTGGGCGCGAAGACGAAGCCCATGCCCGCGCCGCCGAGCAGCATCCCGCCGACCAGGTGGGAGTAGGGGGTGTTCGAGGTGGCCTCCAGGTTGATCCAGGCGAGGCCCACCGCCTGGAGGAAGAGGCCCAGCGCCATCAGGCGTCCGCCGCCCACCTTGTCGGTGATGGCCCCGGCGACCGGCGCGATGGCCATCGGCATCAGGGTCCAGGTCAGGGTGAGCACACCGGCCTGGAGGGGGGTGCGGTGCGGAGCGATCTGGAGGTACTGGGAGAGCATGAAGATCGAGCCGAAGACCCCGAAGTACATGGCGGCGGAGACGATGTTGGTCAGCACGAAGGCCCGGGAGCGGTACAGGCTGAGCGGCAGCAGCGGGTACTTGGCGCGCAGCTGCCAGAGCACGAAGAGGATCAGCAGCACCGCGCCGCCGATGAAGGCGCCCAGGATGCGGCCCGAAGCCCAGCCGTCCTGCTGGCCGTTGACGATGCCCCAGACCACGGCGACCAGGCCGACGGTGGCCAGCAGCATGCCGAGCAGGTCCAGGTGGGTGTCGGGGACCTTGCTCTCCTTCAAGGCGAAGACCACCAGCGGGACGGCGATGACGCAGACCGGCACGTTGATCCAGAAGATCCACTGCCAGGCGAGGCCGTCCACCACCGCGCCGCCGACCACCGGGCCCAGCGCGATGGCCAGGCCGCTGAAGGCGGACCAGAGACCGAGCGCCAGGCTGCGGCGCCTGGCCGGCACGGCGGCGGCCAGCAGGGTCATCGAGAGCGGCATCACGGCGGAGGCACCGAAGCCCTCGATGACCCGCCAGAAGATCAGCTGGTCCGTGGTCTTGGAGAGCCCGCAGCCGACCGAGGCGAGCGTGAAGACGGCGATGCCTCCCAGGAAGATCTTCCGCCGGCCGAAGCGGTCGCCCAGCGCCGCTCCGGTGAGCAGCAGACAGGCGAAGCTCAGCACATAGGCGTTGACGAACCACTGGAGGTCCTGGGTGCCCGCGTTGAGCTTGACGGCGAGCGTGTGCAGCGCCGTCGAGACGACCAGGTTGTCGAGCGCCACCATGAACATGGGCACGCTGCAGGCGACGATCGACAGCCAGACCGGGATGTGGCGACCGCTGCCGGCCGCGGGTGGCAGGGCCCCACCCGAACTATTCATCGTGCTCATGACACTCCTTACTGGAGGCCGCCCCGCGGAACCTCCGCGGAACGCGCGGCAGTGCTGGATGAGGACAGGAGAGGGCATCACCGGCGGGCGCCGGCGCCCGGCGGGGCGGGCCCCGGCCCGGGGCGGGGGAACCCCGGGCCGGGAGTGCGGGGGCAGGACGGCGCGACCGGGGGGCGGTGCGGCCGACTCCGTGATGACGGCCCGGCGCCATCACCAACCGGCGCCAGACCCCGCGGTCGGCGCGCTCCCGGATGGAGAGTCCCGGATGGCTCCGGGCGAAGGGCTTCGGGTGGAGGGTTCCCGGACTGCGGGGCTCCAGGCCGGACGGGCGCCCGGGTCAGCGGCCGGCGCCGCCCTTGGCGGCGTCCAGCCTCGCCTGCTCGGCGAGGTGCCGCTTGGCGTCCGCCCAGGTGATCGGCAGTTGCTCCACCGGTACCTCCCAGAAGGTGAACGTTGAGTCCCGCATGGTGGAGCGCAGACCGTTCATGATGCTCCGGTGGGGCTCGGTCCTGGCGTAGGCGTAGAGGGCGTCACGGCCCTCCCAGGCGGAGAGCGTGAAGAAGGTCCGCTTCAGCGGCCGGGCGATCAGCGAGGCGCCCAGCGCGCCCGGTGCGGAGCGGACCTGACGCCACGCCGAGAGAGACTTCAGGAAGAAGCGTGGCACATCCTTGACGGACCGCACCTCGAAGCGGGACGCCATGACGAACGCCTGCGTGTTCGGCGAGGCCGGGTTCGGAATCGTCCAGGGAAGAGTTGGCACCGTACGCCCGCCTTCATCATTGGTGAGTGGCAGTGTCTATATTAGACAGCGCCGGTACCCAGTGGCTAGTCGAGCGCGACACCAACTTCCATCAGCCATGCCGCCGCACCACCATCCCCGCAATCCCGGGTTCCAGCAGCCTTTCCAGCTCCCCCGAAGCCCCTACGCGCCCCGCGCCGGTCCTCGGTGGCCCTGGCCGGCGGCGCTCGCCTTCACCCTTGGCGAGTGGCAGTATCTACAGAGAGGGGAACGACAGTATCCAGATGGAGACCGTGGCGGCAGCCACCGGCCAGTCAAGGACAGACCAATTGCGAATCTCTGAGTTGAGCCGCCGCAGCGGGGTCGCGAACGCGACCATCAAGTTCTACCTGCGCGAGGGGCTGCTGCCCCCGGGGCGCGCCACCTCCGCGACCCAGGCCGAGTACAACGAGACGCACCTGCGGCGACTGCGGCTGATCCGGGCCCTGATCGGCGTCCGCGGACTGACGGTGAACGCCACCCGGGAGGTGCTGAGCGCGGTCTCCGAGCACGAGGCCGACGTGCACCAGGTGCTCGGGCTCGTGCTCGGCGCCCGGCCCGTAGACAAGGACGAGCAGCCCGAGGAGCAGCCCGGCATGTCCGACGTGGACGCCCTGGTGGAGCGGATGGGCTGGCAGCTCTCGGAGCACTCCCCCGCGCGGGGCGTGATCGCCGAGACCCTGGAGACGCTGCGCTCGCTCGGCGCGGACTACAGCTGGCGCGCCCTGGTCCCGTACGCGGAGCTCGCCCAGCAGACCGCCGTGCTGGACCTGGACCAGCTGAAGGACACGGACGACTCGCTGGAGCAGGCCGAGCGGGCCGTCCTGCTGACGATCCTGCTGGAGCCGGCCCTGCTGGCGCTGCGCAGGATGGCCCAGGAGCACGAGTCCGCGGTGCGGCACGGCGGCTGAGCGCCCGCCCCGCGGGCGTGGCGGGCGCCGCTATCACCGCTCGACGTCCGCCCGCTCGCTCTCCGTGTGCTGCGGCTGTTCCTCCTCACCCGGGTGGGCGTCCGGGTGGACTCCCAGCCCCAGGCACAACAACTCGACCAGGCTGAACGTGAGTTGCTGGTGCCGCTCGCTGGGGACCGTCCCCCCTCGGACGGTGTTCCACAGAGCCATGTCCCGTACCTGCCTTTCGGCGCCGGCCGCCGAGCGGACCGGAATCGGAGTGTGACACTGGTCGAGGTGCGGTGGGCGGAATCGGACGAGAGTCAGGCTTCCTCGCCGGCGGGCAGTTCGGCACCGGGCGGGAGCTTGAAGATGGAGAGGTACCTCACCCCGGTGTCGGCGACGAAGTCGCTGTGCACCGAGCCGGCCGAGGCCGCGAAGACGTCCCCGGTGCTCATCGGCACGCCCTGGTTGCGCATGGTCCCGCTGATCACGTAGAGGAACTCGGCGTACTCGTGGACGTGCGGTCGGGTCCGGTAGCCGGGCTGACCCTCGACCAGCGCGATGTGGTAGCCATCGGCCCTGGCCAGGATCTTGGCACGGGCCGTTCCGCCGGGGCCCCACGGGATCCACCGGATCCCGTCGAACTCGCCGACCCGTGCGATGTCCCAGCCTTCGACTGACGGCGCCTTCGGCTCCTGGGTCAGCCCCTCCAACGGTTCCTCCAGCGCTTCCTTCGGTGACGGGGTGCCCGACCGGTCGCGGCTCACCGGCCCGGCAGCTCGCGCAGCAGCTGGGCTGCGGCCTCCATGCCGGAGGAGTAGGCCGCCTCGTGCGAGCCGATCTGGTCCCAGTGCAGCGCCTTGGAGTGGAAGTAGGAGCCGCAGAGCTTCACCCGGGTGCCCTCGTTGACCTGGTAGATGTCCTTCTGCAGCTCCCGCACCCGCACGTCGATGATCGGGTGGGTGTACGGGAACTCGGCGATCACGGCCTCCTGGTCGACCTCGCCCGGGTAGTCCAGGGTGACGAAGTAGTCCTTCTCCGCGGTGAAGCCGTGCAGCTTGTTCATGTAGTACGCCACGTAGCTGCGGGCCTCGCCGCCGTCGACCGCCACCTTGCCGTAGTTCCACGCCTCCCAGCGGCTGCGGTCGCCCGGCATCACCGAGGCGTCGGTGTGCAGGATGACCCGCGAGCCGTTGTAGCGGATCGGGGTGAGCACCGCGCGCTGGCGCTCGCTGGGGTTCTCCAGCAGGGCGAGCGACTCGTCGGCGTGGGCGCCGAGCACCACGTAGTCGAAGGTCTCGCTGCCGCTCGCGGTGGTCACCGTGACCGAGTCGGCGTCCTGACGGATGCCGGTGGCCGGCTCGGCCGTGCGCAGCTCGGCGCCGATGGCGGCGACCGCCTTGCGGACGTAGGAGACGGAGCCGCCGCTGACGGTGCGCCAGTCGACCCGGCGGCCGCCGAGGCCGCCCTCGTCGTGGCCCAGGAAGAAGGCGATCACCGTGGCGGCGGGCATCTCCCAGATGAGCTCGGCCGGCACCGACCACACCGCCGAGGCGAGCAGGATCACGTAGGAGTGGCGGAACTCCTCGCTGTAGCCGCCGCGGTCGAGGTACTCCCCCAGCGGGATGTCGGCGAGCTTGCGCACGAAGTCCTTGCGCCCCTCGGTGTGGAAGCGGCGGGCCTCGCGCCAGATCGTCAGGAACTGCGGGTACCTGTCGCCGTACTTGGCCGCCACCTCCTCCTCGCTCCACTCCAGCTCGCTGGTGCCGTACTCCAGGCCGCTGTCCAGGTCGAAGAAGTTGAAGCCGCCGAGGTGCTGCACGGCGCCCACGCCCAGCTCCTCGAAGAACCGGAAGATGTTCGGGTAGGCGGGGCGGTTGAAGACGACGAAGGCCGTGTCGATGCCGAGGATCCGGCCGTTCTCCTCGACCTCGACGGTGTTGGCGTGGCCGCCGAGGCGGTCCTCCCGCTCGAAGACGGTGATCCGGGCGTGCTCGCGCAGGTGGTAGGCGGCGGAGATCCCGGCGACACCGGCACCGACGACGGCAACGCGGGGGGTGGGGTTCAGCGGCATGGCTGTGTCCTTCACAGTCCGGTGGGGATGGGCGAAAGCTCGGTACAGCGCAGGGCGCCGGGGCGCCCGTGCTCGACGGCGACGGCCAGGACGTGCTCCGGGCCGGGACGCAGCAGGTCGAACCACCAGCGGTCTCCGGCGCCCGCGGGCCGCTCGAAGTCCTCAACGGTGATCCGGCCGGCTGCGGGCCCCCGGAAGCGGAACCCGCCGAGTCCCCGGGTCATCCCGGTGCCCAGGGCCTTGAGGTACGACTCCTTCAGCACCCACAGCTCACTCAGCCTGGCGTGGCGCGCCGCGGGTTCGAGGGCCGCGAGCTCCGCGCGTTCGGCGGCGGCGAAGTGGCGGCTGAGGTGACCGGCCGACACGGGGTCGGCCGGCGCGCGTTCCACGTCCACACCGCAGGCACGGTCCTGGGTGACCACGCAGGCGATGAGGCCGTCGGTGTGCGAGAGGTTGAATCTGACGCCCTCGCACCCCGGTTCCGGCTCGGGCCGGCCGAACTCGCCGAGCCGGAACCGCCAGCCGTCCGGCGGACGGCCGGTGCGGGCGCTGAGCGCGTGGCGGCAGAGCAGCCGCGCGCCCAGGTAGCGGCGCCGGGCGCCGGCGGTGCGCAGCCGCTCGTGCCGGGCCCGAGATCGCCGCCCTCGCCGCGACCGGGGTGTCCAACCGCGACATCGCCGGCCAACTGGTGCTCTCGGTACGGACGGTGGAGAACCACCTGCACCGCGTCTACCACAAACTGGCGGTCACGGCCCGAGCCGAGCTGGCCCGGGTGCTGGGCCAGGCGGAGGCCGCCGAGCCGGTGCCGCTCAGCGGTGTCCGGGCGGCGCCGGCGGCGGCTCCGGTGGCAGGCGCGACGGTCGAGCGGACGCGGTCCGGACGGAGACCGCCGGGTGCCGCCAAGGGCCAGGGTTGCCGGGCTGCCGGCTGATCCGCCCCGTACCCGCACCCGGGTGCCCGGCCCGCGCGAGGATCCCGGGCGCGCAGCCGCCCGACCGGACACCTGGCGACCCGTCGGCCGGGCGGGCGCCGGAGCCCGCCGGCCCGCGGTCCGGGTGCTCACCCCGTACCGGCCGAGCTGGTACCGGACCGCCCCCGGCAGGGCAGCTCGTAGGGCAGGTCATCGCGCACCGCCGCCAGGTGGTGCGCGGGCTCGCGCTGGTCCACCAGGGCCGTCAGGTGCTCGACCGCCGCCCGCAGACCCTGCTGATCACAGATCAACTGCTCGACCTGAAGCCTGAGTTGGAGAATTTCGAGAGTGGTGGGGAGATCGCCGCCGGACCGCGCCGCCGCCGGCAGCGCGTCGCCCGGCTGCCAGGACCGGCCCGGCTGCCGGGACTGTCCGCGCCGGCCCGACCGATCGGCCTCCGGCGCGAGTTGACGGCTTCTGGCGGACAGCAGCGAGACCGGCGCCAGGCCGCGCTCGCCGCTGGGACGACCCCGCTCCCGGCCGGTCCCGGCGGGCTCCTCGACCTCCCGGCCGCACCGCTTGAGCGCGACCGCCAGCTGCTCGTGGAACCTCTCGCGCCCCGGGTGAGCGGTGACCAGCTCCTCCAGCTGGCCCACCACCTGCCACTGCAGGCCAAGCCGCAGCGCGGCGTCGTAGAGGTCCTCCAGCGCCCGCAGCCGCTCCTCCTCCAACTGCGCCGCGGCACCGGCGCAGAGGGGGCCGCCGGCCCCGCCGTCCAGGGCCGGGCCGCGCCACAGCTTCAGCGCCTTGCACAGCAGCGAGTAGGCGGTCCGCGGGTCGCTCGCCACCAGCCGGCGCGCCCGGATCACCTCCATCCGGAAGTGCGAGCTGTCGATCTCGTCCGGCCGGGCCTGCAGCAGGTAGCCGGCGCCGCGGGCGATCAGGCGCGGCGCGTTGGCCCGCGCGGGCTCCGCCTCGATCAGCACCTGGCGCAGGCGCGACACGTGCGCCTGGAGGGCGTTGACGGCCTTGTCCGGCGCGTCGCTGCCCCACAGCTCCCGGATCAGCAGGTCGGTGGGCACCGGCGCGCCCAGCCGCGCGAGGAGCGCGCCGAGCAGCATCCGCTGCTTGGGACTGTTCAGCTGGACCCGCCGCCGCCTGGCCTCGTCGAAGATCTCAGCAGGACCCAGGATCCGGAACTGCATCTCTACCCCCATAGCTCGGTGCGGCCCGTGCTGCCCAGCAGCCTCGAGTCGACCACGAGTCAGCCTCCAGTACGTGAGTACGAGCTACTCAAACGTGTTCGAGCGACTGCCCGGCCACCCCACCGCGCCGCCGCTCCCGGGCCGCACGCCCGCCCCGCACGGCGCCCGAAGGTGAGTAGCGGCTACTCAGGTCCCATCGCCCACCCGTATGGTCGAGTGGACCGCGGACGCGAGCCGGCGCGGACCACCCGGCTGCGGCGGGGGCGTGCACCGCGTTCGACCACATGAGCTGGACGGGAACATCGCCACTCCCGTCCGCGGGTTTCACTGACCTGAGAACGGCCGTACCGGGAGCCGGCCCGCGATCGGCCTCGTTGACGGGAGATCACCGATCTCGCCCTGGCCGATCTCCGAGTACCAGCCGACCCGGGTGTCGCTGCGGGCGGTCAGGATCGCAAACTCGCCGTCCGCTACGAGGCAACGGTGCTGGTCGCAGCCATCAACGAGTGGCTGCGACCAGCACTATCGAAACACTCCCCAAGGGGAACGGGAGCCGTCACGGTGTCCGGGGGAGAGGCTGAGCACTGCGCGCGTCCGGGCCGTCATCGGCCGGGACGGGCGACGGGCTGCGCCGCGCTCACAGCTGCAAGGCGCGTCAGCTCTGCTGCTGGGCCCGAAGGTCGTCCAGAACGTCCTGGAAGCCGCGGATCAGGAGGGCGAGACCGGTTTCGAAGGCCCGCTCGCGAAAGTCGGGCGCGGCGTTCAGGAGGGGGCCGAGTCCGGGCGGGAGCTCCTCGGGCGTCGCGGCCGGGCGTCGCGGCTTCTCGATGTGGACGGCCGAGCCGAGCAGGAAGTACTCAAGGGACTGCACGACGGTCAGCACCTGGTCCTCCGGCCAGCCGGCCGCGCGCAGCATGGTGAAGGCGTTGGCGTAGCCCTGGAGCGCCGCGATGGACTCGGTCGGCCGGGCGGCCAGCAGCGGCACCGCGTTCGGGTGGGCGGCGAACGCGGCGCGGTAGGCGCGGGCCCAGGTGTCGAGTGCGGTCGTCCACGGCTGGACGCTCGGGTCCATCCCCATCTCGGCGACGATGAGGTCGCACATCCCGTCGATGATCTCGTCGCGTCCCGAGACGTAGTTGTAGAGCGACGGGCCCTTGACGCCCAGCCGGGCCGCGAGCCGGGTGGTCGACAGCGCGTCGGCGCCCTCCTCGTCGACCAGCTCCAGGGCGGCCCGCATGATCCCCTCCCGGGTCAGCAGTTGCCGCGGCGGTCTGCCCATCCGTCGCTCCTCTTCCCTCCGGCCTCGCCACCCCCGGTGTGTGCTCTGGTCGCCGACTAGTGTACGTTCCTGATCAGGCAAAACTACTGGCTCTAGTTTTAGGGTGCTGGTGGATAGCGCCCGGCGCCGAACCTGCGGCCCCGGGCAAGGGGTTGGGGTGCCTCGCGCCTCCACGACTCCCGGCCGACGGCGGAATTCGGCCTCCACCAGCCCGACCACCCTCGACACGGGCCGGTAGCCGCCCGGGGGCGTGATCGCACTTCCGCGTTTCCTTTCCCTGTGGCGGACCATGCCGCCGTGGCATATGGCATGCCCCTGACATATTCCCACGTCGGCGCACGGCTCCTTTCCCGTCCCTCTTTCGCCGAAGGTGACTCTCCGCATGAACATGCGCACCCTCGCGCTGCCCGCGCTCGCCGCATCCGTTGTGCTCACGCTCAGCGCCTGCGACCCGACGACGCCGGCCGCGCAGCCCGCCGATGCCGCGGCCGCCGCCAACGCCGCTCCGGCCGGCCCGGCCACCACCCACGACAACTCCACCCCGGCCGGCGACGGCAAGGTGCCCCTGGTCGCCCCCGCCGCCGACCGCACCCCGGCCGCCCAGCCCGCCCCGCCGACCACCCCGTCTGCCACCCCGTCGGCCACCCCGTCCGCTGCCAAGACGTCTGCCGCGGCACCCTCCCCGTCCCCGTCCGGCACGCCAGCCGTCGTGACCGGCACGCCCGCACTCAAGCTCGCCTCGTACGACCAGCAGTCCGGCAAGGCCGTGCTCGCCGTCGCCGACACGGGCAAGGGCACCCCGAGTCCGTCCGCCACGGCCGCGGTCGCCGCCGCCGTCAAGCCCGGCCAGGTGATCGACAGTCCGCCGTCCGCCGCCGCGCCGCACGGCGCCCTGCTCGCGATCACCGACGTCAAGCCGGCCGCCGCCGGAAAGGTCGAGGTCGCCACCCGCCCGGCCACCATCTCCGAACTCCTCGGCAAGACCTGGGCGAACATCAAGACCGCCCTCGACCCGCACAAGATCCAGGTCACCCCGCAGCTCAAGGACGTCAAGGTCTCCTACGTCCCCCGCCCCGACGGCGGCCAGGGCTCCGCCTCCGCCGCGCTGAGGCTGGACGCCAACGACACCGTCGACCTGCCCGGCGGGGCGAAGGCCCAGCTCACCGGCTCGATCGAACTCGACCCGAGCGTCACCTTCTCCTACCAGGGCAGCGGCATCCTCAGCCTCGACCAGGCCAGGGTCGGCTTCGACCTCGGCGCACACGCCAACTGGCGCGTCACCGCGGGCCTCAGCAAGGAGACCGGCCCGGTCAAGATCCCGATCGCCACGCTCACCTCCCCCTACACCGTGATGGTCGGCGAGGTGCCCGTCGTGATCACCGTCAGTCTCACCGTGTACGCCGAGGTCTCCGCCGACGGCACGGTCACCGTCGACGTCGCCCAGGCCGCCGACGGCGACTGGGCCGTCCACGCCGACTACACCAAGGCCTCCGGCTGGACCGGCACCAGCGAGCCGATCAAGACCAACGTCTCCCCGGTCAAGGCCGCCTTCACCGGCAAGGCCCAGGTGCGCAGCGGCCTGGTCGCCGACGGGTCGGTCGCCCTCTACGACTCGGTGGGCGTGAAGGCCACCGTCGAGCCGTACCTCAAGGCCGCGGTGGACGGTTCCGTCACCATCGACAGCAGCGCCGGCAAGCCGGTCGTCCAGGGCAAGGCCGACCTGTCCGGCGGCATCGAGATCGACGGCGCCGTCCTGGGCCGCATCGCCGTCTTCGGCACCCCGCTGCTGGAGAAGGACCTGCCGTTCAAGATCTACCAGCACGAATGGCCGATCGTGACCGCCGCCTACACCAACGCCAGCCCGAGCACCACACCGAAGAACTGACGCAAGGCCGGACCCGCCGTCGGGGCCCGGTGACCGCGCCGGGCCCCGACGAGAGGGCCGAAGCCGACGACCTGACGTAGGACGGCAGGTTCTCGGCATGGCCCGAGGGCTCAGGATGGACGTCGGCCGTCACAGTCGGCGATGTGGGCCCGACGGTCCGGTCAGGCCGAAGAGTCCGGTCGACGGCATGGCCGCCGTCCGCCCCGGACCGGCCCGTCAGCCCGCCAGCCCGCCATGGTCGTCACCTGATCGAGGGAACCGCTCTTGGCCTGGTCGAGGAGGTCCCGGAACTGGTCGGCACCCAGCTGGATCTGCCGGCCGAAGTCGTCGGCGATCCGGACACGGCCTCGACGCCGCCGCGCGGTTGATGGCGGGCACCGGGCACGGCGCCGCTCCGCAGGGATGTGACACGTTCACTCGGCCATGCTCACCCATGGCGTCGCGCCGGTCGCCGAAAGTGTCGGGATGGGAACGATACGGGGGGAGCCCGGCCGGGACGGTGGACGCGGGTGTCATGATGTCCCGGCCATGTCTGCCCCGAGAACCGAGCCCGTACCCGCGCCGGTACGTGCCGCCGCGCTCGACCTTCGCGCACTGCGGGCTCTGCCCTTCGCGACGGTCTGCGTCGTGCTGGCCGCCGGCGGGCATGCGCTGGCGTCCGGCAGCGCGATACCGCCGGGTGCGCTGCTGCTCGGGTGGGCGCTCGTCGGTGCCGTCGCCGTGCTCGCGGCGCGGCGGGAGCACTCACTGCGGGCGATCGTCGGCGGCCTGGCCGCGGGACAGGGCGGCCTGCACGTCCTCTTCCACGCCGCGCAGTGCGGTCGGCAGGTTCCAGCGGCTGCCGGTCCGACCAACCCGTCCTCCTCCATGGGCGCGATGCCCGGGATGCACGGCATGCCCGGGATGCACGGCATGTCCGGCATGGCCGGCATGGCCGGCATGGCCAGGGCCCTGTCGGCGGGCAGCGGGCGGCCCGGTCCGTCGGCCACCCATGTTGCGGCGGGAAGCGGCACTGCTCCGCACGTCGTCGTGGCGACCACGCACGTTTCCTTCTGGAGCCACGCGGCGCTCCTGGGGCTGAGCCCCGCGATGCTCGTCGCGCACCTGGCGGCGACCGTCGCCGCGGGGTGGTGGCTGTGGCGGGGCGAGGTGGCCGTCTGGCGGCTGGTCCGGCTGACGGCCGAGACCGTCACCGCGGCGGTTCACGCCCGCGCGGCATCGCTGCGCGGGGCGCTGGCCCTGTTCGCGACGCTGCGCGGCGGGACGCACGGACGGTCGCGGGCCGCTGCCACGCACTTCGTGCCCACCGAGGGCCGGTGGTGGCTGCCGCGGTGGACGTTGCTTCGACACGTGGTGATCAGACGCGGCCCGCCGCCCGTACCGGCCGCCTGACCGGAACGGGAACACCGACCGGCCACGGCCGTCCGCCCCTCCTCTGATCACATACGCGTGCTCCGCCTCCACGGGCAGCAGCGCCGGGTCACCCGCGCGCCCGCCGCCCGTGCGCACCGGCGTGCGCGTGCCTCCGACCTGGAGACCACACAGCCATGAGCCTGCCCCTGAAGAAGCGCCTCGCCGCCGCCTGCGCCCTGGGCGCCGCGACCGTCATCGTCGCGGCCGTGCCGGCGTCCGCGCACGTCATCGTGCAGCCGTCCAGCGTGCCCAAGAACGCGACCGACCAGACCTTCGCGTTCCGCGTGCCCAACGAGGACGACAAGAACAGCACCGTGAAGGTGGAGATCGACTTCCCCACCGACCACCCGATCCCCTCCGTCAAGGTCGCGCCGGTGCCGGGCTGGACCGACGCGATCCAGACCACCAAGCTCGCCGCCCCGATCCACACCGACGACGGCGACATCACCGACGCCGTCTCCCAGGTCGTGTGGACCGGCGGCCAGATCACCCCCGGCCACTTCCAGGACTTCACCGTCGACCTGGGCGCACTGCCCGACGGCACGGACAAGGTCGTCTTCAAGGCCCTGCAGACCTACAGCGACGGGAACATCGTGCGCTGGATCGAGGAACCCCAGGACGGCCAGCCCGAGCCGAAGAACCCGGCGCCGGTGCTCAAGCTGACCGCCGCCACCGCCGGCGACTCCGATGCTCCCGCCCCCAGCGCCGCGGCGAGCGCCAAGGCCGACCCGGCGCAGGCGAACACGACGAGCACCGCCACCGCGAAGGCGAGCGGCAGCGACTCCACCGCCCGCGCTCTGGGCATCGCCGGCATCGTGGTCGGTGTCCTCGGCGCGGTGACGGGCGTCGTGCTCGGCCGTCGTGGCCGTGGCACCGGCCCGGACGCCTCGGCGTAAGCGCCCGGGCGGGGTGGGGGTGTGAAAATCCACGCCGGAACAGGCCCGCGGGGGGGCCGGGCACCCGGGGAACGGGATGCCGGGGGGTGGGGACAAGGTTTTCAGAATATT
>NZ_JBVHHW010000027.1:54229-66767 GCF_055560875.1 Kitasatospora sp. NPDC023118
CGTAGGGGGGGGGGGGGGGGGGGGGGGGGGGGGGGGGGGGGCGCCCCGGGCGGGGGGGGGGGGGGGGCGCCCCGGGGGGGGGGGGGGGGGGGCCGGGGCCCCCCCCCCCCCCCCCGCCCGGCAACCGCACACCGGCGGCGCCGGAATCGAACAGACCGTGCCGTACGCGGCCGCGTGGAGTCCGGGACAGCGGTCCGCACAGCACGCGCGGGACTGTTCACCGCGCTGCTGCTGTCACTGTCGGCCGGTGCGTCGTCGCTGTGCGGCGGTAGCCCCGTCCACGGCCCGGGACCCGTACCCGTCCTGCCTGGTCAGCTCACCGGCGCCCACCTGGCCGCCGTCTTCCGCGCCCACCTGGCCACCGCTCGTCGCGGCCGTGTGGCGACTTTCCGTTATCGCCACCAGCCGCTCGGATCTCCTGAGTAGCGGCCGACCGGCCGAACGAGAAGAGAACGGGGCGAGGATGAACACCGGCACCGAGCACGAGAGGTCGGCGTCCACGGAACAGGCGGACTCCTCATCGACCAGCCGCTGGCCGGCACACCGCATCCTCCACATCTGCTCCCTCGTCCTGGCGGTCGGCGCGATCGCTCTGCTCACGCTGGCCGCGCGCGGGCCGTCCACACACTCGGAGCGCTCCGGCATGCCCGGCATGGACCACGGCACGATGGCCATGCCCGGCACGGCGCCGTCGGGCGTGCCCGCCATGCCCCCGATGCCCGGTATGCCAGGCATGCCCGGGACGGCGGCCGGAGAAGGGCTCGCCACCGAACGCGACGGCTACCGCCTCGACTCCGCAGCCACCAGCCTCCCCGCCGGCCAAGCGGTGACCTACCCGTTCACCGTCGCCGGCCCGGACGGACGCCCGGTCACCGACTTCGCCGAAGTCCAGACCAAGCAGCTGCACTTCTACGCGATCCGCTCGGACCTCACCGGCTATCAGCACCTGCACCCCACGATGGCCCCCGACGGCACCTGGACCACCGACCTCGCCGCCCTCGAACCGGGCAACTGGCGCCTGTACGCCTCGTTCACACCGAACACCGGCCCCCGCAAGGGCAGTGAGTTCGTCCTCAGCCGCACCGTGGCGGTGCCCGGCCAGGCCACCCCCGTGCCGCTACCCGCCGTAACCGACAGCACCACGGCCGACGGCTACACCGTCGCCGTCCAAGGGCGACTCACCGCCGGGACGCCCGCCCCGCTCACCGTCACCATCAGCAAGGACGGCCAGCCGGTCACCGACGTCCAGCCGTACCTGGGCAGCTACGCCCACCTCAGCATCGTCCACGAGGGCGATCAGGCGCTGGCCCACCTCCACCCCGTCACCCCCGTCAACGCGGACCACGGCGGGCCGACGCTGACCTTTTACGCCCTGCTCGGCGAACCCGGCAACTGGCGGGCCTACCTGCAGTTCCAGACCGCCGGCCAGCTCCACACCGCGGCGATCACACTCCACGTCACCTGACACGCCGATTGCCGAGGAACCACCCCTGGTGTGATCAGCTCGGACGAAATCCCGCCCTGACAATGCACTCACAAGGCCCGGAAACACGTCAAGGCCGCTTCCACCTCACGATGGAAACGGCCCATGACCTGCGGTTGTACAAGTCGGGACGACAGGATTCGCACCTGACGGCGACGTCCTCGGCCGCACGCTGTGGCTCCGCCCGACGCCGTCGGCGTCACCGTCGACAACGGAGTCGTCACCCTGAGGGGCACCGTCGAGCGGAAGAGCCTGATCCCGTCATCGAGTGCCTCAGCCGCTCGGTCGACGGAGTCGCGGCCGTCCACCAGGCGCTCCACCACACGTGCGACGACAGCCACGTCGACGTCGACCACCCGTGACGAACGGCAACCACCCGTGACGAACGGCGACCGGCCGCCGGACGGGACCGGCGACCAGGGGAAGCATCGCGAATGGCGGGAGACGCAAACGAAAGGGGGGCTCTGTCCGATTCTTCGCGGAGCGTGATCACACGGTGCACGACGATCAACGCCGGCTACTCCATGTCTCACCCGGAGTCCCTCTTCCATTCATATGATCCCCACTTTCCACCTGCCGGAACCCTGCCCCGCCGGTCCGGCTGGGACACCCGGCCCACCCAGGCCGGGCCGACCAGCCACTGTCACCACCGGAAACCACCTGACAGGCTGGTGTACAGAAGGACTCGCCGGGAGGTGGCGGCCGTGATCGCAGCACTGCTCAGATGCCTGGGCCGGTTGGCGGCAGGCCCGGCCCGGGCCGCCGCACGGCGGCCCGAGGAGCCCACGCGCCGACGGAACCCGACGCGCGAGGCGTCGCACTCCGCCGACGGTTTCCCGGCCTCTGCCGTCACAGCCGACCTGGAGGACATGGAGGGGCTGCTGGTCGCCGCCCTGATGGCCGGGCTCGTCGATCCGGCGGAGTACCGGAAGTCCCTGGCCACTCTGGCCCGCGCCGACGATTCCCATCGGCCGCTCCAGGTGCCACCGTCCTGAGCCCGCCCCAACGGCGCGGCCCGGCACACCGAGACCCATCGGGAGGATGCGATGTCGAACCCGCGGATCCTGTCGGGTACCGCCCATCCCGCGCTCGCCGACGCCGTCGCGGAGGCACTCGGCACCGAGCCGGTCGAGTGCGAGGTGGAACGCTTCCCCGACGGTGAGTTGCGGCCCCTCGTCGGCCACGTACGGGGCGAGGACGTGTACGTGGTCCAGCCCACCGGCCCCGAGGTGAACGCCCACCTGGTCGAACTCCTGCTGCTCCTGGACGCCTGCCGCCGGGGAGGCGCGAAACGGGTCACCGCCGTCGTGCCGTACTTCGGCTACGCCCGACAGGACCGCCGGACCCGGGCCGGGCAGTCCGTCGGCGCCCGGGTCGCCCTCGACGCCCTGACGGCCGCCGGCGCCGAGCGGCTGATCGTCATCGACCCGCACACCCCCGCCCTGGAAGCGATGAGCGCCATCCCCGTCGAGACGCTCACCGCCGTCCCGCTGCTCGCCGGCACCCTTGCCGAGCATTCCCGCCCCGCCACCGTGGTGGTATCGCCCGACCCCGGCACCGTCGAACTCGCCGAGAACTACGGCGCGTTGCTCGACCAGCCGGTCGCCATCGTCCGCAGGACCCGCTCGTCCGGCGGCAACGCAGAGGCCGAGGACCTGGTCGGTGACGTCGCCGACCAGCCCGCGGTCGTCGTCGACGACATGATCAGCACCGGCGCCACGATCGAAGCCGGCGTCCACGTCCTGCTCGCGCACGGCGCGGCACCCGACATCACCGTCGCCGTCACCCACGCCCTGCTCGTGGACCGAGCCACCGCCCGGCTCGCGCGACTCCCGATCCGCCAACTGCTCACCACCAACACCCTTCCCCCGGGCCGCTTCCGCGCCCTGCCGCATCGCGTGCGGACCGTGGCCCCGCTGCTCGCCGAAGCCGTCGCCCTGCTGCACAGCGGCGAGCCGCTGGACACCCTTCTGATGCGCGCCTGACACCCGACGCCCGCAACCCGCCCGGCCCGTGGCTGGCCCACCATCGCCGGAGAGCCGATCCCCCGATTTCGGCAGTGCCGGGCAGATCGCTGCCGACCGTGTCCGCCGATCAAGACGGGAAGCCGTACTCGCCCTGGAGGCGGACGAACCTCGCCGGGAGGAGAACGCGCTCCCGCTCCAGCCCCGCGGCCGTCCGCCGGAAGGCCACGACGTCCTCCCGGCCGCCCGGCCCGATCGGCTGGACGAGACGGCCACCGGGCCGGAGCTGCTCGACGAGCGGCGGGGGAACGTCGGGATACGCGGCAGACACCAGTACGGCGTCGTACGGGGCGCGCCCGGGTACTCCGCGACTGCCGTCCCCGACGAGCAGTTCGACATTGCCGACGCCGAGCCGGTCGAGGTTCCGCCGTGCCTGCGCGACCAGGTCCGGCCACAACTCGATGCTCACGACATCGGCCGCGAGGTGTGCCAGCAACGCCGTCTGGAATCCGAGACCGGTGCCCACTTCGAGGACGCGCTCGTCACCGATGAGCGCCAAGCCCTCGATCATCGCCGCGGACAGCGACGGCTGTGTGGTCACCAGCCCGTGCGGGATCGGCACCGGCCTGTCCCGGTACGCGGCCCCCGCCTGCCCGGCAGGGACGAACCCTGTACGCGGGATCACGCGCAGGGCGCCGATCAGCCGCTCGTCGCGGACACCGGCCGCACGCACCGCGCGGACCAGGTCCTCCGGGGAATCCGTACTCATCCTCTGCCCCGTTCCGAAGCCCGAACTCCGCACTGCGGCCCGGCCCTTGACCACCCCAGCGGCAGACGGAGCGGTGTCGCCGGGCGCGCGCATCACTCTTCCCGACCAGTGTGGTCCCGCCCCTCTTCCGTCACCTCGGTCGACTGTCCGGCCCGCTCGCCCGCGTCGTCGCCAAGCCCTCACGGGCAGCCCGCCCGTCCGCGGATCGCACTCCACCCCACTCCTCCAGGCTCGGTCCGCGCCCTGTCGCAGGCAACCCCCTCCCCCGGGACACCGCCGATGAACACCGGCGGCCAAAGGAGGCCGCGCCGCCCGCGCCGCGCGCCCGGTATCGCCGCCCGGCCCGGATGCGCGGGGGCGATGGCGAGGACGACCCTGGAAAAGAGGATTCAACCCGAGGCGACGGTCAGCACCGGACCGGACTCTCACGCCCGGAACCACACCGCGAAGGGATGGCAGTCATGAGCACCGCGCGGGACATCATGCACACCGGGGCGATCTGCGTGCAGGAGAGCGAAACGCTGGAGGCCGCGGCCCGGCGGATGCGCGAGCTGGACGTCGGCGCCCTGCCGATCTGCGGCGCGGACGACCGGCTCCACGGGATCGTCACCGACCGCGACATCGTGGTGAAGTGCCTCGCCGAGGGCAGGGACCCGAGGACCACGACCGCCGGCGAACTCGCCCAGGGCAAGCCGATCACCGTCGACGCCGACGCCGACCAGAGCGAGATCCTGCGGCTCATGGAGGAGCACCGGATCCGCCGACTGCCGGTCATCGACTCCCACCGACTGGTCGGCATGATCAGCGAGGCCGACATCGCACGGCACCTGAACCGGCACGAAGTCGCCGAGTTCGTCGAAGCCGTCTGTGCCCCCGCCTGAAACCGCCTCGATCCGTCCTCCTCGCGGTTCGCGAGCCTCCGCCACGGCCCCGCGGAGCGGCGGGCAGACCGACGCTGAACGCCCAGACCCGACCGCGCACCCACCCCTGCCCGGCGGGGTGCCCGGCCGGGGGGACGGGCTGCCCGTCGGAGGAGCTGTGCAGCAGGCAGGGGCCGAAGGTGGCCGGGGGGCGGCGGGAGGGCGAACTCGGGGCGGGCCTCGGCCTTGAGCATGGCCTGGTCGCGGGAGGCGGCGGCCTCGGGGTCGGTGACGCGTTCACCACCGTGGCCGTCGCCAGTGAGGTCGGCTATCGCGGCGCGGCCGCGTGCTCGTGCCTGCCCCAGTGCACACAGAGCGCGTAGATCGCCAGGATGTCCAGCACGATGATCAGCACCGACCAGAGCGGGTAGCTGGCCACCACCCACATGTGCGAGAAGGCGTTGAGCGACAGCACGACCAGACCGACCCAGCGCGCCAGCTGGCTGCCGGCCAGGATGCCGGCCGCGATCAGGGCCAGCAGGATCCCGAGCACCAGCAGGGTCCAGCCCCAGGCCCGCAGATCGCCCACCACGATGTGGGCACCGTCGACGAAGACGTGCGACCGGTTGATCGCGGCAACGCCGTTCAGGCCGTTGAAGAGCGCCAGGATGAACACCAGCACACCGGCGAAGGTCACCATTCCGCTCGGGCAGCAGTGGCGCATCGCGGGCTTCTCGCTCGCACCGGTCGTCGAGGAAGAGGAAGCGGGAGACACCATGGGACACCTCCAGTGCGGTCTCGCCCGTCCCCCGGTTGATGGGTGACGGGGACTTCCGCCGAGTGGCTCCTACGGACCAGCCTAGGACCGCACCACGCGGGGGGCACGGCGTACCCGGCTCAGCCGGCCGCCCGCGCCTGCGAGACGCCGGCACAGCGCACGACCACCGGCACAGCGCACGACCAGAGGCCGGCTCCTCGGTCATGCGGCACGGCTGCGCGGGGCGACCCGCCGAGGTTGCCCGACGGGTGCGAGCAGCCTCCTCACCCCCAGGTGACCGTCAGCCGTCCGGCCCGCTCGCCCACCTCGGTACCGAACTCCGCGCAGGCGGTGGTGAACCGTTCGCGGATCCACTCCCACTCCTCGCCCCGGGCAAGGCGGGTGTGGCAGTAGTCGAGGGCCAGCGGCACCGCCTCCAGACGCACCGGCGCCGGGCGGTCGGCGTCGTCCAGGACCACCAGGAACAGCAGGCCGAGGTCGTTGCGCAGCTCCGGGTCGACGGCGTAGTCGTCGATGAAGTCGCCCAGGTCGTACAGGATGCGGTCGGCGACGCCGTGGAAGACGTGGGCGGAGTGTCCGGCGACCAGCGTCGCCCCGGCCGTCAGGAGCTCCGATGCCGCCGTGCGCACGTGAGCCGGCGGGCGCGAGGTCATGTTGGGGCCCCAGTGCGGGGTGACCAGCACCGCGTCCGCTTCCCCGGCGGCCCGCGCCACCAGGGCGCTGAGCCAGGCGGGCACGCCCGCGTGCAGGTCGGCCCAGGCCACACCGGCGCGCCCCGGCCCGGCCGCGTACTCCTTCGGGTGGTCGGTGGCACCGACCACCGCCACCCGCACCCCGCCGGCCTCCAGCACCGCGAACTCCCGGGCCTGCGACACGTCCCGCCCGGCTCCGACCGCGCGGACGCCGGCGCGCTCCACCAGATCACGGGTGTCGGCGAGGGCGTCGAAGCCGTAGTCCAGGGCGTGGTTGTTGGCCAGCGTCACGCAGTCCACCCCCAGCTCGGAGAGGACGGTGGCGGCAGAGGACGGGGCGCGGAAGAAGAACGGCTTGTCCGGGTTCGGCCAGCGCTCCCCCCGACCGGAGATGCAGCACTCCAGGTTGAGCACGACCAGGTCTGCCTCCGCCAGTACCCGCCGCACCTCTGCGGACAACAGCGTCCGCGCAGCCGGTGCGCGCCGCAGTTCCTCGGCGACACCACGCCCGAGCATCGTGTCACCGGCCAGTGCCAGCGTCAGCGCCATCCGACACCACGCCCGAGCATCGTGTCACCGGCCAGTGCCAGCGTCAGCGCCATCCGGCATCACCGCCCGACGAGATGCTCGGCCGCGATCGTCACCTGCCGGGTCGACCACCACCCGACGGCCGCCGCACCGCGCCCGGTCTGCGCCGCTCGCGGTCCGCACGGCCCCACTCCCCCAGCCTCGGCCCGGGCCCCGCCGCCCGCAAGCCCGCCTCGGAATGCCGCCGTACCGCCCGCACCGCGTACCCGGCGCCGGCGGACCGCCAGGATGCGAAGCCACCATGACGCCCCTGGAAGAGGAGGGCTCCTCCGCGGAGCCGGGGCGACCGGCGCCTGCCCGGGCCTCACGCGCAGCACCCACACCAGGAAGGGGATGGCGGTCATGAGCACGGCTCGGGACATCATGCACGCCGGGGCGTCCTGCGTGGTTGTGAACGTGCCGACGACTATCGCGGTCGCGGGCCCGGTCCGCACCGCGAGCCGGGCCCGTCGGTGCTACGCGGCGAGGGTGGCGCGCCTGGGCTCCCGGCGGCGACCGGAGGCGCCCTGGGTGTCGCGACCGGAGCCGGCCCGGGTGTCGCCTGCGGTGTAGGCGGGACGGCCGCGGCGGGCGCGACTCGTGGACGGGCTCCGGCGCGGCCGCTCGACAACGGGGTCGGGGATCACGGTGGGGATGCCCGTGGGCACGCGGGCGCCGGTGATGCGGGCCAGGTCCTCGCCGCCGGCGCTGACCCTGGTGGTGACGGGGGTGATGGCGGCCGTTGTCATCAGGCGGGCCATCGCACGGCGCTGGTTGGGCAGCACCAGCGTGACGACGGTGCCGGACTCGCCGGCCCGGGCGGTGCGGCCGCCCCGGTGGAGGTAGTCCTTATGGTCTGCCGGCGGGTCCAGGTTGACGACGAGGTCGAGCCCGTCGACGTGGATGCCGCGGGCGGCGACGTTGGTCGCGATCAGCGCGGTGACCTGACCGGTGCGGAACTGCTCCAGGGTGCGGGTGCGCTGGGGCTGGGACTTGCCGCCGTGCAGGGCGGCGGCCTTCACCCCGTTGGCGAGCAGGTCCTCCACCAGGCGGTCCGCGCCGTGCTTGGTGTCGATGAACATGATCACCCCGCCGTCACGGGAGGCGATGTGGGCGATCGTGGCGTTCTTGTCGTAGTTCTGCACGTGCAGGACGTGGTGCTCCATGGTGCTGACCGCTCCTGCGGACGGGTCCACCGAGTGCGTGACCGGGTCCTTGAGGAAGTTCCGCACGAGCCGGTCGACGTTGCGGTCCAGGGTGGCGGAGAACAGCATCGTCTGGCCGCCTTCGGCGACCTGGCCGAGGATCTCGGTGACCTGCGGCAGGAAGCCCATGTCGGCCATCTGGTCGGCCTCGTCGAGCACGGTGATGCCGACCCCGTCCAGCTGGCAGTCGCCGCGCTGGATCAGGTCCTTGAGCCGGCCTGGAGTGGCCACCACGACCTCCACCCCGCGGTTCAGCGCCCACGCCTGGCGTTTGATCGGCACCCCGCCCACCGCGGTCGCCATCCGCAGCTGCACCGCGTGGGCGTAAGGGGTGAGGGCCTCGGTGACCTGCTGCGCGAGCTCGCGGGTGGGGACCAGCACCAGGGCCAGCGGGCGGCGCGGCTCGGCGCGCCGACCGGCGGTGCGAGCCAGGACGGCGAGGCCGAACGCGATGGTCTTGCCGGAGCCGGTGCGGCCTCGGCCCAGCACGTCGCGTCCGGCCAGCGAGTTCGGCAGCGTCGCGGCCTGGATCGGGAACGGCGCAGTGACGCCCCGGCGGGTCAGCACCGACAGCAGCGCCTTCGGCATGTCCAGCTCGCCGAAGGACTCGACGGCCGGCAGTGCCGGGGTGGTGCTGACCGGCATCTCGAACTCTCCCTGCGCAGACGAGCCCCGGGCGGCGCCCCGATCGGAGGTCCGCCGGCCTCCGGCGGGCCGGGCGCCGTGGAAGGAGCCGCCGCCGGAGCGGGAGCCTGCGGTGGAACGGGAGTTGGCGTTCTGGTACGAGGAGCGACCGGAGCGGCTCATGCGGAGAAACCTTCCTCAAGGCGGCACGTCGCGAGGAAGATTCCGTGGCACGGGGCGCCGGCGGAGACCGCAAGGAAACGGGCCGAAGGTGACGGGTGGAGCGCGCACGGCAGAACCGTGCGGCACCTCACCCACGGTCGGCGCTCACCACGCAGCGTGGGAGCGAGGAACGTAGAACCGTGAACCGTCACGGCGAGACGCCGATCCGGACGCGCCGCTGTGCGTCTCGCGTGGAGATGGCCGCCGGCGGCGGAGCCAGGGGGCCCGAACGGCCAGGGGGTGCGCCGTGGCGCGATGCCGAAGGGCCCGCACCTGTACGCGGTGCGGGCCCCTCGCTGCTTGGCGGGTGCCGTGGCAGGAAAACTACAGCGGACGAATGTTCTCGGCCTGCGGGCCCTTCTGGCCCTGCGTGACGTCGAACTCGACCTTCTGGCCCTCAAGCAGCTCACGGAAGCCGTTGGCGTTGATGTTCGAGTAGTGGGCGAACACGTCCGGACCGCCACCCTCCTGCTCGATGAAGCCGAAGCCCTTTTCCGAGTTGAACCACTTCACGGTGCCATTAGCCATAAAAATCTCCTTCAGAGGCTGTCCGAAGCGCGCACAGCGCGGGCTTCGAGTCGCCGCGATGAGCACCCACCCGGGGAAGAGCCGGGAAACAAAAATGCGCCTGCGATACATCAGCAGGCGCACACAAAGTTCATGGGAACCACTACTGCAACTAATAACGACTGTAGCAGGCCCGAGCTCGCTGCGGGTGGATATTTCACCCTCAGTTTCGGAAAAGTGTCCCCGAGGCCGCGAGCCCCGAGCCGTCACGTCCCTCAACGAGCCCTGGGAGCAAGCCGGTTGGCATGGCCGTGCGCCGTCCGCGCCGCCGCCCCGGGAGGGCGATTCCAGCGGGCACGGCGCGGCCGGCCCGCGCGGCGACAGCGCCGCGCAGGCGATGTGCCCCGCCCGCCGGCGCCGTCCTGGGCGCACTGGACCGCGCATGCGGCATTCCGCCCTGCCCGAACTCGAGTGCGCCGAAAGGGACCGCTCCCGCGGTTTCCGGCGCATACTGGAGGGGATGACGAAATTTGCAGCAGTCCGCCGCCCCCTGCCCAACAGCCCCTTCAAGGCCCCGGTGGAGGCGCCGCGCAAGCACTTCGCGGTCGGCGACCGGGTCACCCATGACAGGTACGGCCTCGGCCGGGTCATCGGCGTCGAAGGTGACGGCGACATCGCCGTGCTCGTCGACTTCGGATCACGGCAGGAACGCATCGCCCCGCCGTACAGCGCGATGTTCACACTCTGACGAGGATTCGGGCAGGGGGTGCCGAGTCGGCGCCAGCCGAGGTGGCCGAACAGGGCCGGGTCCAGCTTCTGGGAGAGGCCGGGCGGCGAGGAACCGCACCGCTTCCACAGATCTCCATGCACACGCCGGTGATGCGCGAGACGGCGAGGAAGGACCGAGCGAGCACGACGACGCACTCGCCAGCAGGGGCGTCGACCATTCGGTGCCACTGACCGGCCGAGGAAGCGGACCGGCCACGTGCCCGCCGGCATCGCCCGGAGGACCGACGGCTCACCAACGGACGCCCGAAGAGTCGGACAGGTGAGGAGTCGCACCCCGGGCGATGCTGCGGCCCGTCCTCGTGGTCAGGAGAGCAGGCCGTTGTAGTCCGGCAGCTTGAAGGCCTGCTCGGCGTGGCCGCCGTCGAGGTCGGTCCAGTTGTTGCCGACGCTGGCGATGATCGTGTAGCCCTCGTTCTCCACCTTGATCCGCTCGTTCGTCTTGAACTGCTGGACCGGCTCGAAGAGATCGCCCATGTCGCGCCCGCGCAGCTCGTCCACGGTGTAGCCCGCCTCGCTCAGGCTGTGGCGGGTGATCGGGTCGATGAAGTCCAGCCGCGCGGTGACGAAGATGACCGCGACTCCGCGTGAGTGGGCGTACTGCGCCAGCTGCACGACCGGTGCGATGCCCGGCATCGTGAACGGGTGGAAGTGCGTCGCGAGCGTGGTGTTGTCGATGTCGAACACGATCGCGAGGCGCTGACCCGTGGGTTTGGCCGTGCGCTGCTCGACGTATGCGCGGGCCGGCGCGATCGCGGTGCTCACGTCAGTCAGCCACTGCGCCTCGGTCACGGTGCCGGCGCTCGCGGTGCCGGCGCTCGCCGGGGCGGTCATGGCCGGAGCGACCGCCGCCGGAGCAACCGCTGCCGGGTGCGCCGGAGCGGCGATCGCGGGGGCGGCGAGGCCGGTGCTGATGGCGACCGTCAGGGCCGCGGTGGTGGCGAACTTCGCCTTGATGCTCATGTCTGGGATTCGGCCTTTCTTCTGCCGAGGCGTCGACCGGCTTGTGGTGCGGCGCTCGGGGTCGTGCAGCGCCAGTGAGTCGGCTGTGCGGGGCGGTGCAGGACACTGCGTGAAGGGACGGCTTCGGGGTGCCACCAGGAGATGCCGGTGCAGCCCGTTGGGCCACTAAAACTAGAGCTAGTAGTTTTAGCTCGGCATGAACGTACACCAGCCCGCGTTCACCGTCCGACGCGGGGGGTGGGGGCAACACTAGGCGGGGGTGCGACACCGAGAGCTGAGGTCTCGCCAGTTGTGGTGCTGGGTCCGCAGGTTGTTCAGCGTTTCCTCGGAGCCGCGGATCAGGATGGTGAGGCCGGTTTCGAAGCCGCAGCCCGGTGCGTGGTGGACCCGCCGACCACGCAGAGCCCGGCGACTGCGGACGACCCGGTGCCCGTCTCCCGAATCGCAGCCGCGGAAGGACTCGGACCGAACCGGGGCCCGGCCTGGCGATCCCGCAGCCACGACGCCCACCGTCTCCTCACCCTCGCCCACGAGCACAGCGGCGGCCTCCCGGCCACCTTGACGCTCGGCCAGGCAGTCCAGTCGCTGTCCACCACCCCGGCCCGGCTGCTCAGCCTGAGCGACTCGATCGGCTCGCTGGAGACCGGCAAGCTCGCCGACCTGGTCGTGGTCGACTCCGGGAGTCACGACCTGGTCGCCGTGGTGCGCCGCGGCCGCTGGGCCGTCGGCGGCGAGAAGTTCGGCCCGGTCAGGCAGGCCTGACCGGGCCGAACACGGAGGGAAACTAGGAAACGCTCCACTGCTGGTTGGTCTTGCCGTCGGCGCAGGTCCACTGGATGGCCTGGGCGCCGTCGGCAGTGGAAGCTCCGGTGACGTCCAGGCACTTGCCGCTGTTGACGGAGACCAACCGGACGGCGGTACCGCCCGGCACGGGCACCAGGTTCCACTGCTGGTTGGCGCTGCCGGTTCCGCAGGTCCACTGGATGGCCTGGGCGCCGTCGGCAGTGGAAGCTCCGGTGACGTCCAGGCACTTGCCGCTGTTGACGGAGACCAACCGGACGGCGGTACCGCCCGGCACGGGCACCAGGTTCCACTGCTGGTTGGCGCTGCCGGTTCCG